>SYAZ01000034.1 GCA_005788815.1 Actinomycetota bacterium | reverse complement strand
CGAACGCTTGGAACTCAGCCAACCCACGATCAGCCAACGTACGCGAAATAGCAGCCGTCAACGTGGTCTTACCATGGTCAATGTGACCCATAGTTCCAATATTCACGTGTGGCTTATTACGCTCAAACTTTGCTTTGCTCACTGTCTGCTCCTTGCAGTTTTGTTATCTGTTGTATTTATGTTTTCGTAGCGGCGATCAGGATCGAACTGATGACCTTCCGATTATGAGCCGGATGCTCTGACCAACTGAGCTACGCCGCCTTGGCGTAATAGTCGTTCAACCATCTAGCAAGCCAGATGGCGGAGCCCTCTGTCGGAATCGAACCGACGACCTTTTCCTTACCATGGAAACGCTCTACCGACTGAGCTAAGAGGGCGTGCGCATGGAGAAAGCCCCCACGAGCCGGAGTAAAAAGGTTATCGGTGCAAGAGGTCGAACGGCACTAGGTTCTTAGGTCTGTGGGACAGATTTCTATTCGCCATGCCGAAGAGCGCGACGCCGAGGCCATCCGGTCTATCTATAACTACGAGGTAGAACACGAGACGGCCACTTTTGACCTCGTGCCTCGTTCCCTTGATGATCAGTTGGAATGGCAGCGGGCCCGAACCGGAGCATTTTGTGTCTATGTGGCCGAGCTGGATGGCGAGGTCGTGGGCTTTGGAGCCCTTTCGCCATATAAGGAAAGGGCCGCGTACCGCACCTCGGTGGAAGATTCTGTCTATGTGCGCCGAGATCTTGGCCGCCAGGGAATTGGCCAGGCCATGCTCTCCCACTTGCTCGAGGCAGCCGAAAACGGTGGTTTTCATGCTGTGATGGCCCGAATTACCACTCTTTCCGAGGGTTCCATTGCCCTACATGAGGCTTTGGGCTTCCAATTAGTGGGAATTGAGCGGCAAATTGGTCGCAAATTCAATAAATGGCTTGATGTGGCGCTGATGCAGTGCCTTCTTACTGAGAGATAGTCCTCCACAGCATTCGACCCCGCTGGAAAATCCAGCGAGGTCGAATACGGGTTGGGCTGTATCGGCTTTCGCCGTTCAGTTCACGGATTTCTCCGTGGTGGGCCGGGCAGGATTTGAACCTACGTAGGCAGTGCCGGCAGATTTACAGTCTGCTCCCTTTGGCCACTCGGGCACCGACCCCTATTGGAATTGCCAAGGTTATCGGGTGGGTAGCCTTCTACCCCATGCCATCGTTTGACATTGTTTCCGATATTGACCGCCAAGAGCTCCGTAACGCCATCGACCAGGCCCAGCGCGAAATGAGCCAGCGCTTTGACTTCAAGGGCACGGACTCCTCCATCGAACAAAACGACCTCATCATCACCATCAAGACCATTTCTGAAGAAAAGGCCCGTGCAGTGCGCGTCTTGCTAGAGGAAAAATTCGTGAAGCGCGGCATGTCACTCAAAGGCATCGAGTGGGGCAAGTTTGAACAAGCAAGTGGAGACACGGTTCGTCAATTGGTCACGGTGAAAGTTGGAATCTCTTCCGACAAGGCTCGCGAGATCAACAAGCTCATCAAAGAAAAAGGTGGCAAGGGAGTGTCTAGCCAAACACAAGGCGAGCAAGTTCGAGTCACCAGTAAAAAACGAGACGACCTACAAGGCGTCATGGCTTTGCTTAAAGGTGAAGACCTTGGCATTCCACTTCAGTTTGAAAACTTCCGCGACTAACTAGCCCACGCACACATGTCCCCTAGACATAAAACTAGGGAGTACATAAAATGGCAATAACAAAATCGCAGCGATACGAGATGCATTCGGTACTACGGAAGAAGTTGGGCGTGACCACAGCAAATACATTGGTCGAACATTTGCCGCCGAGCGGATGGTCTGAAGTTGCAACTAAAACAGACATTCGGTTTCTTGAAGAACGACTAACAACAAAAATCGCTACAACTATGGCAACCCAAAATAAATGGATGGCTGGATTATTCGCTTCACAAGTTGCAGCACTGATTGTTGCACTCGCGCGTTAATTAGTCTTCGCTTGGGGCTTCGGCAGCGCGTTTCTGTAGTTCGTTCACTACGTTCGCATCAGCAAGAGTTGTGGTGTCCCCAAGATTGCGGCCTTCAGCAACATCGCGCAACAAGCGACGCATAATTTTCCCGCTACGTGTCTTTGGTAGATCTGGTGTGAAATAGATGGTCTTTGGCTTGGCAATTGCACCAATTTCATTGGCGACATGATTGCGCAACACTTGCTCATCAACTTCCATACCCCCTACCAAGGTGACATACGCAATGATTGCTTGGCCAGTAGTGGCATCGTTTGCGCCAACAACTGCAGCTTCAGCAACGCTCGGGTGTGACACCAATGCGCTTTCCACTTCGGTTGTAGAAATTCGGTGACCCGACACATTCATCACATCATCAACACGGCCGAGCAACCAGAGATACCCATCGTCATCTAACTTGGCTCCGTCGCCAGCAAAGTACCGACCTTCAAAGCGCGCCCAATACGCATCTTTGTAACGCTCTGGGTCTTTCCAAATGCCGCGCAACATTCCCGGCCATGGATGAGTAAGCGTGAGATAACCGCCACCATGAGTCACTATCTTTCCTTCGTCATCAAGAAGTTCAGCGCCAATGCCGGGCAACGGGAACGTTGCAGAACCAGGCTTTGTGGTTGTTGCACCAGGCAACGGTGAAATCATGATTCCACCTGTCTCTGTTTGCCACCACGTGTCAACAATTGGGCAATTTCCACGCCCAATGTTTTCGTGATACCACATCCACGCTTCTGGGTTAATGGGTTCACCTACGCTGCCCAACAGTCTTAGAGATGAAAGGTCATGTTTTGCTGGTTCTTCCACACCCCACTTCATAAATGTTCGAATTGCAGTTGGCGCCGTATAGAAAATTGTGACTTTGTACTTCTCGATGATTTCCCACATGCGATCATTCGCCGGGTAGTTGGGAACACCTTCGTACATCACTTGTGTTGCGCCGTTACTTAATGGTCCGTACACGATGTAACTATGACCAGTGATCCAGCCAACATCAGCCGTGCACCAGAAAATATCTTTTTCGGGATTGAGGTCGAAAACGTACTTGTGCGTATAGGTGACATGTGTGAGGTAGCCACCCGTGGTGTGCATGATTCCCTTTGGCTTGCCCGTTGTGCCTGATGTGTACAACAAGAATAACAACTGCTCAGAATCCATTGGTTCTGCCGGGCACACCGCATCGGCTGTTGCCATCAATTCGTGATACCAGTGATCGCGCCCAGCTTGCATTTCTACTGTATTGCCACCACGCTTCACCACAACAACTGCGGTGATGCTCTTTGCGTTCTCCACTGCTTCATCAGCCTGTGGCTTCAGCGCAAACACTTCACCACGGCGATAACCACCATCGGCAGTAATCAGAACTTTTGCTTCAGCATCATTAATTCGGTCTGCAAGTGCTTGCGAGGAGAAACCACCGAAGACAACCGAGTGAGCCGCACCGATTCGTGCACATGCCAACATGGCAACTGCGGCCTCTGGAATCATCGGAAGATAGATATTGACTCGGTCACCTTTGGCAACACCGAGTCCTTTCAACACATTTGCAAACTTTTGTACTTCATCAAGTAACTGCGCATACGTCACCGTGCGCGTATCACCGGGTTCACCTTCAAAATGAAACGCGACCTTGTCACCTTTACCAGCAAGGACGTGACGGTCGAGGCAGTTGTACGACACATTAGTTTTGCCGCCCACAAACCATTTGCTAAACGGCAGATTCCATTCGCAGATGGTGTCCCACGGCTGTGACCATTCCACTAGTTCAGATGCTTGTCGTGCCCAAAAGGCTTCGTAATCACGATCTGCCTCTTCATACAAATGAGTTCCCGCCACCAACGTGTTCTTCTTGAACGCATCAGATGGTGGAAACTTTCTTTGTTCCCATTGCAATGCATCAATTGTGTCGTGGTTATCTGAATCGGCCATCTGAAACCCCCTGGTGACTGTCTATGAGACTAGTGAAATGAACTCGCTACTCCCTAGGGCGGGCGGTAAGACTGAACGGGTGACACCGTCGAACCTTGGCCGCGATACCTCCCAACAATTTGGGCCAGTCGAGTGGGGCATGACAACGGCAGTGGCAATCACCTGGGGAGCATCCTTTCTTTTCATCGCTATTGCCATCGACCACGTTGCGACAGGAGTAGTCCCTATTGCCCGACTTGGTTTCGGAGCTCTGGCACTCGCCTGCTTCCCCGCTGCACGGAAGCGAATCGATCGTAAAGATATGCCACGCGTTGCAATGCTTGGGCTTGTTGCAATGACGATTCCGTTCTATCTGTATCCACTTGCAGAACAGACAGTGTCGTCATCCGTCACCGGCATGATCAATGGCTCTATCCCCATCACCACCGTTGTTGCCGCGGCCATCCTCACGCGCAACATGCCATCGGCGCGTCGCATCACCGCTGTGCTCATTGGGTTCGTTGGGATTGCACTCATCTCCTTCGGCAGTGTTGGCGATGACAAAGGTGCAACTTTGCACGGAGTGCTGTTTCTTTTGGCCGCTACTTGTTGTTACGCATTCACCAGCATCATGTCTCGTGAAATGCAGGTGAAGTACGGAACGCTTCCCGTTTTATTATGGCAAGAACTTTTTGCTCTGTTGTTTTCTCTGCCACTCGGCATACCAGCATTCTTTGATAGCACGTTTTCCTGGGCGGCCTTCTTTGCACTTGCAGTGCTTGGCGCATTTGGAACTGGTTTTGCTTACGTGATGTACGGAATGCTGATGGTGCGTGCCGGTGCAGTACGTGGCGTTATTGGCGTATTCTTTACACCCGTCGTAGCAACAATTCTTGGTCTGCTATTTCGTGATGAAAAAGTAACTGCTCTTGCAGTACTTGGTATGAGCATCGTGCTCATTGGGGCCTGGCTAACAAGCCGTCCTGACAAAGTTATTTCTTCACACTGAATTTTAAATACGTCTCTTTACTGACTGGTTCGAGTAATCCAGTTTCCCAAGTGAGGTACTGCATGATTGCTTCATCAACACCCTCTTTGCGTGCCCATGGCGGATACCACATATCATCAGTTTCGCTTAACACCAGATCATCGGTGTCTTCTCCGATTCTTTCCACTGGAAAGCCAGACCGCCTCCACGCTGTGCGACCTCCGTCTAAGTATGAGACATTGATGAAACCCATACGTTTCGCATCGGCTGCTGCATAAGCCGAAAACTTACCGTCTCCACAGCAAAAGACAAGAGTCTCGTCGTATCGAAATCTCATGAGAGCGTGGTTTAATTTTGTTCGCATTGAATAATAGGAATTAGGGATGCGTCCTTCCCGATACCAATAGCTCTCGCCGACATCAATGACGGAACACTTTTTGTCGTTGAGTAAAATCTCTAATTCTGAGGCTGTCACTTTCTTTTGCTTTGAATCAGCAATATTCAGCCTTGAAGAGGAATCGTGCTCTTTCTCAGTGAAGTGTTCACTTGCACCTTCTAGGACACAAACATCCCATCCCATTTGTTGTAACCAGTGTGCGGTCATCACTGATTGGACTAAGTAATCATCTACAAGAACAATCAGAGCATTTCTGACCGCAGCAAAAGAATCTGTGGCTTGTACGAGTTGTCCCCCGGGGGCATGAGTACTTCCAGGCAAATGACCAGATTCGTACGCATCACCCTGACGTACATCAAACAAATATATGGTCCTTGATACATCTTCCTGAAACGTTCGCAATTGATCCAAAGAGATAACTCGAACTTGATACTTATCTCTAACGTGGAGTGCATGAGATCTCGCCATTGCGATTCCTTCAACCTCAGGCTGTGGAGCAATATTTGACTGCCCGTGCAAAGTTGAGAATTTGGCTAACTGCCAACCCATTGTTCCATTCTTTAACGCAAAGACTGGATTCTTTACTCCCGCATTTCGCAAACTTTGTGCACCGATAATAGAGCGCGTCCGTCCGGCACAATTGATGACTATTGGAGTCTCATCATCAGCCAACAAAGCTGGGATCCGCAACACCAATTCAGCACCAGGGCAATCTGTTGCTTGCGGCAGACTTATTGTTCGGTATTCGGCTAGCGGTCTCGCATCAAATGAATAAAATCGCTTACCCGTGGTATGCCATTGATTAAGAACCTCAGCATCAATTCGTGGAGTGTCAAGTTCAGATTCCACCAACTCACCGAATGCTTTTGAAATTATCCCACTGCCGGAAAATAACTGGAAACCCTGAGATTGCCACGAGTTGATTCCGCCCGCAAGGATTGACACATCCTCGTACCCATTAGGAACCAGAATGTCAGCCATCTTTTCCGCCATCAATTCGTTCTCATCACAGAGAACAATCCTGGTGCTGCGACGTGGAATCAATGTGGGAGCAAGAACCTCACATTGTGCCAGTGGAATACTGACCGCTGCGAGAAGGTGGGATCGGGAGTAGGGACCTCCGTCTCGAACATCAGCAATACAAATTTCTCCGCCATCATGCAGCCATTCCCACAATTGGTTCGGAGAAACTTTTTTGTGATTCATCAGTTACGCAGACCAGCTTCCTTCATGAGAGGCAGAACCCTTTCACCAAAATACTCAAGGTCGGGTAGGTAATCATAAAAATTGACTTGGATGCCATCAATGCCAGCATCATGTAATCGCATCATCTTCTCAACCACTTGCTCTGGGGTACCAACAATTTGCATGTTGCCACCCACCGCCAGGTCATCCATTACGGCACCCTTCCATGAAACCGTGTCACCACCAGTAATAAGAGAAAAGAAATTTTTAAGTGCTACAGGGTCGGCATGATCAATGAATGCCTGCCGGCGTGCAAACGCTTCTTTTTCGGTATCAGCACAGATGATGTGTGGGTTAATAATTGTCTTAACCGACTTCCCTTGCTCTGCCGCACGAGACTTGATGTTCCCATTGTGTTCCTTCAAAAGGCCATACACGTCTTTTCCTACTGGGCGTGTGATGAACAGAAGATCCGAGTGCTCCGCTGCAAAATCAAAACCAGGTCCCGACGAACTGGCATTCACAATGACGGGGCGCCCGTAGCGAGGTTTTGGCGATACGAATCCCTTCTTCATTTTGTAAAATTGGCCTTCGATGTCAAGGTTCTCATCGGATTGCCACAGTTGCTTCATAATGCCGACGAATTCATCAGCCATCTCGTAACGCAAATCATGTTCCACATGCTCTAGGCCAAACATCGCAAAATCTTCTTTTTTAATACCAGTAACCATATTGATTCCCCAGCGACCATCGGACATGTGATCAAGAGTCGCTGCATACTTTGCTAGATGTAGTGGGTGCCAGCCGTATAGAACATGCACGGTTGAAATCAAAATGATGTTTTTAGTTAAGGCCGCCAGCCCAGCTGTTACTAACAACGGATCTTGCGTGGTCTCACGAAATTTCATGTCGCCGCCCAATCCGCCCTTGCCCAACCACTGAGCAAGACCGAATACAAGGTCAAAACCGAGTTCCTCAGCCCGGATGGTACATTCGGCGTTGTATTCAAATGTCCAGTCAGTTCCTCGTGGGTATGTGGATGGAGTCCACGCACCATTTTGCAAAGGAATAAAAAGGCCAAGAATCATCTTGTTCTTGGCTGCCCGCTCAAGGGGCGTCAGCCCATCGGATTCATCGTGCTTAATTGCCGAACTTATTCGCGTCATATGCTTTCCACCCTCATGTGACACACCAACTATACAACTCCAGCGCATGGTCAAGAACCACTGATACTTTCGGTAACAACTTTACGGAAAAGTTTTACGGACATAAAGTTTGGAAGTGGCGAAGATGAGTTCTAAGGTTACCGAAATTGAAAATCTCATTCTAGAAAGCGCGCGTACCGAGATAGAAAAACACGGCGTTCTTGGTCTTCGCGTAGCTGAAGTGGCAGCAAGGGCGCACTGTTCTATCACCCAGATTGATCGAAGATTTGAGGACCGAAATGGTTTCCTTGCACGAGCTCTTGGAGATATTTACGAAGAGAGTGTCGAACAATGTGAAAATACTCGTATGACTGAACACACCATCTAGTCGCCCCTCTCTGCGGTGCGTTAAGCGTCACGGCGCGAGAAGAAGACCGCACCCAGTACCGCAAACACTGCTACAAAAGCACTGAAAACCGCTAACGAAACTGCCCACGAATTGCTTTCGTCTGTGTATTGAGCAATGAGCCTGAAACCGTTACCTTGCACCGGAGCAAACTTCATCATGTTGCGATCGAATGCCACCGACAAAAGACCGAACACCATTCCTTCAAGAATGGTGGGCCACAAGAGCAACGCAGAGATAGCACCGGGTGAACTCTTGAACACCAAACCAAGCGACAACCCAAGTATTGAGAGGAAAACGCTGAGGATCACTGCCGAAAACAAGATACGCACATCAGTATCAATGGTGACGAAGTCGATGTTTCGCGATGACAGAATTAACTGAGACGGCAGTAAACAGAGCAACAACATCAAGACAGAGGAGACCGTAGAGACCACTACTGTTGTCAGTAGTTTTGCAATCAAAACTGTGAGCCGATTTGGAGTTGCAACGAGAGTGATTCGAATTGTTCCCTGTGAATACTCTTGCGTCGAACACAACACGCCGACAACACCCAACAAGAGGCCTGTGAGTGGGGCAAAGTTACCCACCATGGAAACCAGAGAATCACCTACTTCCCCATTGCCGAATGCAAGCATCGAAGTAAGAGTAAAAATGATGGCTGGCAGTACAACTGAGCACACAACAATAACTTTTGTTGCACGTGTAGTGCGCAACTTGAATAATTCAGAACGAAGGACACCAATCATTGCTGCGGAGCCGCCCATGTTGAGGTGGCGGATTCGCCTCTGTATTCCACCGAAGCATCTGTCGCATCAAGAAATGCCTGCTCCAGTGAACCGATTTGGGGCGAAAGTTCATGCAGCACAAGATTATTCTTTGCGGCAATTTCACCAATAGTTGCAGCACTGATGCCGTGAAAATCAACTCCCTCTGGAGTTTTCTCAATCGTTCCGCCTGCAAGTCGGACAAGTTCCGCAAGAGCATCAATACTTGGAGACACAACTCGTACCCATGTTTTTGCATGTTGTGTCATGAACTGACTTATTGGTCCAGAAGAAATGAGAGAGCCCTGACCAATGACCACTAAGTCATCGGCAACAAGAGACAACTCAACTAACTGATGACTACTAACGAGAACAGACCGACCCTCATCTGCAAGATGTCGCATCACTTCTCTTGTCCATCGAATTCCTTCGGGGTCAAGACCATTCGCAGGTTCATCCAGAATGACAACTTGTGGATCGCCAAGTAATGCGGCAGCAAGACCAAGACGTTGACGCATTCCCAAAGAAAACTTGCCGACTCGTGTATTAGCTGCTTCGGTCATACCGACCATCTGAAGAACTTGATCTACTCGCTGCACTGAAATGCCATGCGTTAATGCAATCCAGCGCAGATGATTACGCGCTGTTCTTCCCTTGTGGGCATCTCCGGCGTCGAGCAGAGAACCCACATGAGTGAGTGGGCGTTCAAACTCTGTGTACGCCTTGCCGTCGAACAAAACATGCCCTGTGTCAGGGCGATCGAGGCCCAACATGCATCGCATGGTGGTGCTTTTGCCAGATCCATTTGGCCCAAGGAAACCAGTGACCCGACCAGGCGCCACCGAGAACGAAAGCGAGTCAACTGCCTTCTTAGACCCATACGACTTGGTGAGATTCTCTACAACAATCACACCTGCAACCTACTTGCCATTGGTGGAGGCAAGAGACCATTCGAGAACCATGAAATTGCCGAGGCCAGTCGTATCGAGCAGTGCCTCTGCCTCAGTAACTCTGCTTCTCATCTTGATTGCTGCCAATGTGGGCCGCGCAGCATTTTCTGTCCACACCTGTTTCCCCTCTTCCACCAGTTCATCAATTCCCCACAACTGCAAGAACTGCGATTGCGTTCGCACTGCATCTGGCTCTCGCACCGCAGCAAGCTGGTCGATACACACCTGTGTTGTGATGTCTTGTTCACCAGGGTTGCGCAAATAGTGTGCCCCACGTTCATGACCCGCGTAGGTGCGCAACCATTCACGCCACGGCATAGAAGCGACTTCAGCAGTTAGTGGAGTGCAGTAATCGATAACGAGCACACTTCCCGAGGACAGTATGCCTAGAGCATTGGACAACCATTCGGTCGCCTTTATGTGTACTGGTGCACGCGAGCCGTGTGGAACGCGTGAAGGTAAACAGGCTGGAACATCTTGGGTTATCAATAACTCTGCGAAACCATCGCCTTGTTGTATGACATGAGCATTTCTCCAGCCATCGTCATACACCCATAAATCAAATGGCAGATTGTCGAGCAATTCATTCGCGATGATGACACCATGTTCAATCTTGCTGGGCATGACACCAGTAGATGTCACCCCGTCTGGATGCAACGTTCGTTGTTCTTCGCTCACTTCAACAGCTACGTACCTGCCGTTCACTAAGCACTGTGGACTGGCTGCGATAATTGAACGCGCGAGGGTTCCTGGCCCAGCACCCACTTCTACTATTTGAAAACCACTGGGCTCACCTAAACGCCTCCACACGGCATCAATTGCTTGCGACAGGACATAGCCAAACAATGGCCCCACTTCTGGAGACGTAATGAAATCGCCACGTCTACCCGCGCGACCTGTAGTGGAATAGAAACCATCAGGACCGTACAGCGCGTTCTCCATGAACTGCGCGAACGGAATACTTCCTTGAGACGCTGCGATAGCAGCGCGTATGGAATCAGCCGCCGAAGGCACCGGCGAGACCGGCAAGATCACCGAAGTGAATAACAATTCCTGGCAAGACACCGAGCAACAATGTTGCAGAACCGGTGATTGCTAAAGCAACAATGAGCGATGACTGAATTGGAACGGGAGACGAATCGCCGTCAGGCACGGGGCGCATCCACATTTCACGCAAGATGCTTCCGTAATACCCGAATGCCACAACAGAGTTCACACCGCCAATAATGGCCAATGCGTACGCCCAATTGTTTTGTGCAGAGACAAGTGACTGGAAGGCTGCAAACTTACCGAACCAACCACCAAGTGGTGGAATACCTGCGAGTGACGCCATAAACAATGTCATCAGTGTTGCAAGGCCTGGTGCGTATGAGAACAAACCACCGTACGAAGAAATCTCGCCGCTGCGTGTTTTGCGAGACACCGCCATGATGACTGCAAAGACTCCCAAGTTGGTTGCTGCATACACCAGCAAGTAGGTGACTACAGCGCGCAGAGCGGACTCTGCAACACCTTGTTCACCTGCAGCAGCAAGCGGCATGAGGATGAAGCCACCTTGAGCGATTGATGAATAAGCCAACATACGAACGATGTTTGTTTGCTTCAGAGCCATCACGTTTCCGACGGTCATCGTGAGCGCAGAGAGGATCCAGAACACTGGCTGCCACACTTCGCTGGAACCGGGGAATCCGACGTACACAACAGTGACAAGAGCAACGAAACCAGCGGTCTTCGATGCAACAGACAAGAACGCAGTGACAGGAGTTGGAGCACCTTGATAAGTGTCGGGAGCCCACGTATGGAACGGAACTGCTGAAATCTTGAATGCAAAACCAATCACTACGAACAGAACCGCAACTGCGCGAATCGCAGACATGTCTGAACCGAGGTATGCGCCGATGTCTACAAGCTTTGTGGAGTTAGTGATGCCGTAAAGAAGTGACATGCCGTACAACATGATTGCGGAGGCAAACACACCGAGTAAGTAGTACTTGATTCCTGCTTCATTGCTTTTACTGTCACGCTTACGCCAGGCGGCCAACATGTACGCCGGGATTGACAAGAACTCGAGCGAGACGAAAATAGAAATGAGGTCGCGGCTAGACGCCATCATGACCATTCCTAGAAGGCTCGATAAGACGAGGAACCAATACTCGCCTTGGTAGTAGTCGCCCTCACGAATGTGATCTGCAGACAACAGCACCACCACATAACCAGCAAGCAGGAATAAACCCTTCAGTACAAGACTGAAATCGTCAACTACATAGCGGCCATCAAACAGAGAACGGACTCCTCCATCACTCAGCGACAGTGTCAGTACTGGAATGAAAGCAGCAAGGAGGGTGAAACTTGCAACGGGAGTAAGGACCCACTTCTTCGCATCTGCAATAAAGAGATCCAACAACAGGAGCAGCACAATGCCACCCCCGAGAACAATCTCGGGTGCAAGCGCGTGGTAGTCGATAACAGGCGCCGACCACGCAGCATCAGCAATAGTGCTCAGCACGGGTCAGCCTCCGAAAGCCTTCAATGTGACGCCCACAGCTGGGTCGAGAACTTTGAACATCAGTTGTGGGTACACACCAAAGACCACGATGGCAATCAGCAAAGGTGACCATGCCACCCACTCAAACTTGTTGACATCATGAATGTCTTCGTCGTGACCATGACCTGGTGAGAACTCTGCAGTTGGCTCACCAAACGCTGTGCGCTGGAACATCCACAACAGATAACCAGCTGCAAACACAGTTCCGATTGCAGCAATCACCATGTATGCGCGGAAAACCTCCACCGGCAACCCGTCGGCTGGTTGATATGCAGAGAGAATCGCGGGGAATTCACCCCAGAAACCTGCAAGGCCTGGAAGACCAAGAGAAGCCATCGCACAAAAGCCCATGATCCAGCCAAGTTTTGGCACTTGTAACAACATGCCGGAGAGACGCTTGATTTCAAGAGTGTGGTAACGCTCTTTCACGGAACCTGCAACAAAGAACAACATGCCGGTAATCAAACCGTGAGCAACCATTCCAAACATCGCTGCGTTCATACCGAACGATGTCAATGTTGAGATACCCAACATGACGTAACCCATGTGAGCAACTGATGAGAACGCAATCAAACGCTTCATATCTGTTTGGGCGAGACAGCCAAGCGCACCATAGATGATGCCAATCACTGCAAGAGCACCGATGTAGGGCGCCCATGCTTTTGCTGCTTCCGGAAGAATCGGAATTGCGATTCGTACAAAACCGTAGGTACCCAACTTCAACAAGATTGCAGCCAGGATGACTGAACCTTGGGTTGGTGCTTGCGTATGCGCATCAGGCAACCACGTGTGGAACGGGAACATTGGCACTTTGACTGCGAAGCCAACAAACATGCCGCCGAAGATCCAGATCTGGGTTGTACGAGAAATGTTTAACCCATTCTCGATGAGATACGGAATAGAGAAACTCTCTGCACCAGTCTTGAAGAACAATGCGAGGAAAGCCACCAACATAAGTGCAGAGCCAAACATGGTGTACAAGAAGAACTTGAGTGATGCGTACTGGCGATTTTCGCCACCCCAAACACCAATCATGAAATACATCGGCAACAGAACAAGTTCAAAGAACACGAAGAACAAGATGAGGTCACGAGAGATGAATGTTCCGGCCATACCCGTTTGCAATATCAACATCAAGATGAAGAATGCCTTTGGATTACCTGGTGAAGGAACATGGTTCCAGCTGTAAATCATGACCAACAAAGTGATGACCATTGAGAGGAAATACAAAGGAAGGCTGATTCCGTCTAATCCAATGAAGTACGACGACTTGATGACAGAGATCCATTCGTGGTCGGCCACGAACTGCATCTCTCCAGCGCGGTCGTAGTCAAACTGAATCAAGGTGAAGACACCGACAGCAAGCGTTGCCGCTGCTGTGATGATGCCTACTGCCTTAGTTAATGCTTCGTCTGCCTTCGGCAGAAAAAGCATGATGATGACTCCTACCAGTGGCAAGAATGTGCCGACTGATAGCACCCAGTTGTGTTCGCTAAGCATGCCTATGTGCTCCCTCAGGTATTAATGATGACGAGTATGAGAGCGCCGATGGCGGCTGAGCCGAACAACAACGCTCCATACATATTGACTTTTCCGGACTGAACAGGTTGTAGGGAGCCGCCCGCTGCTTGCGCTGCGTTGCCCGAACTATTCACTGCACCGTCGACCAGTTTCTGATCGACATTGCGATACACCCAACCAGCAACGGTCTTGGCGCTGGTACCTGCGCCATTGACGATGCCGTCGAGAATGTTTTGGTTGATCCAATACGCACCGCGCGCAATTGGATGCGCGATGGCACGTACGATCACGTTTTCGTACAAGGCGTCTAGGTAGTACTTGTTCAACAGGAACTTGTACCCCGCACCCAATGCCTTGTTGCGCTCAGTGAGACCAACAAGTTTTTTGTTCTTACGTCCATACAACTGAACACACACGAACCAACTAGACAACATGCCTGCAAAAACGATGAACGTGGACAAAGCAGCCTTCGACCATTTGAATGGCGCATGTTTAAGTTGCGGCGCAACACACACGCCATCTACAGGAGTCTTGGTTCCGCAATCAGACTTTTCATAGCCAGCTTCAATGGCAGTAACTCGTGCTTCACCTGCGCCGCCGACGACATAAGCAACACCTGTGGGGTTGATGACTTCAGCACTTGGTTCTACCCACTTCTTCAAGTTCTCCCAGCCATGACCAAATGGAACTGCGTTCAAGAAACCAGAACTCAACGCAAGGGTGGCCAAGATGATGAGAGGCGCAGTAATGAGCCAACCAGATTCGTGTGGACCATGTGATGCATGTGCATCGTGACCGTGAGTGTCATGAGAGTCGTGAGCATCATCGTCATGACTTGCATGTGCACCATGACCTTCTTCTTCATGATGCTCGCCAGCAGATGCGCCACGCGGCGAACCAAAGAAGGTGAGGTACGTCGCACGCGTCATGTAGGCAGCTGTGAGGAATGCACCCGCTAGACCCACAATCATGAACACGTTGTATCCGGAGTAACCCACGTTGTCGATGATTTCGTCTTTAGAGAAGAAACCAGAGAATGGGAAGACGCCGCACAAAGCCAGTGTTGAAATGATCCAAGTGGTGAAAGTAATTGGCATGAACTTGCGCAGTCCGCCCATGTCTTTCTTCATTTCAAACGAGTGATGCGAAGAGCTGTGGCTAATAGAGCCGGCGCCCAAGAACAAACAAGCCTTAAAGAACGCGTGCGTAAAGATGTGGAAGACAGCTGGCAACCAAGCTCCAGCACCAAGTCCCATCATCATGTATCCCAACTGGCTCACAGTTGAATACGCCAACACCTTCTTGATGTCTGTTTGGACGAATGCGAGAAGAGCAGCAATCACAATGGTGATGCCACCGATGATCACAATGAAGTTGGCGCCTGAACCGAGAATGTTGAGGCCTTCGAAGAACACTGGATATACGCGAGCAACAAGGAACACGCCGGCAACAACCATGGTGCTTGAGTGCAGCAAAGAACTAACAGGTGTAGGACCAGCCATTGCGTCTGGCAACCAGGTGTGAAGTGGGAACTGGCCACTCTTGCCGATTGCAGCAATGAATAAAGCCACAGCACCAACGGTGATTGCCGCAGAGCTTGGGTCACCCGAAAGCGCCCACGATGACAAACCACGAATCGAGAATCCAGAAACACCGAGTGTCTTTGTTGTCCACTCGTTCGCAGCGAAGTACAAGACAGCAGTACCGGTCAACAGACCAATGTCGCCAGTACGCGTAGTAAAGAATGCCTTGAGGGCAGCGCGGCTATTTGCGCCTTCTTCCCACCAATGCCCAATCAACATGAACGAGCACAGACCCATGATTTCCCAACCAAGGATGAGTTGAATCATGTTCTCGGCCACGACCATGTTGAGCATTCCCGCAGAGAACAACGTGAGAGACGCAAAGAAATGTGTGTATCGACGGTCACCACGAAGGTATTCGAGCGAGTAAATCTGCACAAGTGAAGAGATAAAGGCAACGACAATAAGAATGGTGACTGTTAGACCATCAACATGTTGACCAATACCGAGTGAGACACCATCGTTTTGCCACCATGTCCATGTCTTGATAATGGGTGCGATGTAGGCGCCTTCTTCAGCACCATTGACTCGCTGAATCCACTGGTATGCCGCGCCTGCTGAAAGAACAAGGGCTCCCAACATGGAAGCAACACCGAACTCGCTGCCTTTTTTCGGCATGCGCTTACCAAAAAAGATGATGAGTGCAAATGAGATTGCGGGGATGATGGGGATAAGCCATGCGTTCTCTAGGAACCAACCAGACGACAACACTGTCTCTGTCATTTCGGTCGCTGCTGCCAACATCTGATCAGCCCTTCATCTCTGAGAGTTCGTCAAGTCCGATGGAGCGACGGTTGCGATACATAAGGAGAACCATTGCAAGTCCGACTCCGACTTCGGCCGCAGCAACTGCAATGACATACAGAGCGAACGTGTGGCCATCGACGGAACCGTTACGCAAAGAGAAAGCCAATAAGTTGATATTCACTGAATTCAAAATCAATTCAATAGACATCAAGACCATGACGGCGTTCTTGCGAACAATAACCCCGTAGACGCCGATACAGAATAAAACTGCACCCAGCATAAGGAACTGATTCACCAACATGATTTAGTCCCTCCTTGAAAGCACAATGGCCCCAATAACAGCGGCAAGGAGAACAAACGACAGTGCCCAGAACGGCAATAAGTAGGGCCCAAAAATCTGGTCAGACAACTGTTGAGTAGAAACAACAGGAGAATCTGATGGCAAACGCTGATCGCCGAAACCATCATTGAGCGCAATAACAAGAGTTGCAAAGAGCAGCACTGCGACTGGCACACCCATGAACCAGTTCTTATTGTTCAGATCTGTCTCAGCACCAATACGTGCACGAGTCAACATTGTTCCGAAAAGGAACAACACCATGACAGCTCCGATGTACACAAGAACCTGAGTGATTGCCACGAATTCGGCGGCAAGAAGTACGTATTGAGCGGCCGCACCAGCAAGTACAACTACTAGCCAAAGGGCTGCATGCACAACGTTCGAAGTTGTGACAACACGTAATGCACCAATCACCATGATTGCGGCGATAATCGTAAAGCCAATATTTTGCGCGACAAGAAGGTCAGCAGCAATCATTACTTCTTACCCTTCTTGTCCGCTCCGGCTTCAAGTTCTGGGGCTTCTGGAACAGTTTCCATCCACTCGCCCAGTTTTGATTTGTCGTGCAGAAGATCTGCGATGCGAGGCTCTGAGTATTCGTATTCTGGGCTCCAGAAGAGTGCATCGAATGGACACACCTCTACGCAGATCCCGCAATACATGCAGAGCGCGTAGTCAATATCAAATCGGTCGAGTTTGTTGACCTTACGAGGAGAGCCACCAGCGCGACGTGGTGGCGCCAACTCTTTGTGACCTTCGATGTAAATGCACCAGTCGGGACATGAGCGAGCACACAGCATGCACGACGTGCAGTTACCTTCGTGCAATGCGATAACACCGCGCGCACGAATGGGAGGTGTCTCTTTTTCATGCGGGTACTGAATGGTGTTTGAACCTTCAGTTGCGGTGCGCATCAACGTACCGAAGGTAACGCCAAGGCCCTTCAATAAACCTGGAACTTTGGGCTTAGCCATCAGAATGCCACCTTGAAAATTGCCGTCAGCATGATGTTGACAAGTGAAACTGGAATCAGAACTTTCCATGCAAAGCGCTGCAGTTGGTCTTCACGAAAACGTGGGTAAGAGAATCGCACCCACATGATGATGAAAGACAACACGATCATCTTGGTGAACAAGATGAGTGGTCCGGCCACATTCATCCAATTATCAATGTCATCCAAGTTGGTCCAACCGAACCAAGAGAACGGAACAGCCCATCCACCGAGGAAGAGAACCGATGCAATCATGGAGAACACACCAGCAGTTGCGAATTCACTAATGAAGAAAATGAGGAAACGGAAGCCCGAGTACTCGGTCATGTAACCAGACACGAGTTCAGATTCAGCGATTGGCATGTCGAAAGGTGCTTGCGTGAGTTCTGCTTGCACCGCAATCATGAAAATCACAAATCCGACAAATTGCGTGAATATGTATGGGTTGCCAAGGCCATCCCACCCAAAAATAGACCCCGCATTTTGTGCGACCACAATGCCTTGCATGTTCATAGTTCCGGCCTGAATAACAACACCAACAACTGCAAGAACCATAGGGAGTTCATAAGCAATCAATTGACCAGCAGCACGTAGACCACCAAGTAGTGAGTACTTGTTCGCACTTGACCAACCAGCAATCAAAATGCCCAAAACTGAAATTGACGAAACGGCGAGCATGTAAAAGACGCCCGCTTCAAAATTGGTAAACCATGCATCTGGTCCGAACGGCACTACTGCTACCAATAAGAAGGTGCTGGACAACACAATGATTGGGGCAATCTTGAAAAGGAACTTATCTGCTCGCGCTGGGTAGATGTCTTCTTTTTGCAGCCATTTTCCTACTTCAGCAAACAATTGCATCGAGCCGTATGGACCAGCTTCCATTGGGCCAAGACGAGACTGCATAAACGACATCATCTTGAACAAAAAGAGGTACACAATGGTTCCCGCTGGCAACAGAACTGCCACAAGTCCACCAAGGACGCGTAGCAACGACTGTGCCCAGTAAGCAAGGTCAGTGGACAGCACGACAGCATTCATCAACGATCGATGTCTCCGAGAATGAAATACAACGATGCCAAGATGGTGATGATGTCTGGGACATAGACACCCTTCAGCAGCCACGGCACAATAGAAATGTTGTTGAACGACGCACTACGAATCTTCACACGGAATGGACCCATGTCGCCTTGTGACACAACGTAGTAGCCCATCTCACCGAGTGGATTTTCAGTTGAGACCCACGCTTCACCTTCAGGCACCTTGATGATTTTGGGAACCTTTGCCATGACAGGTCCGGCTGGAATGGTGTCGAGCAGTTGATCAACGATGCGAGTTGATTCGCGCACTTCTTGCAAGCGAACCCAGCAACGTGCAAACGAGTCACCATCGGGATGCGTAATGACTTTCCAATCTGCTTTGTCCCATGCCATAGGAAGGCTTTGGTCACGACGGAGATCCCAATCAACACCACTTGCACGCAAATTGGCACCTGACATGCCGTATTGCAATGCAACATCTTTTGGAATCACACCAATGCCACGCGTACGTGACTGGAAGATTTCATTGCCAAACAACAAGTCTTCGATCTGGTCGCAGAATGTTCGCAACTTCTTCATAACGTTGCGAGTTTCGTCAATGAAACCTGCTGGCAAGTCTTCTTTTAGTCCGCCAATGCGGTCAAAGTTCGGATGGAAGCGTCCACCAGTGGCTCCCTCAATGAGGTTCAATACATATTCACGATCACGGAAAGCAAAGAACACTGGAGTAATTGCGCCTAACTGCACACCAAGGTCACCAAGGAACAATGAAACGTTTGCGATACGAGACAATTCAAAAAGAATGGTACGAATGTGCTGAGCACGTGATGGAGCCTCTACGCCCATCAACTTTTCTGCGGCCAAAATAAATGGCACTTCGTTTGCGAAAGAACCCAACCAGTCGATGCGGTTCACCAATGAAGTAACTTGTGGGTAGGTCCGAACTTCGGTGAGCTTTTCATAACCCCGATGCATGTACCCAGCAGATGGCTCTGCCCAAATAACTTGTTCACCATCAAGTCGAGCAATGATGCGAAGAGTTCCGTGAGTAGCAGGGTGCTGCGGCCCGATGTTGAGGGTCATACCCTCGGTTTCAAGTTCGACGTTGACACGTGCATCTGCGGCTTGCGACGCAATGTAGGCCAATTGCTGACGATCTCCAAGCAAACTCATGATGCTGCACCTTCCTCTTCATCGTCGTCACCTGGAAGTGGTTCGACGTCAACAATTCCCGGCCATGGCTTCACTATGCGCGCAAGTAATGGGAAATCTTTGCGCATTGGGTGACCTTCAAAATCTGTAGGGAGGTACATGTTGCGCAGGTCAGGATGTCCGTGAAAACCGATACCAAACATTTCATGTGTTTCGCGTTCGTGCCAATTTGCACCTGCAAACACACCACACCATGAATCAATTGCCATCGCTGTCTCGTCGACATCAACCTTGATGTTGATACCAAGGCTTGAAAACGGCTGCATGACACGAGCAAGTACTTGGAAACGTGTGGAACCACCTGCGTACCCCTGCTTGACAGCGGTCTCTCGTTCCTTAGGAGGAGCAGTGGGATCGTCTTCGCCCTTGCCAAACGGAGAAGGCATCCAGTCGATTGCTGAGAGAAAACAGAAGTACGAATATCCGAGTGACTTCAATGTGTTTCCGGTGGTGACCCATGCATCTGGAGAAACACGAATCCACATGTCATCATTTGCTTTGACAAGTGAATCAAGGACAGCGCCATCTAGTGCAGCGATAACACGTGCAATTTCTGAATCACGAATCTCGTCACGAGGTGCATCAGTTGTGGAATCAGTTGTTGACGACAACGGGAACACCTCCCCTCTCTGCTGACTCGCCATCAATATTCATCGGAACAAATCCTTCACCACGCCAACGCGCACCCATGTCTTCGTTCTTGATGCGTTGCTGCAACAAAACAATTCCTTCTAACAAGGCTTCTGGACGAGGAGGACAACCAGGGACGTACACATCAACAGGGATGATTTGATCGATACCTTTAGTAACGGAGTAACTGTCCCAATATGGTCCGCCGCAGTTTGCGCAACTTCCCATTGAAATCACATACTTCGGTTCAGGCATTTGTTCATACAAGCGCTTAATTGCAGGAGCCATCTTGTCTGTGACTGTTCCTGAAATAACTACAAGGTCTGCTTGACGAGGGGATGCCGGTAATGGAATAACGCCGAGTCTCATCACGTCATAACGCGGAGAGCCGAATGCTGCACCCATTTCAATTGCACAACATGCCAAGCCCCACTGGTACACCCACAAGCTGTACGACCGACCAAGGTTGAACAATTGAGTGAGTGGCTTGCCGAGTCGACCACGATCTACGAGACCCATACGAGAAAAATCCTTGTCCCTAAACCCAGCGCAAGACGCCTTTGCGCCACGCATAGACAAGGCCAAGCAAGAGGATGCCAACAAAGACGCCCATCTCAACGAGACCAAAACCTGCGTACCGCTCCAACTGAGTTGCCCACGGAAAAATAAATACTGCTTCAACATCAAAAATCACAAAAAGGAGAGCAAACACGTAGTAACGAATCTGACTCTGAGACCAACCGTCACCCACTGGGTCCACACCACTTTCATAGGTGAGCAACTTTTCTGGATTGGGCTTGTTCGGGCGAATAAGTGCAGAGACACCAAGGAGCAAACCAGCAATCAAAAAGGCGGCGAGGCCAAACCACACAACAGTGAGATAAGACCGTAGGAACGGGGACATCACTTCCAAAACTACTACGGGCGCTCACAATGCCCCCAACTTCTAGGGCTGAGAGGGCTGTCCCATGTGCCTTTGTGCAATGTGTGAGATGAACCAATCCACTAATTCATTGCAGCGAATCTCAGCCCCGCTCACCTCGGACCTCGTCTCTGAGATCAATGCAACTTTCGAGATACCAGCCGCCTCCAATTCCTCGGAACCCGCGCCGCTTGACCACTGAGAAACAATGGTCTCCGTAGCCTCGGGGTGAAACTGAACCGCCAATGTGCGCCCCACCACCATGGCCTGTGGGCCTACGGGTGAATCTGCCAAAACGGTTGCCCCTGAGGGGACGGAGAATCGGTCGTAATGCCACTGCATCCAGGCGCCAGAGGTCAGCGCCGACGGGGCCGTGAGCCCGGCCTCAGACGTGGCAAACACTTGGCACCACCCGATTTCAGGAGATTGTGCTTTTGTGATTTCTCCCCCTAGGACCGCTGCAACCTGCTGGGCACCAAAGCAGATTCCCAGCACAGGGATGTCTCGCCGCATGGCCTCACGAAGCAGTTCCTGTTCGGCACGCACCGGGCCGGCCACATGATCCCAATAAGTGCTCCAGTTGGAACCCAATGCGAGAACCAGATCGAAATCTGCCACATCTGGCCAGTCCTCGTAATCTTCTCGCAAGAATTCGGTGAACGAATATCCGTGTCGATGCAATGCTCGCCCGACAAGGCCGGGGTCGACATCTTCTCTATTCGCAACAAGTGCTGCACGCATGCCCACTACGGTAGAGCCTGCATGACTTCTCCACCCATTGATTCGGCCACCATTTTGGCCGCGCGACTGGCTGGTGCAGGTGTTGTGAAGCGCACCCCCATTACAGAATCACTCACTTTGTCTGAGCGCTTCGGTGGCAATGTCGTATTGAAGGCTGAAAATTTGCAGCGGACGGGGTCATTCAAGATTCGTGGTGCGATGAACAAGCTCATGTCGTTAGGTGATGCGGCGCAGTCGGGTGTCGTCGCAGGTAGCGCAGGTAACCATGCGCAAGCCATCGCGTTTGCCGCGCGTCACTTTGGTGTGCCGTGCGAAATTTTTGTTCCTGCTGGTGCATCACTTTCAAAAATGGAATCAGTTCGTTCGTATGGCGCCACGCTCACTGAAGGTGGTGACACCCTAAGTGATGCTGTCGCACTTGCTCAATCACGTGCAGAACTCACCGGTATGAATTTCTGCCACCCATACGATGATCCAATTGTTGTCGCAGGACAAGCCACACTTGGTCTTGAGCTTGCTGAAGACATTTCGGATCTTGCAATGGTTCTCGTTCCACTTGGCGGTGGTGGTTTAACAGGTGGCGTTGCACTTGCACTGAAACGTATCAACCCAAAAACTCAAATCATTGGTGTGCAAGTACGTGCGTGCGCACCATACGCGGGTAATCCACCACCCGACGGTCCAATCATCACGCTGGCAGATGGTATTGCAGTAAAAATGCCGGGCGAATTCACTCGACCCATTATCGAAAAATACGTGGACGAAATAATTGTGGTGGAAGAAGACCTTGTGGCCGATGCCATGGTTCTCCTAATGGAACGCAGCAAGTTGTACGTCGAAGGTGGCGGCGCGGTTGGTGTTTCAGCACTAATGAGTGGACAAGTGAAACCTGCACGCAGCGGCACAACATGTGTTGTGTTGTCTGGTGGCAATGTGGACTTGGGAGTTTTACCCGGGCTAATTCGCCGCAATGAAACACAGGCAGGACGACGACTCATCATCTTTGTTCGCATCTCTGATCGTCCTGGCGGTTTGGCAGGACTCCTTAATTTGTTTGCACAATCAGGTGCCAACCTCATCGAAGTAGAGCACGTGCGCGAAGGCGTTAACTTGCATGTACGCGAAACTGGAGTACAGGCCGTGCTGGAAGTGCGTGGTCGTGATCACGCAAAAGATGTGCTCGCTGCGGTACAAGCCGCAGGATACGAAGCAGAAGAAGTCGATAACGGATGACCATGCCGTTGATCGGCGTCCCTGGGCGTCGTGCTTCAGAAGCAAACAACGTTCGGGGTAAAGCAATTTCGTCTGGACGAATGTACGCAGATGCAATTCATCGCGCAGGTGGATTGCCAATTGTAATTCCACCTTCAAATGATCCTGATGTGATCGCAGCAACCATCGAAAGATGTGATGGCATTGTGATGCCAGGTGGTGGAGACGTGAACCCCTCTTGCTACGGGCACACAGAGAATGCAGAACTTCGTGGGGTGAACGACTTCATTGATGCTTTTGAAATCGCTGCCGTTCGTGCAGCACTTCACCTAGACCTCCCCCTCCTTGCTATCTGCAGAGGTCAACAGATTTTGAATGTTGCACTTGGTGGAACACTTATTCAGCATTTGGATACATCCGACAATCATCGAGACACAATGCACTCAGTACAAATGGTTCCTGGTTCACTCGTTGCACTCGCCATGGGCACACACGAACCATTTATTCATTCGTTTCATCATCAGGCCATCGAGAAGTTAGCGAGCGACCTCACCGTTGTCGGTACCCACCAAGACGGCACCATTGAAGCTGTGCAACACAACTCCAATCACTGGGTGATCGGAGTGCAATGGCATCCTGAAGATACTGCTGCTAATGATGCAACCCAACAAGGATTATTCAACGCACTGATACAGCACGTTCGTTAACTAGCGAGGTGCAAAACGTACGAGACGTGTCGCATCTAGTAACAAGTCTGGGAACATTCCAACAATCAACGTGAAAGCAACCGACAACACAATGACGATTGCCACTGGCTTTGCGACATTGAGTGGCTCTGAAGTATCTGGCTCTTCCAACCACATGCTCACAACAATTCGCAGGTACAAAAATGCGCCGATAACTGCTGCAACCATGGTTGCAACTGCAAGTGCATACGAACCCACATCTACTGCGGATTTCATAATGCCAAACTTCGCGACAAAGCCAGAGGTAAAAGGCACACCCGCCTGAGCAAAAAGCAAAATACTAAAAGCCAAAGCAAGTGCAGGGCGACGCTTTGCTAAACCTCGAAAGTCTGTCAGGGCCGTGTCAGCATCTTGTTGTCCAGACATTGCAAGGACAATTGCAAATGAACCCATGACAAGAACTGTGTAAATGGCCAGATAGTTCATTGATGACGCAAGACCGTCACCACGCATATGCGCCGCCGCCTCGACACCCACAAGAATGAAACCTGCATGGCTCACCGACGAGTACGCCAGCATTCGCTTCACATTTGTTTGCACTACGGCCATGATTGAACCAATGAAGACCGTTGCGATTGCAAGAGCGAATACCACTGGTCGCCAGTCGTCTACACGCTGAGGTAAGCCAACAAGAAGGACTCTGAGAAGTGCAGCAAACGCTGCAACCTTTCCTACAGACGCCATAAAGGCCGTCACCGGAGTGGGTGCGCCTTCATACACATCTGGAGCCCAGACGTGGAATGGAGCAGCAGATACTTTGAAAGCCAGTCCAATCATGA
The DNA here is from genome assembly GCA_005788815.1 of Actinomycetota bacterium. Lineage (GTDB taxonomy): Bacteria > Actinomycetota > Acidimicrobiia > Acidimicrobiales > Ilumatobacteraceae > UBA2093. The sequence continues at coordinate 33,542 of SYAZ01000034.1, read as the reverse complement.
GTAGGCCAATGCCAATCAGCAACAGCGACTCATTGCCACTGACTGCTACCTGAGAACCGAGCGCTTGGGCAATTCCTTGCGGTGTTGACGTATTGACATACAGCTGTGTACTTCCCGTACTTCCATAGACGAGTGCAATGCCGTACAAGAAGAAGGCTGATGCAAAACCACCAAGGACGAAATACTTAATTCCTGCTTCTTGACTCTGTTCACGGCGGCGATTACTTGCAGCAAGTAAGTACAACGAAAGACTGAGAATTTCAAGTCCAAGGAACAAGACAATGAGGTCGTTGGCAGACAACATCACAATTGCACCAAAGGCCGCGGTAAGGAACAATGCGTACAGTTCTGGTCCGTCTTCGTCGGATCTCTGCATGTACGCACTCATCAGAATTGAAGTGAAAATAACCGCGCCCAGAACAGTGATACTTCCAAGGACAGAGAAGCGGTCAACAAATATGGCGTCAGCGATGATTGAGCGGCCAACTTCTTTTTGTAAGTTGTTCCACTCCACACAGTTCGCTACTAAGGCTGCAGCTGCAGTTGCACCGGTAAACCAGGCATAACCATGCCGTGGCCACGTGGTGACAAGGGAACCCACTAAAAGTAAAAAGCATGCGCCACCCAACAAGATGAGGAGGGGCACAATGTCGGTCCACGGGATTGAAGGACCAACAAGTCCATTTGCAAGCAACATCACTCGCCTCCTGTATGGGTTGACTCAGCGGGCTTATTGGAGTGACCTGCGGGTGCAGTTGGAGGCTGATAATCAGAATGTTCTACGACGTGTTCGATGAGTTTGTCAACACTGGGCTCGATGCGTTCAAGCATTGGCTTTGGATACAAACCAGTAAACACAATCAGACTGATGAAGACAAGAATTATTGAACCCTCACGCAGATTCATTTCTGCAAAAGATGAGTTCGCTTCGTCTGGTTCCCCATGGAATACACGTTGGTACGCCCACAACAAGTACAGCGCAGCGAGGATGACGCCAGTTGCTGCAACTACCGTCCACCAACGAGCTGTCTCAAAAGAACCAATGAGAATGAGGAACTCCCCAACAAAGCCATTGAGTCCTGGCACTCCAACAGACGACAACATCACGACCATGAACGCCGCAGCAAAGATCGGTGCCACTGCTTGTATGCCCTTTAGTTCAGCAATCACTCGTGTGTGGCGACGCTCGTAGATCATGCCGACAAGCAAGAACAGTGCACCAGTGGAAAGTCCATGGTTCACCATCTGCATGACACTGCCTGTGAGCGACTGGGACGTGACAGCAAATATGCCGAGGACAATGAACCCGAGGTGCGCTACAGAGGAATACGCAACTAAGCGCTTGAGATCTTTCTGCATCGTGGCAGCGATGGCACCATAAATGATTCCGATTGTTGCCAATGTCAGAAAGACTGGCTTAGCCCACAGTGCCGCTGATGGGAATAGATACAAGCCGAAGCGTAAGAAACCGTAAGTTCCCATTTTTAGAAGAACGCCAGCGAGAATAACTGAGCCACCAGTAGGCGCTTGAGTGTGAGCATCTGGCAGCCATGTATGCAACGGGAAAATTGGAACCTTCACGGCAAAAGCAATGGCAAACGAGACAAACAACCAACGCGCAGTGTTTGTGGAAAAACTGGCACGCTCTGCAATGGTGACCACATCGAATGTGAGGTACCCAATGTCCTGTCGCGCCAGCAAGGCTGTTGCGAGAATACCAATCAACATGAATGCTGAGCCAAGCATGGTGTACAAGAAGAACTTTGTAGCGGCGTAAACACGCTTGTCGTATCCCCATCCACCAATCAAGAAGTACATCGGCACGAGAACAATCTCAAAAAAGATGAAGAACAAGAAAAGGTCAAGGCTGAGGAAACTGCCCATCACGCCAGCTTCTAGCACTAGCAACCAAGCCAAATATCGCTTGTGATCATGGTGAGGGTCAATGCCCACTATGACAAGTGGGAACAAAATGCCTGTTAGCACTACTAGGAAAAGCGAGATGCCGTCGACACCAAGGTGCCACGAGATTCCCCACGACGAAATCCATTCGTGTTTCGACTGAAACTGAAATCCACCGTCGCTAGTTTTGAACGAAGCCAACAGCCAAATAGACATTCCTGCGACGCCAACGCTGAATAAAGTCGCAATCAACTTCACATATTCAGGTCTGCGATTGCTTGTGAGCACCACGAGGACTGCGCCAATGATTGGCAACAACACAAGTGCCGAGAGAATAGGAAACGACGCTGAATGTACAGCACCTGCAGTAGCTGCAGCAAGAGAAACGAACGACATTAGAGAACTCCTCTCACGAGGAACCAAGCAAGGACAGCAATTGCACCGAAGGCAACGATTGCTGCATACGAGCGAATAAAGCCCGTTTGTAACTTGCTCAATACTCCAGATATGCGACGCACCTCGGTACCGGCTCCGTTCACCACTCCGTCGACTACCACGGCATCAAATGACGCCACAGCATCGAATGATTTGTATCCGGGCCCACCAATCAGTGAAGAAACAGCCGAGTCATATCGCCATGCATCAGCAAGGATCGCAGGCTCAATGACTTTGAATTTTCCTTTGGAGTACACCGCGATAGACGTAGCAATTCCAGTAATCGCAATAGCAATGGCAAGTGCCAACAACAGCCACTTGTTCTGGTAAGCCCATGTTCCGGAAATATTGCGTTCGGAATGATGTACCACAGGTTCTAACCAATGCTCTAAGAATTTGGTTCCTTTTGAGAAAGGCAACTGCATCGCACCACCGACTATCGATAGTCCAGCCAATACAACCAATGGAGTCACCATTGTCCACGGACTTTCATGTGGACTGTGATCCCCATGTGCGCCATTTTCTTCAGCATGATCATTCCAACGCGCTTGACCAAAGAACACCATGATGACTTGACGCGTCATGTAATACGCAGTGAGCAATGCAGAGACAACACCGATGAACCACAACAACCTGTTGTTTGCAAATGCGTACAACAAGATCTCGTCCTTTGACCAAAAGCCAGCGAATGGTGGAACACCAGCAATTGCTAACCAGCCGATGATGAAAGTGAACCCAGTGATTGGCATCACCTTGCGCAGGGCACCCATACGACGCATGTCCTGTTCATGGTGCATTCCATGAATGACTGAGCCAGAACCAAGGAAAAGTAATGCTTTAAAGAACGCATGCGTCACCATGTGGAAGATGGCAGCCACGTACGCCTCGGAACCAATTGCCAAAAACATGAAACCAAGTTGTGAGACGGTGGAATACGCAAGCACTTTCTTGATGTCTGTTTGCGCAACAGCAATGGTCGCTGCAAAAAGTGCAGTAAGCGCACCCACAGTGGCGATGACATCGCCAGCCCATGGGTACGACGCATGAAGCACTGGCGCCATACGCGTGAGAAGAAACACGCCAGACGTCACCATTGTGGCCGCATGGATGAGAGCCGATACTGGAGTGGGGCCTTCCATGGCATCAGGCAACCACAAGTACAGCGGCAACTGCGCACTTTTTCCGCAAGCACCAACAAACAACATGAGAGCAATACCGGTAGCGGTGACTGCAGCAATGCCGCCAGTTTCTGCTGCGTGATTAATACCGGCATACGACAATGTTCCGACCGCAGAGAACGCAAGGAACATGGCGACCAACATTCCCCAGTCACCAACACGGTTCGTGACGAAGGCCTTCTTGCCAGCGGTCGCAGCAGAGTCGCGAGTGTGCCAGAAAGAAATAAGGAAGTACGAGCACGCGCCGACTCCTTCCCATCCGAGGAACGTCACCAATAAGTTTTCGCCGAGAACAAGCATCAACATTGAGAAGACGAACAGGTTGAGATACATGAAGAACTTCGGAAACTTGGGATCACCGTGCATATACCCAATGGCGTACAGATGAATCATGGAGCCGATTCCGGTAATGAAAAGCGCCATTGTGATGCTGAGAGGGTCGGCGAGCAGAGCAAGATCTACCTGTAATGCACCAACTGGCAACCAAGAAAACAGAGTAACTACGTGGTGTCGCTCCTCGGCAGTTCGTGACAATAAGTCGAAGTAAATACCCACAACAACAACAAATGATGCTGCAGTCATGACGGTGGCGAGAATTCCTGCGCCAGGCTCGCCAAGTTTTCTACCAAACAAGACAATCAGTAAAAATCCAGCAAGTGGAAGTGCAGGTACGAGCCAAACGAGATCCAACATGACGGCCTAACCCCTCAATCCCGAGAGATCATCTGCGGTTGCATTGGTGCGACGACGCATGATGGAGACAATGATGCCCAGACCCACAACTACTTCGGCTGCGGCAACTACCATCACGAAGAAGACAGCTACTTGACCATTGATGTTTGACAATTGTGTCGCAAGGGCAACGAAAGAAAGGTTGACCGCGTTCAGCATCAGTTCGATACACATGAACATAACTAAAGGGTTACGTCGTACAAGAACTCCGACAGTTCCGATACCAAAGAGAACTGCAGACAAGATGAGATACCAAGATGTTGTGGGTTCGATTGCAGACAACATCGCGATCACTTCCCAGTTCCTAGTGATTTTATTCTGCGAGCCATTACAACCGTGCCAACTACCGCAACCAAAAGAAGTACAGAGGTAATTTCAAAGGCAAAGACATTTGTACTGAAGATAGAACGAGCAAGGAGGCGGATGTTTGAATCTGGTGACTCAAGAGTTGCGCTCTCTAACGCACCACCGCCTGAAGCGAAATTCTTACGCCCTGTTACTACTGCAGCGATGATGATGCACATGAGTCCGCCACCCAATATGAATGCGAGAGGCCGTTGTTTAGAAATAGGCTCAATAGAAAGATCTTCAGACTCATCGACTCCAAGAAGCATAATGACGAAGAGAAACAGCACAACAATGGCTCCGGCATAGACAATGACCTGAACTGCGGCCAAGAAATGCGCATTGTGAGAGACAAACATGACTGCTATTCCAAACAACGTGAGCACAAGACTCATAGCGGCATGAACCGGGTTAGCTCTCGTGACAACTCCGAGTGCGCCGCCCAAAACCATCGCTGCGGCAAGAACAAAAACCACAAGTTCCATTAGTGCCCCGATTCTGATTCGTCGCTATCGCTTTGTGGTGGTTCTGGCGCGCGCACGCCATGGCCGAGTTCACCACTCCACGCAACAACTCCTTCAAATGAAGCATCGCCCGACGGAGCAGTCGCCCTCATCCACCCAGACGTGTGCTCATCTTCTCCAGGACGCCAGTCCTCCCACGGAAGATGTTGCGGCTGACCCGTACTGTCAACAAGTAATTCATCTTTTGTGTAGATGGCGTCTTTCCGATTGGTAAACGAGAACTCAAACAGTTTGGTTTCAGTGATTGCTTCAGTAGGACATGCCTCAACGCACAAATCACAATGAATGCAGCGCAAGTAATTGATTTCGTAAACAAACCCAAAACGCTCGCCAGGAGACGTTGGGTTGTCGGGATCATTGTCGGCACCGCGCACATAAATGCACTTGGCAGGACAAACACCGGCACACAACTCACAGCCGATGCACTTTTCCATACCGTCTTCATAACGATTAAGAACATGACGACCGTGCATGCGCTCGGGCTTTTCAATCTTCGCATCATGCTCGTCGCGATTCTTGCGACGGAAAACACGCCCACCCGAATATTCAGTTGTGACTTTGTTACGTGCACCATGCTGACGCATAGTGACGAGGAATCCACCGAAGTAACCCATTAGAAACTCGCTCCATCCTTCTCACGATTGCTTCTGCTCACTTTTTGGGCACGTTGTAGCAATGCGTAGCCACCAATCAGAACTAAAGCAGATACCAAAGTGACCACTATCTGATCCCAACCAGCGTCTCGACCTACGCGCTGAGCAGCTAGCAACATAAACCAACCAAGTGATGCAGGAATCAAAATCTTCCACCCGAGGTCCATGAGTTGGTCGTAACGGAATCGCGGCAAAGTGGCGCGGAACCACACGTAGATATAGAGGAAGACAAGAACTTTCAGCAACAACCACACAGTTCCTTCCAACGCGTTTGGAAGAAGAGGAATATCAAGAGTGGTATCTCCAATTGAGATTGGTTGAGGCCCACCGAAGAACAAGGTAACAATCAATGCCGACATGGTGATTGTGTTCATGAACTCTGCAAGGAAAAAGAGAGCAAAACGAATGGAGGAATACTCGGTGTTGAAACCACCGACTAGTTCTTGTTCTGCTTCAACGAGGTCGAACGGCGGACGATTCAATTCAGCGGTTGCGGCAATGAGGAAGATGAAGAACGGGACAAAGCCAGTAGCGACAATGTTCCAACGGCCAACAGACGATTGCAAGTCCACAATTCCAGCAGTAGACAACGTGCCTGAAACCAAAATAACCGCACCAAGTGAAAGTCCGAGAGCAGCTTCATACGACACCATTTGGGCAGATGCTCGAACGGATCCGAGCAATGGATACTTCGAACCACTTGCCCAACCAGCCAACATGATTCCGTACACAGCGATAGATGAAATTGCTAACGCGAATAGCACGCCAACTGGTGGGTCTGCTAACTGCAAACGAGTTTGATGGCCAAACATGGTGACCATGCCACCCTTGCCGTCACGGAAATCGCCACCCAATGGAATAATTGCAAACGCTAAGAACGCTGGTACCAAGGTGAGATACGGAGCAAGTTTGAAAACGAACTTGTCTGAGCGCTCTGGCAACAAATCTTCTTTAAAGAACAACTTGATGCCGTCGGCAAGTGTTTGCAATATGCCCCACGGACCGGCTTTGTTTGGCCCAACGCGGTTTTGCATACCCGCAATAACTTTTCGCTCAAACCACACCATAAGCATGGTGGCAACTAAGCCCACCACGAAGACAATAAGAACCTTGACCAGAACAATGATTAGTGGCGTCCACAACAATTTGCCATCAAGCAGTGGATCGACTGAGAGAATCGCAGAAATCATATTGACTCAATCCGAACGTCAACGACTGAGTCTGATCGACGAATCAGTTCACGAATATCAGCGCCTGGTTGATTGAAAGGAACAAGTGCGACTCCGCGTGGAACTGATGGTGACGAATGCACTGGCAATACCAACGAACTGTTGTTGTTAGAAACACGAACGTTTCCACCTTCTGGGGCCCCCACTCGGTCGAGATCAAGTGGGTTCACCAAAACTTGCGCACCTGGAGCAAGGTTCTCTAAAGCAGGGCTGGTGAGAGTACTGATTGCTCGGTCGTACAACTTGCGACTCACATTGAGGCGGAACTCATACGAGTTGCGTGGTGGTGCGCTAGTGACCACGTTGGAACGCGCAGCAACTGGAACAGATATCACTACACCGTCACGCTTTACTGCAACTGCAGTTGTTGTAGCGCCAAAACCAGGAATCGCCTGTGCCATATCGCGTTGAACATCGGCCAATGTAGAAACCGATGAATCATGACCCAGCACACTGAGCAGTTCTGCAGCAATCATCCAGTCAGCACGAGATGTGCCACGTGGGGTGATTTTCTGCACCACATTTGTTACACGACCTTCAAGGTTCATTGTTGTGCCGTCTTTTTCACCATACGCAGCAGCAGGCAACACAATGTCGGCGTGTGCAGCACTTGGAGACAAGAATGTGTCGACTGCAACCACAAATTTCGCACCCGCAATTCCACGCCGCGCAAGGTCTCCGTCTGCGACGTCGCTCAATGGGTCTGCGCCAAGAAGAACGAGGCAATCAACTTTGCCGTTTGCTGCAGCTTCCAAAATAGCCGCCGTGTCGTTGCCTTCTGATGGGGCAAGACCCACCGACAATGCACCACGCACGTTGCCGCGACGCAGAGCAGGGAGCACCGTTGCACTTGGCACTGCGTTCATGGCTGCATCAACTGCAGCCATGACATGATTGGCCGACTCTGCAAGGTTTCCGCGACCCGCAACAATGGTGACAGCTCCACTGTGAATTTGAGCAGCAACAGCACTTTCGCTGAGCAGTGCAACAAGTGCATTGGCAGATGTGCCTGGCTCTGCTTGCACGGAACGCCATGCATACTTCGTTAAACCTGTTTGGTGTGAAGACACTTCGATAATGCGCACACGCTTTTTCTCTGCGGCATCACGAAGACGAAGGAAAAGTACTGGTAGTTCTTCCTTAAGATCTGGCGCGATAACAATGACGGTGCCACCAGCACACGTTGAGTCGATTGTTGCTTGTGCATATGCATAGATAGACGAAGGCAATCCGTCGTCTAATTGAGCATCACGCATGGTGACGCCAAGTGCATCAGCAACCTTTGCCCACATGAATGCATCTTCATTAGTTCCACGAGCGCCGCCAATCAAGGCAACTGACCCAGGTCGAGCATGTCGCATAGTACGAGCAACAGTGTCTAACGCTTCAGACCAAGTGACCGTAGTAAATGAATCGCCGGATTTTACTTGTGGTGTTACAAGACGATCTTCGGAGTTGGTGGATTGGAAATTGAATCGTCCACGGTCACATAGCCAACCCCAGTTCACTGGGTCACTATCTACTCCTTGGAAACGCAACAATTCGTCACGACTTGATTGCACAACGGTGCGGCAACCTACTGAACATGATGTGCATGTGCTTTCGCGCTGTTCTAAGTCCCATGGGCGCGCCTTGAATCGATACGGCGTGGCGGTCAATGCTCCAACCGGACAAATCTGAACTGTGTTTCCAGAGAAATACGATGCGAACGGTTCGTCGGGGAATGTCATCACCTGCGTGTTATTGCCGCGTTGCGTGAAACTAATGAGAGGGTCGCCAGCAACTTCGTCCGCAAAACGGGTGCAGCGGTCGCACAAGATGCAACGCTCACGATCGAGCAGTACGAGATCACTAATCGGTATGGGCTTTTCGTAGTGGCGCTTTTCTTCAACAAAGCGACTTTCGCCAGCACCATGACTGAATGCTTGGTCTTGCAATGGGCATTCGCCACCCTTGTCACACACTGGGCAATCCAATGGATGATTCGCAAGGAGAAGCTCAATCATTCCCTCATGAGCGCGTTTCACTTGTGGCGTATCGGTGCGCACAATTTGGCCATCGGCTACTGGCGTCATGCAGCTAACAACCATCATCGGACCACGTGGTCCTTCGACTTCAACCAGACATTGACGACACATTCCCACTGAACTCATTCGTGGGTGGTAGCAGAAACGTGGAATGTACTCGTCTACTCGGTCAGCTGCAGCAATAATCAGTTCACCTTTACGCGCGGCAACTGTGCGCCCGTTGATGGTGATGGACACTGCGTTTGGATCTACTGGCGGCGTATTCTCAGCGTCGGTTGTATTCGTATCAATAGTTGTCATTGTCCGACCGCCGTTACTGAAATGAGTTTGCGCTTCGTGACGCGTGCTTCAAATTCGCTTCGGAACAACGTGAGCGCTGAGTGCACTGGTGCATATGCAGATGGGCCAACGAAACAAATCGTGTTCATGCGATAAGGAAACGGAACTGCTGCTAGACCAAGTTTTTCATTCGAGGCGTGTGGGAATGCACCTGGGCAGATGGACTCTCCTACTTCGAACAGTTGGTCAAGGTCTGCATCTGTTCCCTTGCCGTCTACAACACGAGACAAAATGCGTTCAAGCCATGTGCCGCCTTCGCGACATGGTGTGCACTTGCCGCATGATTCATGTGCGTAAAAACGAGTGAGCGTGAGTGCAGCACGAGGGATGTCTGTGGTGCTGTCCATCACCATGATGGCGCCTGAACCCAACATGGAACCTGCTGGCCCCACTTGGCTTGCTTCGAACGGAAGATCAAGTTGATCTGGTGTAAACCACGGCGCAGAACCACCACCGGGGACAAACGCCTTCAGATCATTTCCATTGCGGATTCCCTGACAGAACTCATCGCCATAGAGAAGGTCACGAAATGTTGTGGTTCCATTAATGATTTCGAAAACGCCGGGACGGTTCACGTGCCCAGAAACAGCCACCATGCGGGTACCAGGTGATGTTGCAGTGCCAATTGCTGTGTACGCAGGAGCGCCATTTTGTAGCAGCCACGGCAAGTTCGCCAGAGTCTCTACGTTGTTCACGATTGTTGGTTGACCATATAAACCCATTGCAGCGGGGAAATATGGAGGCTTTAAACGCGGCATTCCACGATTGCCTTCAAGAGACTCGATGAGTGCGGTTTCTTCTCCGACTACATAAGCACCAGCTCCCCAATGAAGCACGATGTCGAGCGAGAACTTGGAACCAAGAATGTTCTTACCTACATAACCCGCTGCATATGCCTCGTTGAGTGCAGCAGCGACCCGCTCTTGAGCAAGCGCCATTTCGCCACGAATATAGAGGAAGCACTGCGACAAGCCAGCGGCATACGAAGCAATGAGGCAACCTTCGATCAATTGATGCGGATCGCGCTCCATGAGCAAGCGGTCCTTGTATGTTCCTGGTTCACTCTCGTCACCGTTGACAACCAAGTACCGGGGCCATACACCTTGAGGAGTAAGACCCCACTTGTTTCCTGCTGGGAAACCTGCGCCACCGCGACCTAAAACTGTTGCATTCTTCACTTCATCGTGAACGTCGGTTGCTGGGCGACCAAGCGCAGTGCGCAAGCCTTTGTAACCATCTGTTGCTAAGTAACGCTCAAGCGTGAATGAATCTTCATATTCGAATCGCGAAGTCACAATGCGTGGACGATCGCCTTCGTAAAAACCAGGTGCGTGCCTCCAAGTACCACCGCTCATAGTGCAGCCTTTCCGTCAAGCCATGCAGGGCCTTCAGTGACATCATCTGGGTTGACTGCACCTACGCCGCGATCGGCAGGAATTGATTGCCGTACTTTTGCAACTGTGCCGTGCGCTGGAATTTCACTATCAAGAGCGCCAGAAGACAAATCATCGATCAGAGCATCGAGTTCTTGCGGTGTTACGCGATAGCGATAGCGATAGTTGACTTGCAAGCACGGAGCTTCAGTACAAGCTGCTTGGCATTCGGCTCGCTCAAGTGTGAATTTGCCATCGGCTGTGGTGGAACCCATCTTGATACCAAGACGGCCTTCGGCATGATGCATGAGTTCTTCAGCACCAAGAAGTGCACACGACATTGTTCCGCAAATATTGATAAGGAACTTACCGACGGGCTCAAACTTGAACATTTCGTAGAACGAAGCGGTTCCGTACACCTCGGCCGATGTGGCCCCAACAAGTTCACCAATGTGCGACATTGCCTCGTTGGTGATGTAGCCATCTTGTTCTTGTGCAAGATGCAACAACGGCATTGTTGCGGAGCGCGGCTTTGGATACCGACCAATGATTTCACGTGCAAGACGAATGTTGTCTTCAGAAAGTCGAGCCATCAGCGATCAACCTCTCCCAGAACAGGGTCAACAGAGGAAATCACAGCAACTGCGTCGGCGACGAGCCCACCACGCATCATGTGAGGCATAGCTTGAATGTTGACAAACGATGGTGCACGAACGTGCATGCGATACGGATGTGAAGAACCATCACTCACGATGTAGCAACCAATTTCTCCACGTGGGCTTTCAATGCTCACGTACACTTCGCCTTCAGGAACTTTAAAACCTTCAGTAAAGATTTTGAAGTGGTGAATCAGTGCTTCCATGGACTCATCAATTCGCGCACGTGGTGGTGGCGTAACTTTTTTGTCTTGGATTCGGTAATCGCCAGATGGCATGCGATCGAGGATTTGATACACGATGCGCATTGACTCACGGATCTCATTGAAACGAATCGAATAGCGGTCGTATGCATCGCCGTACTCCCCGACAACCACATCAAATTCGAGTTGGTCATAGTGAAGGTACGGCATGTCACGGCGAAGATCCCATGGAACTCCGGTCGAACGAAGGATTGGTCCGGTGACTCCGAGTGCAATTGCTTCCTGCGCAGTGATAACACCTACGCCCTGCAAACGCTCGCGCCAAATTGGCTGACCAGACATCAAGATGTCGTATTCCTCGAGACGCGACGGCAAGTTCTCAAGAATTTCCAAAACATCGTCACGCCAGCCGGCAGGCAAGTCTGCAGCCAAACCACCAGGGCGGATGAAGTTGTGGTTCATGCGAAGTCCGGTGACCTTCTGGAAAAAGCGAAGGACATCTTCGCGTTCACGCCATCCGTACAACATCATGGATACTGCGCCGATGTCCATGCCGTTTGTGGCAAGGAACAAAAGGTGGCTGCTCATTCGGTTTAGTTCGCTCAGCAACATGCGCATCCACGTTGCACGTTCCGGGATATCGCCATCGATGCCAAGGAGTTTTTCAACGGCCATCGAGAAAACAAGTTCGTTATTCAACGGCGACAAGTAATCCATGCGCGTTACGTTCGTTCCGCCCTGCATATAGGAAAGCGCTTCGCCGGTCTTTTCCATCCCTGTGTGCAGGTAACCGATAATCGGCTTGCAACGCAGAACAGTTTCACCCTGAAGTTCCAACATGAGTCGCAAGACACCGTGTGTACTTGGGTGTTGTGGTCCCATGTTGATGATCATTGTTTGATCTTCTGGAGCCTCGTCCGCAACTGAAGCCAACGCGGCTGCTTCGGTCTCGCTAAGACGCAACACAGAACCCACTTCACGCAACAATTCCTTTGCAGTGAGTTCGCTACGCGAGAGAAGTTCTTGACCGCCCTCGTCTGTTCCGGCTGAAACAATGGTCATGAGTGTGAACCTTTGAATTGAACCGGAATAGAACCTTGGTCGTAATCCTTACGAAGAGGGTGACCATCCCAATCTTCTGGCATCAAGATGCGAGTCATGTCTGGGTGGCCGTCAAATGAAATTCCGAACATGTCGTATGTTTCGCGTTCATGCGCTTCAGTACCAGGGTGCAAGTCAAACAAAGAAGGCAACGTGGCATCGTTCTCTGGAATCTGCACGCGTACACGAATGCGTTGACGCAATGTGAGTGACAGGAAATTGGCTACTACTTCAAAACGCTCTGGTGCGACACCATGGCCAACCGTGCGATTGGGCAAATTGAGATAGTCAACACCAGTGAGATCAATACACATGGTGTATCCCTCATCAACAAGTGCTTTGACTACTGAAATGTAATTCTCACGGGTAGCAAGCAAAACTCGTTGTCCAAGCGAATCAAGAACTGGACAACCATGCTGAGTCTCTACAGCATTATCTACTGTTTCAACCACGTCACTCATGGTTACTTCGTTCCAAGCGTGACAGGAGCAGCAGCGATTGCGCTTTCAGTGAGTTGAATTCCTGCGCCACCATTATTTGATGCACGACGACGCATGATTTCGCCATCTTCAATCAATTCATGCAATGTCTCGATGGCATGAATCAATGTCTCTGGTGTTGGAGGGCAACCTGGTGCATAAACATCGACGGGCACGATCTGATCGACACCTTGCACAATTGCGTAGTTGTTGAACATGCCTCCACTTGATGCACAAACACCCATAGAGATGACCCACTTGGGTTCCATCATTTGGTCGTACACCTGGCGCAACACAGGAGCCATTTTTTGGCTAACGCGCCCAGCGACAATCATGATGTCTGCCTGGCGAGGAGATGCACGAAACACTTCCATTCCGAAACGAGACAAGTCGTAGTGCGAGGCACCGGTTCCCATCATTTCAATTGCGCAACAAGCAAGACCGAACGAAGCGCCCCAGCTAGAACGTGAACGTGCCCACTTGACTAAGTCTTCGATGCGCGCAGTGACAAAGTTGTGCTCGATGCCACCTAGTCCATCGTCAAGAACGTTCTGAACTAATCCCATCAGGCGGCTCGGCCTTCACGACCAACAACACGCACAGTTCCGCTAGCCTGCACACCAGTACTCGATTGAGGATCAAGTTTTGCAGAACGCATGATGGGGCCCCATTCAAGAGCACCGCGCGCAACCATGTACACAAAAGCGACAAAGAAGACCGCGCTAAATGCCAGCATCTCGAAGAATGCGAAAGAGCCAAGGAATTCACGGTCGACTGCATATGGATAAGCAAAAATGATTTCAATGTCGAACATGATGAACAGCATTGCAATGACATAGAAACTCACAGGAAAACGTTCTGGTGGTTCACGGCTTGGAACGATGCCGCATTCGTATGGTGCTTCTTTTGCTGAACTGGGACGGTTTGGTGCCAACAACCGAGAGGCAATGAGGCTAATTAATGCGAAAAGAACCGCCAGCACCGTTAACGCCAAAATGGGAAGGTACTGACTCATCGCACTAGGCCTTTAGTGCAAGGTTTTTGCGCAACAGTGCTTCACGGCGATGGAGAAGCCAGCACAGCAAGAAGAAGATAATGCCAGAGCCGAGTCCAATAAGGAAAGCGGGTTGACGCTTTGCACCTAGGTCACGAATCATGACGACATAGCGGTGTGGTTTTGTGGTGTCTATTTGTGCACGTGCTGGTGCACGACCCGGTTCGACACGTTGTTCAAGTAATGGTGCAATCTCGACAATCGAATAACGCGGATCGTGCCTAAATGCGAGGAAGTCAATCGATTCACCAATCTTCGGATACCGCTCGCCACCCTTGTCATACACACTCACTGCAACATATTCGCCAGCAGCGAATTCTTCAGCTTCGATTTGAATAATCTCATCTGCTGAAGCAACTGCTTGACCACGAGATGGGTCAGACTCTTCAAGAATCCTCCAACCTTCATCTACCAATGTTTTTGAGACAACAGCTGCAGCTTTGGTTGCATCAAGACCTGCGATGTCAATTGGAGCGTCGACCACTTCGGTTCGATCTAGCAATGCACCATCGCGCACAATGGTTACCGGTTCGCTCGGTTTCCATGTTGGTGCTGGCCCAGTTAAACCAATTCCGTAGATCGCCCAGATGATTCCCATTGACATCATCCAGCCAGAAAGAGCAGTGATAGCGATGAGGAAACCGAGACGGGCGCCGACATTGGTACCAAGCAAGAGATAGGTGGAGCCCATGAGCACCACCACACTGATGATGACAGTGGTCCACCCGCGAATCTCTGGTTCCCAACCGACTGAAAGTAACACTGACAACATCAGAGGCTCCGAACGTATTCAACGATTAATTTGAGTTGGTCATTTGTGTACACCTGACCAAAGGCAGGCATACGACCACTTCCTTGGCCTTGTTCGCCATAACGCTTACCAAGTTCAGAACCACTTTGGAGAAAAGCGATCATGTCTGCCTGGATCGGGAACTGACGAACGGATGAACCACCAGTGAGGTTTGGTCCAAGGGCACCACCGCCAGTTACTTGAGGATCGTCAATAGACCATCCCTTTGTATGACAACGCGCACATGAATACGCACCTGAACCGAGGTCGAGATTGAATAAGGCTTCCCCAAGAGATCCGTACTTACCACTATCGACTTGACGTTGCGCTTCAGCAATTATTTCCTTGTTGTTTTCAACAGGCAGAGTGCCATCGAGACACGTTGGGTTGTACGCACTGCGAGTCGTTTCGCAATTCTCTTGAGGAATCTGAATGGACTTCATGTAATCAATCAACGTTTGCACCGATTGATCAGTCAATGGACCACCACCGACAGTTCCCCACGCAGACATTGGCGAGAAAGGCCGCCCGTAGTTGAGAATGAAACGCACTTCATCTTCCGTGTAGCGATACAGCACTGTCGTCAGTGCTGGTGCTTTCCAAGCGACTGACTTCACTTCGCCCGTCTTTGGGTCTGTCACCGCATACGGGGCTACGCCGCCAGTCGCTTTCATGCCGCCGTGACAGCCAGAACAGTTATAACCACCGTCGGCTGTTGATGTGAATAACTCTGCGCCCCAATTAGTGAAACGCTTTTCAAAACCAAACGTTGCGCCTGCCTGGCGACTTGGCTCCATTACCCAATACAGGGGCAACGCAACAGTGATGATGACAAGAAACAACAGTCCCAAGACTTGAACTCGTTCAAGACGAGGTCCTTCAAGAGCTTCGTCGTCGTAGTATTCCTTGCGGTTGGCGGCCAACTTTTGCTCGGAGCCAATCTCTGCGCGTGAACCACGCATGTTGAAGAATGCATACACAATCCAACCGGCCACGGAGACCAGCAGGATGAGCCATGCAATGGAAGTGCTTGTTGATGCAAACATGATTAGTGACCGCCTCCAACGCAGTTAGGGCCTTCAGCTTCTTGACCAGTGGTGTTGATTCCAATTGCTGGACCTGCAAACACTGCAGCAGTGTCAATGGTGAGAACACCGTTTGCAACAGAAACTCCGAAGCGATCCATTCCGCGAGGTGCAGGTCCGCCCTTCTTTTCTCCTACGCGGTTGAACTGCGAACCATGACATGGGCATTCAAACCATTGAGAACTCTTGCATTCCGGAACACGGCAACCAAGGTGTGGGCACTTCTGATACAGGGCAACCACTCCCGATTGCATTCCTGCAAAGACAGAGGACTGACCACCGTAGATAGCGCTGCCTTTACCCAACGCATCTTTTGGATACTCGGTGACCCATGAGCGTGCTTCTGACAAATACAAGAAACCTTTGTTGGCTCGAATACCAGAAACAACATCAGTCAATTTTCCGACGCTGATTTTTGATCCGAATCCACCTTCGGCGCCCTTCCACAAGAACGCCACAACAGATGCGCCGAATGCACCAAGGCTTGCTGCCATGAGCGTGACGGCTGAACGGTTAAAGAACATGCGGCGAGAAACACCAAGTGCTTCTTCATCTGGTGCAACAAATGGTTCAACAGCAACAGGTGCTGCTATCGCAACGTCTGTTGATCGTGAAGCTGCCTCTACTTCACGCCCAGTCGGTGCGCTGCCAGAGATTGTTGCTTTGCGATCACGTGAACGTGTCTCGCGCGACAACGCGCCGGCACCACGAACTTCGGAGCTACGAGCGGTCGTCAACACAACAATTGCACCAAAGACAACTGCTGCGATCACGACGATCGTTATGACGATTCCGGTACTCATGCCTTTACGTTCCTTGTTCCTTTGTCTTTACGTCGAATAATTAATTGTTAGTGAGAAGTGAAATCACAACTCGAAGAAAATGCCATCTCGCCACGGGAAGACGAAGTTGAATCCTGGCCCGCGGAAGAAGGAACCAATGATGACCAACACTGCCCAGAACATGAGGAAGAGCGTCATCATGGATGTCATCCACTTTCGATCTTCTGGTTTGTTAGAAGTGTTGCGGTCAACGTATGGTGCCAAAATCAGTGCGACAAGACCCATGCCAGGCAAGGTCACACCAGCAATCATTGGGTGGAACATTGTGAGAAGTTCCTGGAGGCCCAAGAAGTACCAAGGTGCTTTTGATGGGTTCGGTGTTTTGTTGAAGTCTGCTGCGTGTAGCAACGGTGCGTTTACGACCCATGAGAACACGAACAAGAATGCTGTGCACGCGAGAGCGGCAACAAATTCAACAGCCAACAGGTGAGGCCACGTGTGCACTTTGTCGACAGGTGCAGCCTTAGTTTCTTGAATAGAACCAGACTTCACAACGGTAAGAAGTCTTTGCGTGTGACCCCCAGGACCAGCACCTACAGGTACTGAACCAGCAGGTGCACTTGCGACCACTGCTGCTGCTTTTTCGGCAACTGCTACTGCACCTTCGCCACCTGCGCGTGCTGCTTTGCTTCTCTCCAAAAGATGATCAGGAATGCGTGAGCCACCGGCACTTGCCTCGGCAGGTGCGTCGGATTCGGCCGCGGCCTTTTCACGAGCTGCTTGTGCTCGCTTTAGTAGGTGTTCAGGAATTTCAGTCATTGTGTGCTCCCTCGCTTACAAAGGTCCAGAGATTCCGCCGTCTTTGCGGACGCGCCAGAAGTGAATTGCCATAAAGATAACGATGACGAAAGGAAGCATGAGCACGTGAAGCACGTACCAACGCAACAAGGTTTCCGAACCAATTTCGACGCCGCCAAGTAGAACGAAACGAACTTGCGAACCAAACACTGGCGTGTAGCCCATCATGTTGGTACCCACCGTGACCGCCCAGAGGGCTAACTGGTCCCACGGCAACAAGTAACCGGTGAAGGACAACAACAAAGTAAGAGTCAAAAGAACGACACCAATCACCCAGTTGAATTCGCGAGGGGCTTTATACGCACCGTGGTAAAACACGCGCGCCATGTGCAAGAACACTGACAACACCATCAGGTGTGCACCCCAACGATGCATGTTGCGAATAAGCAAACCAAAAGTCACTGATGTCTGCAATGTCTGAATGTCTTGCCAGGCGTTTGCACCCGTTGGTCGGTAGAAGAACATCAAGAAAATTCCGGTAACGGTAAGCAAAATGAACAAGAAGAAACTCAAACCGCCAAGACACAGTGTGTAACTGACCTTGACTGCGTGGCGCTTCACCTTCACTGGGTGCAAGTGATAGAGCACCGAGTTCATGATCACGTATGAACGGTTACGTGGGCTATCGGTGTATCCCTTACGGAAAATTGAACCAGGTCGAAAGATGGAGTTCCATACTTGGCTGCCTTGGACTTGGCCACCTGCTTTGGCTGCCCGCTCTTTCAGAGTTGGACGAGGGTTATCTAATACTTTTGCCATGATTTGTTTACCTCAGAGGCGCATTCCATAGCCGTAGCCATGATTGTTTGTACGGGTATGACTGTCACCTTCTGGATCGGGTGCACCGACTTTGCCCAAAATGATGACGCCAGTAGGACAGCGATCGACGCACAATGCACAGCGTGTACACACGTCGTCGTCGATGATGAAAAGAACATTGTCGGATGGGTCTGATCCGGGCATCTCTGTATCGGTTGCTTCTGCAACAGCATCGGGAGTCACCATATGGATGCATTTCCATGGGCAGATATCGACGCAGCCTTCACACATGATGCATTCACTTTGATCAATGTGGATGAACTGCTTTGGCTTAACAGCCTTGCCCAAATAGTCGGCATCAACTTCAACGAGCTGATACTCGGTGGACCATTCTGGCATTGGTGGGTTTGCGTCTGTGCGAGCCATGATTTCTTAACTCTTTCGTACCAATGGACGACCGTACGAAGACGTTTCGATTTCTTTGACGACTTTTTCCCCGCGCTTTTGCCACCAAACAAACATGTAAATCATGAGTCCGATGAAGTACACGTGTATCACCACAACAAGGATGTCACGCACTGCTTCGTAACTAAGGGTAAATGGAAAGTTTCCACCATTCGCCTTTGCGTTCAAAATGTCGAAGGGCCCCATCAACAATTTGTCTTTACGCCATCCAAGTTCTTTGTCGGCATGGTCGATGAATTGGTGAGGAACAACTCCAAACGCCAAGAACATCACAAAGAACGTGTAGACAGATCCGATCATGGCTTCACCCCATGTTGCAGGCCTGCCCATTGGGCGGCGCTTTCCGATGGGAATGACAACGAGTGCCATGGCGGTGGTCATGACAAAGGAAAAGAGAAAAGCTTGGTTGACTCCTGGCCATCTGAGTATGTCGATCGCGATCATGGGCTTTTCTTCTTCTCCGGTCCTGGTGACTGTTTTGGTCTGGGGCAGGTGCCTAAGTACTAGAAAGACTAGTCACCTCACCACCCTCTTTACCCATTTCCGAAGGGGCGACATCTGTCGCATCAGAATCGTCGAGACCAATCAGAGGTTGTGCTTTTGTGCGCTTCACAGCTTCCGCAAGGTCGTACTTTTGAGCTCTAAATGCACAATCGCACAAGGCATTCTCCCGTCGCCCACGACATGAGTCACGAGCAAACTGATGCCAATGATTCCTCTCGAACACCTTTGTTTGTCTATCGTGGAGGCAAGACCTCGAATCAGAGAGCACTTCCGCTCCATGACGAGATCTTCCATGGTCTCCCCGAGAGGTAAAGAGCAGTGACCGAGATTCCCGAGCACCTTCTGAATCGCTCCAAGGCACGTCGCGCAGAAGCGCCTAGCGATGCCTCTGGTGATAGCGCCCCATCGTCGACCCCAGCAGTCGCAACCCCTGCCACACCTGCGAAAGCAACAGAAGCACCTGCACCAAAACCGGTTGTTCCTGATCCTCCATATGTTGTGGCAGCCAAGTCACGTAAGAAGATTCCATTTTGGGCAATGGCAGGTCTTGCAATGTTGCCTGCATGGGCTGCGTTGTATCTCATTGCATTGAAGCCAGCAGAGAAAGTTCTTGCCGGCCCGATATCTATCGGTGCAACTGTCTACGGATCATGCGCAGGTTGTCACGGTGCCGACGGCGCTGGTGGAGCCGGACGAGTTTTGTATCAGGGTGAGGTGTTGAAAACTTTCCCTCATATTGAAGACATGTTGAACTTCGTTTACAGCGGAAGCCAGAAATACGCAGCTGCTGACATCAAGACATACGGCGACCCAAACCGTGAAGGTGGCGCGCACGCAACACTCTCATACAACGGAAACCCCATGCCGATGCAAGGTGAGAAAGCGGGCGGTGCTCTCACCGAAGCAGAAATACTTTCTGTTGTGTGTTACACACGGTATGAAAAAAGCGGTGCAGATCCGAAGAGTGAAGAGTGGGCAGAAGAGTATGAGGCCTGGTGTTCACCAGAATCAGAAATTTTCTTAGGCCTCGAAGCAGGCTCCACAAGTTTTGACACCATTGAAAAAGACTTCGCCATGCTTGCCGCAAAGCCTGGCGCAGTTGGCACAGAGCCCCGCGCTTCAATCGGTAAATAACTCTTAGTTACAAACACTTCACGGACACAACGTTGTCCGTCAGAAGATTTACTACTGCAGAACTTTTTGTATCTGGGAATCGCGTTATGAAATCACGCAATGACGACGTGTCTCCGTCTTCTTTCTCGCAGTTACGTTTCACAGGCGAAGCAAGGTTTACTATCCAACCATTACGAAGAATGCCTTCGTTGCCGTTGTTTTGCATATCGATTAATCCAGGCAGTGTCACAAATTCTCGAGGCGTCGCTGTGTCTGCCGAGACAAGGGCAAACCACACCACTGCTTCGCCCAACATGTCTGCAAACAACACGCACGCATTCGGAGTGACGAAATCGGTACACGGTTGAACATCGCCGAATTCAGCAGTCATTGTTCCTTCAAGAATTGTCAATGTACGCAAATCATCTAGCGACAATCTGGCAGCACCACCAGAAGTAACTTTTCCATCTTGTGACCATGCAGCGTCAAGATTGATGCCGTCCACACTTGCAATCAGATCTACTTTGTGCAGCACCGCAGTGGGTGTTACGACCTTTGTTCCCCCACGCTGTGACACCAGAACAACACCCACAAGCAAGATTGCAAGAGAGGCGAAAAGGATGCGTCTACTCAACGGTTAATCCCCTGTAAACCCACAGCAACACGCTCTGCAAGTTGTGTCACAACTTCGTCTGTATGGGCGAGACCAACAAACAAAGATTCGTAGGCACCTGGTGCAAGTGCAACGCCAGCAGATAGAAGTGCGTGGAATACCTTGGCGTACGTTTCTTCGCTTGTTGTACAGGCTTCTTGAAAGTTAGTTGGCGTTTTGCCGCCGAGTGCATTTCCAAAATACATACCTGCAAGCGTTCCCACCACAGGAAAGATTGCGTCGATACCCGCTGATGCACAGGCATCGCGCAACATGGAAGCAACATGCCGTGTACGTGCCGACAATTCCATATATACATCGTCTGTGAGTTCATTGAGTGCAGCAAGACCCGCTGCAGTTGCTAAAGGATTGCCAGCCAATGTTCCAGCGTGAAACACCGAACCCAATGGGGTGAGATTTTCCATGATGTCTTTGCGTCCACCCACTGCACCAATAGGTAAGCCACCGCCAATCACTTTTCCAAAGCATGTGAGATCAGGACGAATGTCGTACTTACCTTGTGCTCCACCTGTTCCTAAACGGAATCCGGTGATTACTTCGTCGAACACAAGTAACGCACCAACGCGGTCACATTCGGCACGAAGTCCTTCAAGAAACCCAGGCACTGGCGCAACAAGACCCATGTTTGCGGCAACAGGTTCAACAAACACTGCGGCTACATCTTCGTCAAGCGTTGGAACAACGTTGTATGGCAGTACCCAAGTATTTGCAACGGCTTCTTCGGGCACTCCTGCCGTGCCTGGAAGTCCCAATGTTGCAATTCCACTTCCACCTGCTGCTAACAGGGCATCTGTAGCGCCATGAAAGTTGCCATGAAAAGTGACAATGCGTTTGCGACCAGTTGCACCACGGGCAAGTCGTACTGCTGTACTTGTGGCTTCGGTTCCGCTGTTCATAAAGCGAACACGTTCACACGACGGAACACGCTCAGCAATTGCTTCGGCTAATTTCATTTCTCGCGGAGTGGGCGCGCCATATGACGTACCGTCACCAGCTGCAGACCTGATTGCCTCTGTCACTTTTGGATGCGCATGCCCAAGAATGATGGCTCCGTAACTCTGCACAAGGTCAATGAGTTCATTGCCCTCTACGTCGTAGACATAAGCACCGTTTGCCCAAGACACGATGTACGGCGTTCCGCCCACTGCTTTGAAAGCACGAATAGATGAATTGACACCACCTGGGATTGCGCGCGCAGAACGTTCAAAAACTAATTGGTTCGAAGGAATACCTAGGCCACGACACACTGTCGCTGTGCAACCAGCCTGCACACATGCAGTCGCATCACACAATGGAATTGCATTAGTCACAAAAGACCTACTTTGTTGCGTTCTCAGCGAACCAACGCGTGAGATATGTCAAAATGATGTCGGCGCCTGCGCGTTTGATTGCAGTGAGATGTTCCATTGCAACCGCGTCATGATCAATCCAACCTTTTTCAGCAGCTGCTTTAATCATGGAGTACTCACCACTGACGTGATACGCAGCAACAGGATGATCGACTGATGCACGGACCTGACCAATGACATCAAGATATGCAAGTGCAGGTTTCACCATCACGATGTCTGCACCTTGTTCAATATCTTCAAATACTTCCCGCATGGACTCACGCGCATTGCGCCAATCTTGTTGGTACCCCTTGCGATGGCCGCCGCCCACAATCTGAACATCGACTGCATCACGAAATGGCCCGTAGAGCGCAGAGGCATACTTTGCTGAGTACGCCATGATCGCAACATGTTCGAATCCGGCATCATCGAGCGCGGAACGAATTGCGCCCACTTGGCCATCCATCATGCCGCTCGGTGCTACAACGTGCGCACCTGCCTGAGCCTGGGCAACTGCAGCCTTGCAATAAATCTCGAGAGTTGCATCGTTGTCAACTTCACCATCAGCTCCGACAATTCCGCAATGCCCATGTGAGGTGTATTCATCAACGCATAAATCTGCCATAAGCACTACATCGTCACCCACTGCGTTGCGTAGGGCTCGAAGCGCAACTTGAGCAATGCCGTTTGCATCAAACGCACCAGACCCGATGTCGTCTTTGGATGCAGGAACTCCGAACAAAATGATTGCCTTCACTCCGAGGTCACGCAACTCTTGTACTTCTTGAACAAGTGATGCGACGGTGTGCTGCATCACGCCTGGCAATGAAACAATCGGTTGTGGAGACGAGATTCCTTCGCGTACAAAGAGTGGCGCTACAAGATCTGACACATGCAACCTGGTCTCGGCCACTAGTTCACGCATTGCACCAGTGGTACGAAGTCGTCGGGGGCGCGATACGGGAAACATCGTCTTCAGGTTATTGGCTAATCACCCGTTCAGCAGTCTCGATGAGCGAGTCCAGAGTCTGTTCCGACGCTATTGCAGATACTTCAAGACCCAGATTGACAGCAACTTTGGCTGTACTTGGGCCCATTGCTACCACATACGGCGGAGTTGTGGCACCAAATGCGTCGAACCATGCGTTTGCTGCACTGCCTGATGCAAGTAACAAAACATCAGCCGAAAGTGCTGGCAGCATCATCTCTTTTGTTGGGCGCAGATGAACTGTGCGATATGCAACAACGCGTGTCACTGTCCAGCCTTTTGCTTCAATGTCATCACTCAATTGACTGTCAGCCAAATTTCCCTGCACGACAAGAACTGTTCCACTGCCTTCAGGAAACTGCTGTGCCAAGACATCGCTTCTGGCGGGTTCAGCACACAATGCGACCGGTGTACCCACCGAACGCGCAGTGGCTTCACCTACGGCGGCTAACAGAGGAAAACGCTGTGCATCGCCTGCTGCATGTGCGGCAGAAAGAAAGGGCGCCACACGATCTGCACCATTTGGTGATGTCACGACAATCCAATCAAAATCTTCAAACCGCTGAAGCACTTCATCGCGTTCGCGACCTTCATCGTCTGGTTCAACAACAGCAATGAGTGGTACTTCAACAACTCGCGCGCCACGAGCTTCTAGCAGTCGGCGTAATGATTCGTTCTGCGCAATCGAACGAGTGATGACTACAGATCTGCCTTCAAGCGAAGTAGACATTTACTCTGTAACTTCTGCCAAGCGAGTGCGACATTCGTGCGCTGCTGCAATGCCAACAGCAAGATTGTCGTCTGTGTCACCAATTGAACCAACTAGTTGTACTGAATCAGAACAATCATCGGTTGCCATGAACGCGTGGAACATACCATCTTTTGTGAGATGCGCACCCACTGGCAATGAACAGCCGGCGCCGAGTTCAGCAAGGAATGCACGTTCGGTTTCCACGGCATATCGACTCGCCAGATGATCTATCGCAGACAAAATTTCACATGTTGTCTTGTCATCTGATCGCGCTTCGACGGCCACCGAACCTTGACCAACCATCGGCACAGCAACATCAATGTCGAGCATCTGTGCAATGTGCTCAGTCATGCCCAAAATCTCAAGTGCAGCAACGGCCATCACAATGGCTCCACCATCTGGAATCTTTGACAATCGAGTCTGAATATTTCCACGAAGGTCAACAAATTTTAAATCGGGACGCATACGCATCAATTGAGCACGGCGTCGCACCGAGCCAGTCGCAACAGTTGCGCCCGTGGCAAGATCGTCTAATGATCTACCAATAAGTGCATCGTTTGGTGTACGACGTTCCCCCACTGCGGCAATCACCAAACCGTCCGCAGTTTGTGATGGCAAATCTTTTGCAGAATGCACAGCAATATCGGCAGCTCCATCGACAACAGCACGTTGCACTTCTTTTACGAACACGCCCTGTCCACCCATTTGGTGAAGTGGAGTGGTTTGGTTTACATCTCCGTGCGTATCGACAAACACATATTTAACAGAAACACCCGGGGACATGCGCTCAATGAGTGCGCCGATATTCTCTGCTTGAGTTCGTGCCTGAGCACTCGAGCGAGTCGCAATCCGAAGTTGTGTCATAGATGTATTCAGTCGAGATTAAACAAATCTCGCACCGCAGCTGACAAACGCTCTCCCTGTGGGGTTCCGGCTGCTTCTCGCAGGCGGACAGACGGTGTATGAAGCATTTTATTGACAATGCCGCGAGTGATTGATTCAACCACCTCACGCTGTTCTGGGGTGAGGTCTGTAAGCCGGCCAGTGAAACGCTCTATCTCAGCGACACGCACTGACTCAACTACTTCTCGCAATTGAGCAACGAGTGGGGCTGCTTGGCGTTGTGCCTGATCAAGAGTGAAGCGTTCCACTTCATCAGAAATAATGCTGCGCACCTGATCTATTTCAGATGCACGCTGTTCGATGCCGCGTTGTGCCCATTGACTGAGATCATCAAGGTCACGCAACGTGACATTCTCAATAGTTGCAACTGTTGGCTCTACATCTCGCGGTAAAGCAATGTCCACAATCAGTACCGGACGATTTTCATCTGTGCGAGTGCGCGAGACCAAATCAAAATCGATGATGCAATTTCCTGCGCCTGTGCACGCCAAGACAACGTCGGCACTCGCGAGTTCAGTTTCTAATGAATCAAAAGAGCACACACGCGCTCCTACCTTTTCGGCCAGCGCTTCCCCACGTGACTCGGTGCGGTTTACAACAGTCATTGTTGCAACACCTGCACGAGACAAAGCGGTTGCAACACCTTCACCCATTTCACCAGCACCAACAACAAGAACGCTCTTGCCGACCAAAGAACCAAGAATCTCTTCAGCCATTTCCACTGCTGCATGCGAAACAGATGCAGTTGACTTGCTAATTCCAGTTTCAGTGCGTGCGCGCTTTCCTACTTCCAGGGCGTAACGGAATAACAAGTTGAGTGCACTACGCGATGAACCTTCGTTCATTGCAACATCCCACGCGTGGCGCACTTGGCCTAATACTTCAGTCTCACCAAGCACGGCAGAATCAAGGCCTGCTGCAACTTCAAACAAATGCACAATGGCGTCGTCGTCATGCTGGCTGTAGAGATGCGCAGATATTTCTTCAGGTGACACGCCGCTCGTTTCACAAATGAAATCACGAATGTCTGTATATGCCCCGTGGAACCTTTCGGCGATTGCGTAAATCTCTGTTCGATTACATGTAGAAACAATGACTGCTTCACGAATGTCGTCGCGCACTGATAGTGCGTGCAACGCTTTTGGAAGTGCAGCATCAGCAATCATTACCTTGCCCAAAAGATCTACTGGAGTAGTTCGATGGTTGAGGCCGATGACAACGATGGACATGATGGTTACGCGCTAACCGAATCTGAGTGCTCACCCGTGGGAACAGCTCGTAAACCGTTGTTGCGGGTTTGTTCGTAGTAACTCAAGATCTGGAGTTCAAGTGCCAGATCAACTTTTCGAACATTGACTCCACGTGGCACAGCCAACACTGTAGGAGCAAAGTTCATGATGGACCCCACCCCAGCGCGCACCAGGGCATCGGCTGCTTCTTGAGCGTGTTGTGCGGGGGTGGCGATGATGCCAATGTTCACAGCTTTTGACTGGACAATGCTTGCTAATTCGTCGACGTGCTTGACGCGAACGCCACCAACGACAGTTCCGATCTTTGATTCGTCTTTATCCACGACTCCGACAATGTGAAAACCACGTTCTGCGATGCCAGAAAAATTAGCGAGTGCTTGACCCAAGTTGCCTGCTCCGACAATCACGATTGGCCATGACTGGTTCAACCCAAGTTCACGTTGAATTTGGTACATCAAGAACTGCACTTCATAGCCAACGCCGCGGGTGCCGTAGGTGCCGAGATACGACAAATCCTTTCTCACCTTGGCTGCATTGACAGCTGCTAGTTCTGCGAGTTGCTCGCTTGACACTTGCGCAACATTCTCGGTGCCGAGGTCGACGAGGATGCGCAAATAGATAGGCAGACGCCCGAGGGCGGCTTCTGGAATTCGGCGGCGGGGGGAGTCCGACATGCAACCCCACGCTATTGCTTCGTGCACCGTTTCACGAACTCCGTTGGGCTGCCCCTAGCCTTTCATACCGTGACCTTGAACACGGCTCTTGCTGCCGCCTCTGCCCTTATCGCTGTCGCCTTTGGTCTCAGCACCTGGGATCGCTGGCTGAGGCGCCATCGCCCCCATGAATTGGCATGGACAATTGCCATGGCCCTGTTTGCCATGGCTTCCTTTTCCCTATGGTGGGGCGAGGCACGAGGGTGGAGCGAAATGTCTTTTCGTGTCTTTTTCTTGCTCGGTGCCGTCGTCAATGTTCCGTGGCTTGCCCTTGGCACCATTTTTCTGTTGGCGGGGCCGCGAGCGGGTCGAGTTACCACCCGCATCTTGCTTGTCTTCAGCGGGTTCTCAGCCGGCGTCATTCTTATTGCGCCCATGAACAGCATCATCTCTCCGAATGAGTTGCCGAAAGGCAGCGACGTGTTTGACCCGCTTCCCCGCGTCTTGGCTGCTGTGGGTTCTGCTATTCCCGCCACCATCATTTTTGTTGGCGCGCTGTGGTCCGCCTATCGCGTGCTGCGTGGGGCAAACCCTGCGCTCACCGCCACTGCCACGCGCAACGTTTCTTCTCCACGCATGTTGGCTCTCGGCAACATCTTCATTGCGCTCGGCGCAGCAACATTGTCTGCAAGTGGCACATTCTCTGGGCGTCTTGGTGCAGACACCGCGTTTGCCATCACCCTCTTGGTAGGCATCAGCATTTTGTTTATTGGTTTCCTCGTGGCAAGTAACGCCACGCGTGCAACTACTTCAAAGCGAAGCGTTGTACTTTCCCGCTGATATTGCGTGGAAGAGTTTCAACAAACAAAATCTTCGACGGACATTTGTATCGAGCCAGTTTTGTTCGGCAGTAATCGATGATTGCATCTTCATCAAGATGCACACCATTGCGCGCCACAATGTATGCACGAACTGCTTCACCAGTGTGTGGGTGCGGTGTGCCAACAACGGTTACTTCTGCAACATCAGGATGCGCAGAAAGCACGCTTTCGACTTCTGCAGGGAACACGTTGAATCCAGAAACAATGATGAGATCTTTTATACGATCCACCATGTACAAGTGGCCATCTTCATCGACAATTGCAATGTCACCGGTACGCAGCCAGCCGTCCGGAGTGAGAACTCGCGCAGTTGCTTCAGGATCATTGAGATACCCAGCAAAGATGTTTTCGCCACGAATCCATATCTCGCCGCTATCGCCGAGTAGGACGTCTCCCCCATTTTCGTCAACGATTCGTAACTCAATTCCAGGAACTGGTCGACCGATGGAACCAGGGGTCCAGGTCATACCAATTGAGGTAGTCACTACAGGTGCAGCCTCGGTGAGTCCGTAACCCTCTTGAATTTGCAGGCCAAAACGCGCACTCATGGAATGGCTGATTTGCTCGGGCAACTTAGCTGCGCCAGAAAGTGCAAGCCGCACGCCAGCGAATCCGTATGGTGTTGCATGCTCCATTTGTGCAAGCGCCATCCACATGTTTGGAGAACCAGGCATAACAGTGACGCCACGATCATTAATTGTTTCCATTGTTGCAACAGGATCAAAACGTTGCACCAGAACAACTGAACCACCAGAAGCAAGCGTGGTTCCCAAAACTACATTGAGACCAAAGATATGAAACAACGGCAGTATGCCGAATGTGACATCGTCGGCGACGAGGTGCTCAGCAACATTTGCCTGGTGAATATTCGTGAGCAAATTATTATGAGTGAGAACAGCAGCCTTGGGTGAGCCTGCCGTACCGCTCGTAAACATATATACAGCCGGATGCGTTGCTTCTACGTCAACTATTGGTGCTGTATCGCCCTGTAAGTAATCATTAATTGTTCTCGCGCCAGCAATATCGTGCCCTTCCGTCGCAATCACTATTCGCACGGCATTGCGAGTGTCAGACGGAATTTGAAGCCATGCAGCAACAGCAGATGGTTCAACAACAGCAACAGTTGGTTTCACAACATTGAGTTCGCTCTCAATTTCCGGAGCGGGACTCGTGGGATTCAATGGAGAAACAATTGCACCAATACCAATAGCGGCAAGGTACGACACCACGAAGTATCGGCTGTTTCCACATAGCAACGCAACGACATCGCCTTTGCCCACCCCATCGCGAGTAAGGGCACCGCGCATGCTGGCCACTTGCTGACGCAATGCACCGTATGCAGTGACTCGCCCGCGGGAAATAAGCGCTGGTGCATCATCAGGGTGTCCGTCGATAATGAGTGAAAGATTCATGAAAGACGCCCTATTTCATAAACAGTAAGTTGACAATGCCAGCAGCCATGATGACTCCGATAAGCAAAGCAATTGTCAAGGTTGTCGCTGGTCGCACAGTTCAGACACTACTTCGCTGAGCGGATACTGACGGCAGATGTCTGACCGTCGCCAGAGCCCGTAAAGACCAATACGGCATCTCCTGCGCTGAGTCGCAAGGTTTCAGCGGCAGACCCACGATCGACAGCCAAGGCCACCATGCCGTATGAGTCGACAACGGCCCCTATGGCGCCACCATCAATCTCAGCAAAATGGGAAGTAACGCGTGCACTACGAACATCGTCGCCCATGACAAGTCGAACAGTGGTTCCAAATTGAGCGATTTCATCTGGCCCAACATTGAGTTGACAATTTCCGTAGACATCGACCCACGTGACTTCACAACGCAATCCATCGCCATATGAATCATGTTTTTCGACTGTGGGAATCGGAACAAGTCCTGGCATCACGGTTGCTGAATCAATTTCTAGTCCTACGTCTTCGATTGCGCCGCCATTGCATAAGTGCGCTGCCACCGGTGCAAAAATATCGCGACCAGCAAACGTTGTACCAGGCGCCTCAATGTGCAGATCTTCATTTGAAAGTTCAAACACTCGTTCTGCGCCGCCAGCCATTGCGGCTGCCGATGCAAGAAGTCCGTTATCAGGGCCAATGAGAACACCTCGACCGCCAGCAACTTCAATAGCAATTGCGCGTCTATTTGAACCAACACCTGGGTCAACAACTGCAATCACAATTCCAGGCGGCACATACTGAATGGCGCGAGCAAGCGCAAGTGAACCGGCGCGAACATCGAATGCAGGAATGCCGTGAGTGATGTCTGTAATGCGCGCATGCGGAGCAAGATCTGTAATCACGCACTTCATGACGCCAACAAACTCATCGTGTAATCCGTAGTCAGTGAGTAGAGATACGTGCGAATGCATAACTTCACCTTATTGAGTAAGAACAGATTTGAGATTCACGCACTGCAACATGAGCCCAGACATACGGGAGGGCTGGTGCCAACCCCCCGACGGCACCAGCCCTCTCGGCGCAGCTCATTGCTGAGCGCGACTCCCGATGCTGGTTTCCCACCATCGGTGACCTGTGTCACTAAACATACTCCCCATGGCCACAAAAAGTGAAAACCACCGAAGGAATTTTTAATGCCTCTTTTTGCCCATCTCAGCGCTACGTGCAGCGGCTGCTTTCACCACGTTGTGCACGATTTCACGAAGTTTCGACTCTTCAAAAACAGCCAATCCGGCAGCCGTCGTTCCATTTGGTGAGGTCACCTTTTCACGCAAGGTAGCTGGGCTATCGGGCGAGTCGGCCAACAAGATTCCCGATCCACGAAACAACTGACGCACCATGACCTCAGCGACATCGTGAGGTAACCCCTCTGCGATCGCAGAGGCCAACAGAGCTTCAGCCATGAGGAAAATATATGCAGGACCAGAACCAGCAACTGCGGTGACCACATCCATCTGCGATTCAGGAACACGCACCACTAGTCCGACAGCAGACAGCAACGATTCGGCCCATACGTAATCTTCTTCAGTACATGCACTGCTTCCACAGATAGCGGTGACACCTTCTTTTACCAATGCGGGCGTGTTCGGCATTGCGCGCACCGCAACAACTGTGTTCCCCACGGCCTGTTGCAATGTGGCCACGGAAATACCAGCAGCGATAGACAACACTCGCGGTGTTCCGGTTGCAGCAACTTGCGCACATACACCCACAACATCGCCTGGTTTCACAGCGATGAGTGCGCCATCGCCAGCAACTACAACGTTGCTCGTGCGCACACCAAGATCTTTTTCCAACTGTGCGCATTTGGCGACATCAATCTCTACAACCGTGATGGTGGAAGGATCCCACCCACTCTGCACAAGCCCACCCACCAGGGCAGAACCCATGTTGCCGCCGCCGATAACGACAAGTCGTGAGGTGTGTGAAGTCATGCAACGAGACTAATGGGGTGGACGCCGAGGACGGAACTGACTTCCCCGACCTTTCCGTCCCCAGCACTGTGAATGTGGAGGCGAAATGCTTGCTGGGGCAGATTTAGTCAGCGAACTTGCTGGCAAAGCCAATGCGAATAATCGCAGGAAACACGCGTTCCACAGTGGCGTACAACGTTCCTACCACGCGGTCGAGTTCTGGTTCATCAACCAAACGTAAAGGCAACTCACCACGCAAGAAGATTGCATCTTCAACGCCGATAGAAAAATGAGCACCAACTAAGGATTCATTTCTGCGCAAGACATGCTCATACAAAGCTTCTGCGTTCTCTTCGGGCGCAGGCATAACGTACGTTTCGTATCGCAGAGTGCGTTGACCCAATGTGAGCCACACAGTTGTGAACTCTTTTTCTTCGCCACGCAATCGCACATACCAACGATGGCTGTTTTCTTGGTCTATGTCCACAGCAACGATCGCTTCGTTGCGTTCTTTCATAGCAAAAAGCCATTCAGTAATTCGTCGTTCGAAAACGGCTACATCGGAGTTGCTGAATAATTCACTCATGAATTTACTCGCACACCACACGATCACGAGAAGTGATGTCTGTGTATGCGCGCCGTAGTCGAGCAGCAGCAAAACTCCATGTATAGCCCTTTGCGCGTTCTGCAGCATCGTGCGACATGCGCACAGACAATGCAGGGTCGTCCAAGATATTTGCGATATGGCGAGCAAAAATTTCAGGTTGACGATCTGGGACTAAGAACCCAGTTCGTCCATGCTCGACAATGGTGAGCAAACCACCCACTGCATTTGCCACAACAGGTGTTCCGCACGCTGCGGCCTCTAATGCAACAAGACCAAAACTCTCACTGCGACTTGGCACTAGTACAACGTCTGCCGCGCGATAGTACGTAGACAAAATATGGTGTGCTTGAGGCGCAACGAAACGAACTTGATTTTCTACTTTGAGTTCTTGCATCAACGCATGCACATGGGCAATCTCGGTTTCGCCCTCTATGCCGCTGGCGCCACCGACGATAAGAAGTGTTGCGTCTGGTCTGTTCAGTTCAGCAAGTGATCGCACCGCAACATCGGCACCTTTTAACGGCTGAATACGCCCGACGAACAACAACACTGGTCCGTCACCTAACTCAAGAGCTTTGCGTGCGCCACGCTTATCGCCTGGTGCAAAAAAGGCATGCTCCACGCCGGGTGCAACAATTTCAGTAGTACCAGGAGGGTTGCCGTACAACTCAATGAACTGGCGCTCTTCCTCGGTGCAACTCACACAGATCACATCGGAACAACCAATGACATCTGTTTCGGCTTGTTCGCGCAATTCAGATTCAGGGTCACCGCCCAGTGCCTTCACTCGCGCAAACGTGTGAAATGTGCTGACAAGAGGAACGTCGAGTTCGTGCTTCAGTGTGTGGCCACTTAAACCACTGAGCCAGTAATTGGCATGAATGACATCGGTGCCGCCGTTGGCATTGATGTGGCGAAGAACTCCGTCTGTGAACTCAGGAACTACAGAAAGCAGATCACCTTTGGGCATGTCCACTGCGCCGGCAGGAATATGCACCACCTTGTGATTTGGCTCGACATTGATTTCTGTTGGCAAGTCATCGCGCCATGCACGCGTATACGTAGTGCAATCCACTCCAGCATGAGCAAGTGCCGATACAAGTTCGCGCACGTAGACATTCATTCCGCCACCGTCGCCAATACCTGGCTGAGCCAGTGGAGATGTGTGAAGAGAGAGAACTGCTACACGACGCATGAGATAATCAACCTATCTAGAGGTGTTCTGATTCCCCTACTGAGGGTCAGCGACAGGGGCAGTTGTTTCCTGGCTACCCACAAATGAGCGATAGACCGACAGCAAGCTCTGCTTCTGCTCGGCAGAGAGGCGCTCATCATTGTTGATGGCTTCAGGAACGCTGCTTGTCTCGGGTGGCGTCCCATCCAAAATTCCAGCCCTCACATACAAAGTCTCAGCTGAGATTTCTAGGGCACGTGCAATCTGCTGCAAGATGTCGGCAGATGGCCGCCGGATGCCTCGTTCAATTTGAGACAGATACGGATTTGAAACGCCTGCAGACCGCGCAAGGTCGCGAATACTCTGCTG
>SYAZ01000033.1 GCA_005788815.1 Actinomycetota bacterium | reverse complement strand
TCCCCGCTTCGCCCCAGTACCTCCCGTTGAAACGCTGAGGTCATACGAGTCTCCCGACTTTTCACCGGCTGGTTGGTCCCCAGGTCGCCCTGGCGAGATTGAGGGTCGTCAGCCAACAGGTGAGCGTCTCGGGTATCAGGGGCCAGATCAGGGCTACATCATCACGTTGGCTAAGCGAGCTGAATCGCGTATTCGTGTTGCTGCAGGTGAGCACAAAGAAGATGCGTTGCGTGGTTGTTCGTTGATTGCCTTGCGTCGCGCTTCATTGTTTGGCCGTGCACCTATGGTGCATGACCTCAACTTGGCACTTGCCATGTGGGGTTTTCTCTCAGATTCTCCGCCGAGTGATTTGGTGTCTGTTCGTAAAGAACTGTTTCATGGTGTGGGAAATGCTGTGCACCATTACAAAGAGGGTCGCGATATCGCAGACATGATTCCTGAATCAACTCTGCGTATGTCTCCAGAAGATGTGATGTCACAATTTGCTACACAATGGCGTTCACTGACGGGATTTGCACAATGACTATTTACTCAGCACCACTTGGCGACATCAATTTCGTTCTCGAAAAATTCTGTCGCCTGAACGACATCACCTCGCTACCGCATTTTGCAAACGTCGATACTTCGGTAGTGGGTGAGATGCTTTCCGAAGCAGCTCGTTTCTTTGAGAATCAATTCGCTCCACTGAACTCTGTTGGCGACAAAGTGGGTAGTCACCGCAATGCCGATGGCTCGGTCACCACTCCGCCAGGTTTCAAAGAGGCGTATCAGGCATATGTCGAAGCTGGTTGGGGAGCAGTTGGTTTTGATCCTGGATTGGGCGGCGGTGGATTTCCGTGGGTTGTCAATATCGCCATCCAGGAAATCATGAACTCAGCCAACATGGCTCTCGCTATGGCGCCGTTGCTCACGCAAGGCGCGATCGACGCAATCATGCATCACGGAGACGAAGTGCAACGCATGACGTATCTGCCAAAGATGATCTCTGGTGAGTGGACAGGCACGATGAATCTCACCGAGCCTGATGCAGGCTCCGATGTTGGTGCTGTGCGTACGAAGGCAGTGAAGAATGCCGACGGCACATATTCAATCTCTGGCACAAAGATCTACATCACCTTTGGCGAACACGACATGGCCGACAACATCGTTCACTTGGTGCTTGCTCGTACTCCCGATGCGCCAGCAGGAACAAAAGGTATCTCGTGCTTCATTGTTCCAAAGTTCCTTCTCACTGCTGACGGCTCACTCGGTGAACGCAACGATGTCAATTGTGTTTCCATTGAGCACAAGCTCGGCATTAAGGCAAGCCCCACGTGTGTGTTGTCGTTCGGTGACAATGGTGGTGCAATCGGGTATCTCATCGGTGAAGAGAATCACGGCATGTCGTACATGTTCACGATGATGAACCAGGCTCGCATTGGCGTGGGTCTTGAAGGTTTGTCTATTGCAGAACGTGCATACCAGCAGGCACTTGATTACGCAGTCGTACGTCGTCAAGGTCGTGCACCCGGAGCGCCAGCAGGTGAATCGTCGCCAATCATCGATCATCCAGACGTGAAGCGCATGTTGGTGACGATGAAGTCCACTATTGAAGCTCTGCGTCGTCTCATTTATTGGAATGCCGGATGTCTCGACACTGCTGCGCATCACCCCGATGCTGCAGAGCGTGAAAAGGCCTCCGACATGGCAGCTCTACTCACACCATTGTCAAAGGGCTGGGGAACAGACATGGCAGTTGAACTCACTGGTATTGCAGTGCAGATTCATGGTGGTATGGGTTTCATCGAAGAGACCGGTGTTGCACAGCATTATCTCGATGCCCGCATCACCACCATCTACGAAGGCACGAACGGCATTCAGGCAATGGATCTCGTTGGTCGCAAGTTGGGCATGAAAGGTGGCGCAGTCGTCGCCGGCTTGTTCGACGAGATCGCTGCAATCGATTCGCGTCTTTCCAAGCATTCGCAGTTGTCTGAAACCGCCGAGTCATTGATGAGCGCATTGAAGGCAACGCGCACTACTACGCAGTGGTTGCTCGAGCGCGGCAAAGATCAGGTAGCAGTTCTTTCTGGTGCAACGCCATACCTACGCCAGTTGTCCACGCTTGTTGGTGGCTACGTATTAGCTGAATCAGCACTCTTGGTTCTTGAAGCATCAGACATCGATGCAGAAACAGTTGCTGCCAAAGTGGCGACAGCTCGTTTCTTCTGTGAACAACTACTCCCTGCTGTTCACGGCATTGGTGCATCAATCACTGGTGATGGTGCGCTTCTCATGGGCTTTACCCATGAATCGTTGAAGCGCTAAGTAGTTAGAACTAGTTACAAGTCAATTGCGTGGTCGCGTAACGCGTCCATGTCGCAAAACTCTGCAGCAGCCATGTGAGTGCTGTGTAATTTTACCTGAGGCGCTTTTCCTGCTTCGTAGGCCTCTTGCCAACGAGGTGCACACAGGCACCATTGGTCTCCGGCTTTCAAACCAGCAAAGCCGTATTGAGGCATTGGGGTAGACAAATCGTTTCCCGCATCTTTTGAAAACGCGAGAAACTCATCTGTCATGATCGCGCACACTGCATGTACGCCAGTGTCATCGCCACCTACTTCACAGCAGCCAGTGCGGTAATAACCAGTAAGGGGAGACGTGCAACATGTTTGTAGCCGTTCTCCAAGAACATTTAACTGATCGGTCTGTGTGAAGCCATCCATGAAATCAACCTAGCCCTCACGAGGCTCTACGCCTGTCGCCACTAACCTGAAGAAGTATGACTCATGTCCCTCGCTATCGCTTCGCTCCATCACCCACGGGGTTTTTCCATGTGGGTGGCGCGCGCACGGCCCTCTACAACTGGGCGTTGGCATTGCGTACCGGGGGCACCTTTGTGCTGCGTATAGAAGACACAGACGAATCACGTAATAGCCCTGAGTGGACACAGGGCATCGTTGATGCGCTCTCGTGGTTGGGCATTGATTCGTCGCACCCTCAATTCGAAGGTCCGTACTTTCAGAGCCAGAACGCAGCACTGCATGTGGCGGCAGCACACAAACTTTTTGAACAAGGCAACGCATATTGGTGTGATCTTTCAGCCGAGCAAATTCAGGCACGTTCCAAAGAAACTGGCAAGCAGGGTTACGACGGTTATTCGCGCGATCGTGGCCTAACGGGCGGTCCAGGTCAGGTATTGCGATTCCGAGTTCCCACTGGTTCCAC
>SYAZ01000007.1 GCA_005788815.1 Actinomycetota bacterium | reverse complement strand
TGTTTGCCAAAAGATGCGCTCTGCACCCCAGAAGCAACCCATGCCAACAACCAGAGTGTCCATGTGAACTGGCCACGGACCAGTCAGCGATGCGCCATTCACATAGTGCGCTTCCGGCACAGGCATGGTTTGGTCTGTACGACCAACTAATGCCTGTTCTGGTGAAATCATTTCTGGTGCTTTACGTCCGAACATGCAGTCAGGCTACACAATTGACTATTTTTTCGAACAGAAAGAGGACAGAGCGGAGCGCTGCAACTCAAGTAATTCTTCATTCCCAGGCATCACTCGCAGGCCGGCACGCACAGCACTCGTTAATGCATCGGCATTCTGGTGTCGTATCGCCCAACGTGCCACCTCAGTAGCCGCCGTGACACCCAAAATCACAAGTCGAGTTGTACTCCCATCCAGGTCTGCCCATGAATACGACGTTCCTGCGAACGGCACATCGCGCAACCACTGCAAACAATTAAGAACATCCTCCACACAATTCTCGTCCTGTTGAAACGCGTGCAGAGTCCTCGCCAGTATCTCCGCATCGCTGATTACGTTGGCTGATAGCGGGATGTCATCGCTATATGTGATCGGCACCAAAGATTCACTCGGCATGGAACTATCTAATACTGAAAGACCTCGACGCATATCTGAAACAACTGTCGAGAATGTTGAATCATGAATCGCAATTTCCCACATTGCGGTTCGGGCAGCTGACCTGCGTGCACGATCACGATTGAGAGACAACCATGTCAATAACTCCAGCGCCCTCTTTTTTCGAAACTCTGCTGTCATGCCATCTTGATTCCGCACAAGTGGATAGCCGAAGAGATGCACGATGATGGATGGTTGCGTAGCACGCACAGCAAAGGTCAAATCGGGGGTCTGATCAGTAGTTGCCGTTACAGCATCCAAGAGTTCGCAAATCTCCCTTGGTAGAGCCTGGGTATGCACTGCGCTCGGTACATCTGAGAAACTCGCTGTTCGTTCCACTTCTTCTAATACCTGAAGATTCACCTCCGTCAGTCTCTGGGGGTATCTTCGTGCTGAGATTTGTTCCCGTCGAACATGGAGAATCTTTTGCACTAACGCAAGGCACAGAGCTGGCGAAAGAACTGATGAAATTGGGAAACTTGGAACCTTCGCAGGTTGAATCGGTGCACCAGTTGCTGGTGCTGCGACCACTGTTCCGGTAACGAGCAACAGAGTAGATGGCCTCAATAATCGTGAACGAGAATCATCTCGGAAAAGCTGCAGAGATAATTCAATCAACAACAGCACTGTTATTACTCCCGAGACCAGTGCGCATAGAAGAGTCATTTCTGAAATCGACAAGCTTTCGTCTAGCCAATTTGCTGAAGGGCTCTTCTTTCCTGCAGACAGACCAACGACTATTGAAACAAACAGAAGTGTGCACAGAAGCACACCGAGCCCAAGTCGCTTGATTGTCTGCATTATTGGTCACTGAGTAAGGCAGAACGAGTGACCGACACCGTACGCCAATGCAAACCAATGATGCCAAGGATCTTCATTGGGACAACGGCAGACACGCGCACAGTCACCCGACGAGAATCCATATCAAAGTCCCCCGATACATCCTCGCTATGAAGGAAGTTCTTTACTGCAGAGGAACTCGCAGAGCGACTGATTCGGGGATTACCTTCGCGAATACCCACAACGTGTTGCGCACCAACTCGAGCCGCATTTTGTGCAACATCTGATAGCGCAACATACCTGCTCACAACTCGACCACCGTCATACGAGATACCCAGCACAGCTATTGCACTAATAACAAGGCACACGACCAGTGCTGAAATGGAACCCCTGTGTCGATAATTGATCACTAGCGACTCCTGTACATATCAATCACTTCGGTAGATCGTGCAACCACCACACGCTGCGAGAGCCCTAGAAGTGTCAGTCCTGTCCAGTCGACATTGCACCGCACTTCAGCAATGACTGCCGATAATCCCCGAATTGATGTACGAGTGATACCAACATTAATTCCCTTACATTTCAGACCGCTGCGAGAGAGATCTGCCTCAGCGGCTGAATAGCCACGGGAAATCATGAGCACAGATGATGATTGCGATGCAACTCGCGCGGCGACATCTGCTGCACTCTGCGTTCGTGACTGAGCATCTGTTAAACGCATGGCAAACACAGCGGTCAGAGTAAACAACAGTAGAACTGGAGTTAGCAATAGAACTTCTATGGTCATTGATCCACGAGCACGACTGACATTCATCGTTCATCCTGCAACATGAATACCTCAAGTGGGACTGACGAAGTTCTCGTGATATGAGTGGAGAGAAAAGGTACGAGTGGTCTGACTCGAACAGTGACAACCGCAGTCGCCTTTCCCCCTGATGTGTAGACCCGAGGCACTTCTTCAAGACGTGCACCTAGATCAGTTGCCATCAACTCCATTTCATTGAGTGATGCCACCATTCCCTCAGACCCAAAGGAATACGACGCCATCTGTGCTCCACGAAGAGACACCGCCTGAGCAATATGAGATGCTCGAGACAATGTCACTACGTGAATGGCCATAAAGAACAACGTCATGACGACGGGAATTAGCAACACAGATTGCGTACTAGTTTCACCTTTGTCATTCATGAATGACTTCAATGGCTTCAGCCCAGATTTAGTGAGTTGGCTTTATCGCGAACACGGGCGCTGATGATCGCACCAACGGTGATTGCGAGTGCCACTAATGCCGCCGTCATTACAACAGTTGTTGCACTGACTTCACCTCTTTCTCGATCCATCTCACGAGATGCACCCAAGCGGATCTGGTAATACTGAAACATCTGTCGAGTGATTGACATGTTGTTCCCCTTTCTTTTTTGTGTTGTTGGACCTTGTGTTGTTTCATAGCGCGCCGAGTGTCCCGGAGAAGGCGGGATACCCGACTAGTAAGACAAAACCAATAAAGAGCACAACCATGGGAAGACCCATTCGCTCTGTACGTACTTCGGCCTCGTGCTCAACACGGGCCAGATTTTTATGACGAAGAGCCTGTGCTCGAGCACCTAATGACTGTCGGACACGACCTCCATGCTCACCGGCTATCTGCACACTGTGTGCCACCTCAATTAGGGAATCAACACCAAGTTCCTCACCGAGATCTCTCAATGAATTCCAATAGGAGCGACGAGAACTTTGCGCACGAGCTATGGCAAGTCGAATTTGTTCGAAACTCCATCCGTCCCCAGCATCTGCAGCTGCAAGAAGTGCCGTCTCGGCTCCAGCTCCACCAGCTAACAACACATTTACTAGGTCAAGGAAAACTGCAACTGCAATATCCATGTCGGATCGTCTGGCGGTCGCCTTTACTTCAATACCTTTCACCCCGTGAACCCAAACCGCAACCGGAACACTGAGTAACAAGAGCATCAAGAGAATTAGCGCTGCGCCCACGGAATATGTAATTAGAGCAAACACACAAAGCGAGAGAAGCACGGCAAACAACGTTGTCCGTAACCCGCGTCGCACAAATTCTTTTTCATTTATACCTAGGACATGAAGATCTTTGGGGTGCGGCGTAAAACCTTTCATAGAAGCTCCCTCATGTGTCGACCAGCTAGGAAACGTGCAGGTACTCGTATGTTCGACATCTTGTGGAGTGACAGAAGAGCAAATACGAATGCACTAACGATGCACACCATTACGAGCATTCCCTCGACTGACATAAACGGTGTCAGATACGCAGAGTTCAATAGCAGTAGCCCAAGGACAAATGTTATGACCGCACCGGAGATAATACGAATAGCTGTTCGCATTCGAGCGCGAGATACCCAAATTCGCATGTACAAGTGGCATTCCGAACGAGCGCATTCGCTGAGGTGTGTTAGCAGTTGTGCAAGGTCACGGGTCTGATGCACAGACGCAGTGACAAGCGCAGCAACCACGAAGTCACAAGTCGGATGCGCCACGTCGTCTGCAAAGCGCCGCAGAGCATCTTCGAATGTTCCGTACCTGAGTCCTGCAACGAGTCGCCTAACTGGTTCGGCAATAGCGCGAGGAGCAAAGTTTTCTGTTGCAAAGATTGCCTGTTCCAGGCCGGCAGATGCGGCAATAGTGTCTCTCAAATTTTCTGTCCACGTAGCAATTGCCTCGACAATTTCACCTTGGTCACTCACTTCTCGATTGCGAAGCGAGAGATTTTTCATTTTCGGCATGCGGGGACTGATGCCGCTGATGATTGTGAGTACGCCAATCGCAATGAACATGGCTAACGCGCAAAGAACTATGCCGACCATGACATACCTGTTGGCCGGTGAAATCCGAACTCACTGAGAACCTCTGAAGTCTGTGCTCGTAAGGCCGTGAAAGCAGACTCTGGATGAGAGTAGGAGAAAACTTCATTTGAAATAATCGATGAGCCCTCGGCGTCAGTGACTTCAATGATTGAGGTAATGCGTCGGCGGCCATCTATGTTTTGAATGTGTACTACGAAGTGAATTGCACTAGCTACTAATAAATTCACAGTTTCAGTTGGAAGCCCCATGGACGCCATTGATACATAGGCAAGGAGTTTGGGGAATGTTGAACGGGCACTGTCTGCATGCAACGTGCACATCGAACCGTTGTTTCCCTGGCTCATAGCCAAGAGCATGGGAAACGCCTCAGCCCCTCGAACTTCGCCAACTATCACGCGATCAGGATCCATGCGAAGAGCCATGCGGGTGAGGTCAGACATGTTGATCTCCCCCTGACCCTCAATGTTGGCTGCCCGAGCTTGTAATGCATCATGGTCCGGATGGCTCGCTTCAAAATGTTCAATGCCTAGTTCAAATGCATCCTCGATGGTGACGATGCGCTCGTTGTAAGGAATCTCGTTTAACAGCGCTCGCAATAGCGTTGTCTTTCCTGACCCAGTTCCTCCGGCAATAACAATGTTCTTTCTTGCGCGGACAGCTGCTGCGAGAAATCGAGCGACGTCAATGCTCAACATGTTTCGTGTTACGAGTTCCGACAAATTTGAATAATCAAACTTGTGACGTCGAATAATCAGAGTGGGATGACTTGATACTTCCATTGCTGCAAAGAGACGTGATCCATCTGGCAGTTGAAGATTGAGTTCGGGATGAGCTGGATCAAAACGCTGTTCACGATGACCCATTCGCGCTGCTATCCGGCGGATGAGATCAACTAATTCACCGTCAGTGTTAACTATGGGTTCTCGTTCTTCGCGCTCCCCATTTCGCAATTTCACCCACACAGGACGATTGCCACGCACATGAATATCTGAAATGTGATCATCTTCGAGTAGCGGTTCAAGTTTTCCGAGGCCTAAAACTTGGGCGATTGCTTCGTCGATGATAAGTCGTTCACCAACTTCTGGGATGACATCGAGACCCCACGCATCAAGTTGGCGAGCATTCGCTAAGAGTTGCGTCGCAGTTGTGCGTGCTACTTGACGTTCTTCTTCAAGCGTGGGAGCAGGCAAATCATTATTGTGTCGACGAACTCTGTCATCAGCTAATGACGACGCAATGGTTCGAGTGATTTCTTGCATATCAATAGAACGTGTACTCATCGAACAGCGACTCCGACAATTGATAGTTGTACTTTTTCTGCGTCGGCAATGTCGACTGCAAGAGACTCTGGTCCTTGCAAGGTAACTACCGATTCAATTCCTAGATCTCCCGCTTTACCAATACTGCGTACCACTGCAAGTTCTTTAACTGAACGTGCGATTCCATCAGTGTTCATAGATGGAACGACAACTACGCGCACAGTGTCTCCTTCTTTCATTTCCGGTGGATACTCCCCAGCACCAACCGAGACGGATACATAGGCTTCGCCATCTAGCAATCCATCTACCCGCTCTGGCGTGGATGCCACAGAGGTTTCATTTGGTGCTGGCGTGGTGCTGGGCGCAGATTTCTGGTTCACAAGCATCAGCACTAGAAGAAAGGAAAAGAGCACAATCAAAAGACCCATAAATAGTTCGACTCTCATTTTCCGGCTGCTCGTTACGGTGGCTCCAGATGTGGCCCGAAGACCCGCAAGTCGGTCATCAATACCCGATGTATGTGGTCCAGAACCGAATCCAATATCTGCCATGACTCATCCCTCCTCTTTCCCATTGGGCGCATCGCTCAATGTGTGGGCAGGGAAAATACGGACGGCAACGCTTGTTTTCCAGTCACCCATGAGTTGTCAAGTCAGCCCCTAGCCTTGACTCCATGAGTCAGGTACCAGAGACACTGCCAGCGGCCAATGATCCGTGCTGGTGTGGCAGTGGCCGCAAGTACAAGCGTTGCCACAAAGGAACTGAAGGTCGTATTCAGCCTGGAATCATCAGCCCTATGCGCACTGTGCCTGAAAACATTGGCAAGCCTCCATATGCACTTACTGGTGTTCCCCCGCGTAACGATGAATCACGTGTGAAGACACCAGAAGTAATCGAACGT
>SYAZ01000032.1 GCA_005788815.1 Actinomycetota bacterium | reverse complement strand
ATCTAGCCCCTACCTGCGTTGCATTCAGACCTTGGAGCCACTGAGCGAACTGTGCGGGCTGCCAGTTGTTGTGGAGCCCCGCATTGAAGAAGACTCGCCTCTTGAAAAGTCCTTAGCCGTGCTTGAAGACGCGCCCGACAACGCAGTGTTGTGTAGTCACGGCGATGTGATCCCCGACATGGTGAATGGTTTGTTCCGCCGCGGCATGGACATGACTGACGCGCCACGTGCACTGAAGAAGGCCAGCTTGTTTGTGTTGCACCGCGAAGACGGCGTATTTGTGCGCGCCGAGTATTGGGACCCACCAACGGTGTAGTTCGTGGCCTGAAAGCTATTCGCCGCGCTTCACAGCGGCATCGACTTCTTTCACGATTGCCTCAACAAACGCCTTCACTTCTTTTGGCGGGTTCTGCACTTGGCACACTTGCAGTTGTTTCTGTGCCAGACCCTCGTTGTCTAGAAAACGGAAATACACGATTCCTAAAAAGCAATGAGCATCTGGGTATTCAGGGTCCACCGCTTGCGCGCGCAACAAGTCTGTCACTGCAGTCGCCAGCGCCAATTGCTTCACGCTTCCCGTTGCGTCACGTGCGGTCAACGCAAGAATCCACGACCGATACGTCAGTGCCTCTGGATTATCGGGCTCCAGTTTCAAGACTTCGGAATAAATCTCTATAGCTTTCGACGGATCAGAGAAGTTCAATTGCCGCGCATTTGCCAGCATTGTTGCCGTGCTTTGCTCGATGCCACCGGTGGCAGAGTCGCCAGGTAACCGTTGACCAGAGCTACGCGCCACCCCCAGGCCGGCACCCACGCCAAGTGATAGGACAACAAGCGACACGACGAGACGCTGTGCCCATCGACGCGGTTCGACGACCTTCTCAAGATGTGCTCCGTCTATCTCACGTGTAATGGCCGCGGCTCGGGCAATGTAACCCTCGCGAAGAGCTGCGTAATCGTTGTCATCGATGTCCCCCGCTGAGCGCTCTTTCTCTAAATCACGCAGAGATGACAATAAGAACTGTTGTTCATCACGCAGTTCTTCAGACATCAGACATTTTCCTCATCAGTGGGGTCTTCAGCCAAGAGTTTTTCAACAAGCGCAACATCTTCATCAGTTGCACCCAAGACGTTTTGCCCGCGCCACCGGCGAAAGGCCACCCACAATCCAGCAACCGCACAAATGAGCACCGCAATAGGTAACACCCACACGAGCGAATCGAATCCGGTTGCTCGAGGAACCAGAAGTACCTGGGCTTTGAAGGTACGAGCAATCGAAGCAATAATCTCATCGTCCGATAACTCGCCCGCAGCAACATCACGAGCTACTTGTTTGCGAATGTTTTCTGCAGACGTTGCACGCGAGACATACACACTTTCACCATCGCAGGTTGGGCATGCAATGTGTTTGGTAATGGAATCAATGCGATCACTTTGTGTCATCGGGCCAGCGTCGCGAGTGGAACCAACTGCCAGCAAAGCGATAACAAGGAACCCCATCAACATCCACACGGGCCACGACTTCAACTTCTTCATGATCCACCTGCGAA
The DNA here is from genome assembly GCA_005788815.1 of Actinomycetota bacterium. Lineage (GTDB taxonomy): Bacteria > Actinomycetota > Acidimicrobiia > Acidimicrobiales > Ilumatobacteraceae > UBA2093. The sequence continues at coordinate 91,197 of SYAZ01000032.1, read as the reverse complement.
CTGTGTCTTTAATTCAGTGAGTCGCTGCGCGAGAAATCCTTCGGTGAGTGCGCCCAAAATACGAAGCCGCACAAAACCATTCGGATCAATCACCCAAGACTCCGGCACTTTTGCAATACCAAACGCAACAGCAATGGAGCCGTCATCATCTCGTACAACTGGCCAATCTCCGCCATTTGTTTCGAAGAAAGCATTCACGGCACCATCAGAGTCATCATTCACCACGGTGTACAACTCAACTGGATCTTCTGATGTCAATTGTTCTTTAGCAAACGAAACAAGCAACGGATGCTCTTGTCGACACGGCACACATGTTGAGTTAAAGAAATTGAGAACGACCCAACTGCCTTTACGACGAGCTAAATCAAAAGGTTCATTGTTGGTCGTAGTGGACTTCACAACGGGTGCTGGTTCACCAAGTAACGGAGACGACGCAGAATCTGACTTGCCCGGCTTAGCGAGCGCTAAGACCACAAGAAACAACAGCAGAACTGTTCCGACAGCGCCTGCGATGAACGGCGCAACAGGGCGAGAGCCCGGCGATGCGCTCATACCGACACGCCAATCGGAGCTGAAGTTGGATCTGTAGGGCGGCGGCGGCTACCAGGGAATGCAGATAGCAAGGTTCCGATACCCATGAGACCGCCACCAATCCATAACCACATAATCATTGGCTTGATGAACACTTTTATCTTTGCTGAATCGCTTGTTGGCTTCACTGGCGGCTCAAGCGTGATGTAAATATCTTTTGTCAACGTTGATTTCACTGATGGGGTACCGATGTTCATTCCCATCGAAGTGAATTTACTGATGGCCGGCGCATAACTCTGTGCGCCATCTACCTTCACAACGGCAGACATCACCGAACGACGATCATCGGCTGATTGTTCAAATCCCATGAGTTCGAAGGTGTGTCCACCAAATGATGCAACAACACCTTTTTTCAACGTAAGTTCCTGGCTGTGTGTGTAACTGTTTGATGCGGCCAACGCCACAGAAATCAGAATCACACCGATGTGCACCACCATGCCACCGTTGGCACGACCCACAAGTCCGCGCATTCCTTGTCGACGTGTGGCTAATACCAACTGGCGAAGTGCCGCACCGCCAGCAAAACCACCAAGAGTAAATGTGAGCAATGGATTTATTCCGGTAGCGCCCAACACAACACTGAGTGCCAACGCAGCAATGCCTGCCCACGCCGGCCAGAACAAACGTTGCGACAGCAATTCGCCTGATGCCTTACGCCATGGCAACACCGGCGCAATGCACATAAGGAACAACAAAGTAAGTCCTGCTGGAACTGCCAACGTGTCAAAGAAAGGCTCACCTACTACTAGTTGACGATCTTGCAGTGCTTCAACAATGAGTGGGAAAACAGTTCCCAATAAAACAACAAAGGCGAACACACTAAAGATGACGTTGTTTGCAAGGAACGCACCCTCACGAGAGAGCGGCGAGTCAATTGTTCCTGGTGCGCGCAGTTTGTCGCCACGCCACCCGATGAGAGCCACCGAAACAACAACGATGATTGCAAAGAACGTCAACAAGAACGGACCGATGTCGGAATCACTAAATGCGTGAACACTGTTCAGGATTCCAGAACGTGTCAGAAAGGTTCCAAGAATTGTGAGACTGAAAGTGGAAATCAATAACGACAAGTTCCACACACGCAACATGCCGCGACGCTCTTGCACGAGAACCGAGTGAATGTAGGCAGTAGCTGTTAGCCACGGGATGAACGATGCGTTCTCCACTGGGTCCCACGCCCACACGCCGCTCCAGCCCAACACCTCATAGCTCCACCACGAACCCAAGATGATGCCGAACGTGAGAAAGCCCCAGGAAAACAATGCCCATCTACGAGTCTCAACAAGCCAACCTTCACCAACACGACCAGTAATGAGTGCACCAATTGCAAAAGCAAAAGGCACGGTCATGCCTACATACCCCAAATACAAAATGGGCGGGTGAAACACCACCAAGATGTGGTTTTGCAACAACGGGTTTGGCCCTGGTCCGTCAAGTACGCCAGGCGCACCCAATTTGAATGGGTTCGCTGGTCCCAGTGTGAGCACAAAGAAGAACAACATGACAATGTTCATGGTTGCTAATGCCCAGCCCACCATCGGGTCGTTTAATCGAGTGCGATACTTCACCACGATGCCCACAGTGAGACATGCGAGCACGAGTAGCCACAGCAAGATGGAACCTTCTAGTGCGCTCCACACTGCTGTGAAGTTATACAACGCAGGGGTGCTGTACGAGCCCACTTTTTGTACATATGCAAGTGAGAAATCACGCGTGATCATTCCCCATTCCATTGCTGCGAACGCAGCAATGGCTGCCGCGCATGAAAGATAAGCAAAGCGCGGAACGAGACGCATGACCTTTTCGTCAGACTGTCGCGTGCCCGACACTGCAGCAAACAGCCCGAAGAATGCGCCGATGATGCCAACTAATAGACAAGCACGGCCAATAGGGCCGCTTAGCCCTCCAACACTGAGCATGCTGCTGCCTCTTCATTAGCCGTATCTAAACGCGTCTTATTTTTCTCCACATAACTATTGGAGTGCTTAACTTCGATGCGATCACTTTCAAAAGTTCCATCGACAACGCGACCATGAGCTACCACCGGAATACATTCTTGGAACACGCCGCCAGGGTCACCGGCGTATACAACTTTGATTTTCTCAAGATTGAACACCATGACGAAAGATGTGCCACCGTCTTGTTGCTGCACTGATCCCTCTTCCACAATTCCTTGCACCCGCAATCGGCGATCACCCTCACAGCCAGCCCGTGAACCCACTTCGTCAACGTTGCAGTAATAGTCAATTGCGCTCGTCAAAAACTTCGTCACCACTACTCCGCCAGCACTCATTGCGGCGACAACCATGACAATAGGTATCCAGCGTCGTTTCTTCTTGGAAGCAACTGAGCTTTCGTCATTTGTACGCGGTGTTAGGTCCACGGTTTTTCCTCAGTACTCGCGTGCTTCGACAGCGCACGACCGCGACGCAACACCCACGCTGCGTATGCAATAACTGCAACAGCGGTTCCAATCCACGAACCCAAAATAAATGCTGCATGATCCATAGCTATTGCACTCCTGCTTCATTTCGACGTTCAGCGATTGCAACATCGAGTCCGCGGTCGGCAAATGAATCTTCCAACAACATGGTGCGTTGACGGTGAAGAACTAGCCATACAAACAACAACGTAAACGTGACAAGACCAAGGAATAACGAGAACAACATGAGGCCATCAAGTTTGACTTTTGCATTCGGGTCGGCAACAGATGCATCTTGATGCAATGATCGCCACAAATTCACACTGAAATGCACGAGTGGGATTTCAAGGACTGCCAACAACGCCATGACAGAAGATCTGCGTGCGCGTTGACGATGCGTCCCGTCGAGGCGACGTACAGCCAAATACCCAACATATGTAATGAATAGGAACGCAGTACTGGTGAGACGCGCATCCCACACCCAATATGTTCCCCATGTCAATCTGCCCCACAAGCTGCCTGTCACTAATGAAACAGCAACGAACAACACGCCAATTTCAGCCGACGCACCAGCGACGCGATCCCATGCAAGTGATCGTTGACGGCGCGACAGATACACGCCGGAGCACACTGCCGTCAAAAAGAAAGCAATATATGCAGTCCAGATAGACGGAACGTGCACGTACATGATGCGAACAGTGCTCCCTTGTACAACATCTTCGGCAGAGAATTGCAAGCCAAACAGTGCGAGCGAAATCACAAGCACGATTACCAGCACGCCCAGTCGACGTGTGGCAGAAGTTCCGGTGCCCGAGTTCGGGGTCATGTTCACTTCCACTTCATTAAGTCTGACCGCCTACAGCGGATGAGAAAAATCGGACCTTATTCATCTACCAACGGTCCGAAAGCAACAGTTCCAGCAACAGCAAAAATCACCGCAAACACCGCGAGAAGACCAATCCATGGCCACCCCTCGGACACGGCGGTTCCGCCACTGCCAAACGCTGCCTCCGTGGCGCGGGTAGCACCAATAAGGACAGGCGCTACGACGGGCAACAAAAGAAGCGGAAGAAGTGTCTCTCGCCCTTTGGCACCAGCCGCAAGACCTCCGTACAGGGTACCTACGCAACCGAGTCCCGCAGTAGCCACCACCATGGTGACGAATGCCTCAAGGAGACCCACGGCGGTCATTTCAACCCCGTACAACACAACGGCTGTAGCCAAGAGCAGAACTTCCAAAACAAACAACTGCACCATCAACGCAAGCGATTTTCCAACAAAAATCGCCCCGGTGTCTACACCCGCAACACGCAACGCATCAAGAGCGCCATCAGCAGACTCCACAGTGAAAGAGCGCTGCACCACGATCAACATGCTGAACAACGTGGCAAGCCACATTAAGCCAGGCGCCACACGCTGCAGAATGCCTTCGTTGTCTAGTGCAAACGCAAACATCACCATCACAATGGCCGCAAACGGTGCAACTTGATTCGTGAGAATGCGGCTGTTCCACTCGATCGACAAATCTTTACGCGCTACAGCCACAACAATGGTTCGACGTGATTTCACAGAACTCATTGCACGCCCCCGCCATCAACGGTGACCACGCGAGTTGCAAGTGCGGATGCGCGCTCCATCTCGTGGCTTGCAAGCACGATGGTTGCGCCAGCAGATACAGCGTTACGTAACACACTGTCGAGTTCATCGCGACCCTGCGCATCTAAGCCGGCGTGCGGCTCATCGAGCAACCAAATCTCTGCGCGACGAACAATAAGACTGGCAAGAGCACAGCGACGACGCTGTCCTGCTGAGAGTCGTGCTGTTTTCACTGACGACAATCGCCCGTCAATGCGCATCAACGACATTGCGCGCACTATTTCTTCTTCTGTTGCGTTCACCATTGATGCCCAAAAGCGAACGTTCTGTTCCACGGTGAGATCGAGATACAAACCGTTTGAATGACCGAGTAAGCCAACTCTGGAACGCACTTCATCTCGTTGAGCAACAAGGTCGATCCCTAGTACTCGTCCTGACCCACGTTCGATAGGAAGCAAGCCAGCGCACACACGAAGAATGGATGTTTTGCCTGCACCGTTGGGCCCTTGCAGAAGAACAATCTCCCCCTGAGATACCTGAAGATTTGCACCAGCTAAAGCGGGAAATTGACCGAGAACGGCAACGACATCATTTAGTTCGATCACCGAGTCCATGCCCTCCTCACGCTAGTGACCTCCCCACAGAACAACCAACGCGACGATTAGCGTGATGGCTATGTCATCCCACCCATCAAGACCACGCTGGAACCGCAGCCTTGATGTCATTGGACGAATCTGTCTCTCAACAGGACTGCTTTTACTTCTGTTCACGGGGTATCAACTATGGGGAACAGGAATCATGGAGCTCCGTGCCCAAAAATCACTCGAAAAAACGTTTGAGGCGCGTCGTGCGCCTACTCCACAGTTTGTGATTCCTAAATATGGAGAAGTCGCAGGAAAACTCAGCATCGAGTCCATCGGTCTTTCAAAAATGATTGTGGTGGGAGTGGACTACAAAAATCTAGAAAAGGGACCCGGAATTTTTCCCGGCTCACCCCTACCAGGGCGTCCGGGAAATCTTGCAATCTCTGGCCACCGAACGACGTTTGGCGCTCCGTTCGAAAAACTGAATGAAGTCAAAGAGGGCGACAAAATTGAAGTCACTACCGCGGAAGGAACCTTTACTTACATCGCGTATGGGGACCCAACGATTGTTCCAGCAACTGCGGTCGAAGTTGCTACCACTGTTGACCCAACGCGAACCACACTGACGTTGATTACCTGCCATCCGAAATGGACCTCAACGAATCGTCTCATCGTCACAGCAGAAATTGTTGCAGCAGCCCCACCCCTTCAGCCCGCGGTGATTGCAACACCCGAAGAAGTAGCCCCATTGAGTCAAGGATGGTTTCATGATGTTTCAACGTGGCCAGCGATTCTCGCCTTATTCATTGCACTAACTGTCATCGTTATGGGCACCCCTCGACTTGTGCGTCGTTATCACCGACCATTTCTCTTCTACCCACTGGCGGTCGTAGTTTTCTTGCCCACTCTTTTTGTGTTCTTTACCCAGATCACTCGGATCCTTCCCAGCAATTTGTAGGCCAATAGCAAAGAGGCTGCACTAGCCCCTACCATCGTTGTTATGTCTGAGCACCAGAACGACGCGGTCCGCGTTAAACGCGCCCGCATCGCAAAGTACAACTTGTTAGCAAATCGCATCGGCTACTTGTTCTGGGCGGTTGCAATTGGTTGTTTTCTGATGGCATTCGCTCTCGGATTCAAGGGGCCGCTTGTTACTGCCGTGACGGTGTGCATCATCATCGGCTCCATCTTGCTTGCTCCTTCGATTGTGATTGGTTACGCGGTAAAAGCAGCCGAGCGCGAAGATCGTGAAAACGGTCTCTAGAAATATGTCATCTGCATCTGCTCTTCGTCGCTCACAAATTCTTGAAGTCGCACTGACGGCATTTTCTACGTCTGGATATCACAACACATCGATGAATGACATTGCCGATGCGCTGTCAATGACAAAACCTGTGGTGTACCAATACTTTGATTCGAAGCGTGCGTTGTATCTAGAACTACTCCACCATGTTGGTGCAGACCTCGTGCAGGCAGTTACCACCGCTGTTGCTGCGGCCGGCGAACCGCGTTTACAAACTGAACGCGGCATGATTGCTTACTTCACATGGGTGGCACACAATCGAGAAGCCTTCTCGTTGCTCTTCGAAAGTTCTGCTCGCGTTGATGAAGAATTTGCTGACATTGTGAGCGAGTTCGAAGATGCTGCTGCTCGTGCCATTGCGCCGTTCATTGCTGCAGATGTATCCAAAGAGGACCAAATCACATTCGCAGTGGGACTAGTTGGAATGGCAGAGACCGTTAGTCGTCAGGTCATTCGTCACGGTCGTGATTTTGAACCAGAGGCATTGGGCCGAGCTGTTGCTGAACTTGCCTGGGGCGGGTTGCGCTCAGTTGGCCAAACTCGCACAGCGCCAATCAACTGACGAAACCCCTCTGAGTCACCGAGGAGTAGGCTGACACCATGCCAAACCCTGGTGAACACCATCCAGCCTTCGAAGAGTACTGCGAATGTATTTTTGACCTTCGCGAAGATGACGTTGACATTATTCAAGCTCGAATAGCCGAGCGACTTCGCGTCTCGCGTCCGTCTGTTTCGGAAATGATCAAACGCATGGCCGAAGAGAAAATCATCTTGGTCGTAGGTGGCAAGATTTCTCTCACTGACATCGGAGAAGAAATTGCAGTGCGCGTTGTGCGCCGACATCGAATTGCCGAACGCTTCATGACAGATGTTCTCGGACTCTCTTGGTCACTTGCTCACCAAGAAGCAGGCCGCTGGGAACATGTCATGTCAGAAGCGGTCGAAACTGCAATGGCGCGTGTTCTTGGAGACCCCACTACTTGCCCGCACGGAAACCCCATCCCAGGCACGAACTATGAACCACCTGCAGCAGTTCGTTTATCAGAACTTTCTTCTGGTCAAGAATTCACCGTGTCACGTATTCCAGAGGAATTGGAATTCACTCCCGGAATGCTCGAGTTCTTAGAAAAATCTCATCTCGTACCAGGGTCACACGGAACTGTTCGTCGTAACTCACGTCTTGGTGAAATGACCGTTGAGGTCGACGGTCACGAGATCGATGTTGATGCATTTGCCACAGCGCGCATGCTCGTCACCATTTAAGGCGCGTTATCACATGAAGGTTTTTCAACGTTGTGTCATTCTCATAGTTGGTGCAACTTCGCTCAGTGCATGCGCCACTGAAATTGTGGGTTCTACCCAATCAACAATCCCCGTTGTCACCACCACAACCACACTTCCTGCTCCCATCGGCGATATCGAATCACTGCTCACGCAATTGCATACGGAGGCCACTGGTCTTGGTCAATTAGTAGTCGATGGAAAAACTTCGGAAGCTGCGCTCATCGTGGCGCGAGCCGATGCGATTTGGGTTGCGATAGAGCCACAAATTCTTGAATCAAAAATCGATATTGCAGAAGATGTAAAGCGCATTGTGGACCTCTTTCACACGGCAGCCGAGCGTAAGCGTCCCGCCGACGCAGACAAAGCTGTTCGATTTACAACTCTCATGCTTGAGAGCGTTCCGCAACTACTGAATAAATGATTTACAGCATTGCGTCTGGCAATGGCACCGCATGCACCACTGTGAGGCTGCGTGTTGAACGCGTAAGAGTCACGTACAGCAAACGCAAGCCTTGAGCATCGTCGGCGACGATGGCTGTTGGCTCCACCACAATCACATCGTCTAACTCAAGGCCTTTCGCCAATGACGCTGGCACGATAGACAAACCTTGATCCAAGCCAGCAGCTTGTGCGCGACCGTGTGGCAACGACGCCGCATCGAGTGCTGCTGACATGTCGTTCACTAGGTCGTCTGGGCAAATGATTGCTGCACGACCTGCATCTTCACGTTGCACCAGTTCCGCTGCGCGCCGTGCTGCAGTTGCCAACAATTCGTCGTGTGTTGCGACTGGCAAGATAAGAGGCACTTCGTCGCCATCGCGCACACTGCGCGGCGAACGCAAACCGGGCGTTGCAACATGCATCACTTTGTCTGCAAGATCCATGATCTGAGACGGAATGCGATACCCAACAGAAAGGCCAACCACTCGTGGTGTTTTACGTGATGGCAGGTGTGCGAGAACATCGTCCCAGTTGTTCGGCGCAAGCGGTCCGGTGGCTTGAGCGATATCGCCTACCACTGTCATCGAACCACTCAAGGAGCGACGAGTGACCATGCGCAATTGCATAGGCGTGAGATCTTGCACTTCGTCGACAACAATGTGACCGTAGGTGCGGATTTCATCTTTCTCATCCACTTTGCCATTGCGACGAGGACGAGGACCCAAAAGGAATCGTGCTTCGTCGAGCAGCGCTGCATCGGCTGTTGACCACCGCACGTCTTCAACAGATTCTGAACGTGCGCGATACAAAGCGAGGTAATCGGCTTCAGGAAGAATTCCTGACGCAGCCAGCTTGAGCAATGCCTTTGAACCAAACAAATCGTGTAGCAATTGCGCAGGAGTCAGCAGTGGCCACATGCGTTCAAACACCGCACGCATTTCAGGAGTGGCACGCAACTTTTCGCGAACATCTTCGGCATCTGCCCCGCTGCGCACTGTGGCAGCCATGGATTCCCATACTTCGTTTTCAACAAAACGTCGTGCTTGGTTATGCCGGTGATAACGACGGCGAGCAGCCTTTACGATGCTGAGAGATTCTTCAGCACGCAAACGAATAAAGCCCGTACCAAACGGCAGCACTACGTCTTCGCGAAGTGGGCGCTCACGATCTGAGATTGCTTTGTCGATGACCTTTGACATTTTCTTGATGCCTTTGACTCGCGCAACTTCAGATGTATCACGACCACCGAACTGAACATCAGGAACAAGATCAGCCAAGATGACTTGTTGCACACCAGCTTCACCTAATGATGGAAGCACGCGTTCGATATAGCGAAGGAACACACGGTTCGGCCCAATAACAAGAACACCTTGATCTTCAAGTGGGAACCGATGCGTGTACAACAAGTACGCAGCGCGGTGCAGTGCAACAACTGTCTTTCCTGTACCTGGTCCACCTTGCACCACAAGAACTCCTGCTTGCGGTGAACGAATGATTTCGTCTTGTTCTGACTGAATAGTTGCAACGATGTCGCCAAGCTGACCAGTACGACTACGACCTAACGCTGTGAGCAACGTGCTGTAGCCACGCAAACCTTGACGCGGGTCGTCACTGAGTCCGTCGTCTTGACCGACCCCTAAATGTCCTTCTCCAAAAAGTTCATCTTCAAGTGCAAGCAATGTTGGACCATCAACAACAAAATGTCGACGGCGCAACAAACTCATCGGGTCTCGACCGGTGGCGCGATAAAAAGGCTCTGCAACAGGTGCACGCCAGTCCACAACAACTGGTTCACGCTGTGCATCGGCAACCGCAAGACGACCAATGTGGAAGCTCTCGATTCCTTCAACGTCATCTTTATGACGATCGATGCGACCAAACACAAGTGCGGCGTTACCAAGTTCTAATTGTTCAAGTCGATGCACCAAATTTTCGTCAAATACGTTGCGTTCGAGGCGCGCTTGAAACGTGCCTCCAGGCCCAGACGACGTGAGTTCACGAATCTTCATCGCGCCGGTACGGCTAGCTTCCAGGCACTCGTACGCGTGCAGGATGTAGTCCTGCTCCTCTTGCAACTCTGGGTGCTGCTGGGTCATAGACACCAATTCGCTTTCCACGCTGACGACCCGTTTTCGGGGTCTAGACATGCTATCGGCGTACACATATTCATTACTCGTCGCCCAGATAACCCCCTCCTGACTGCACATTTTGCGCAGCATTCGTCAGACTCCTGACCCCATTTCCTTCATGAAAGTAGTGATATGAACCGCCACTTACGCGCTCTCCCACTTGCCGTCGCCACCAGCCTTCTCCTCAGCGGATTCGCAGGTTTCATATCGCGACCTCCCGTTGCGATGGCGGCCGGTGAGGGCAGCGGCTCCACCGTGGGAGACAGCATTGAAGCCATGGTGCGCTACGACGCACCGCCAACTGCCGGCACTGGCGAACAATGCTCGTGGCGCGTCGTCACAAGCATCACACCGACCCCTGGGCCACGCACGGGAGCCATCGTGATACGAAACCGCAACGGAGTGTTAGAGACGCTGTATGCCCGTGTGTGCGGCCCCACCACAAGTTCGTATCACTGGATTGCAGATTCCGTATCACCTCGTATTGCCGAGCACTCCAAAAATCGTGTGTCGCGATTGGTGAATATGTTGCTCACAAAGACAGCACCTCCCGCAGACAAGATGGTGGTACATGTTGGAACGTGGTTCTGGGTTCCGCGAAGTATCTGGAAACCCATCAGCGTTACTGCATACATACCCACGTCTGCTGGCCCCATCAGTGTGACAACCACAGCAACTCCAAAGACCCTCATGTATTCACCCGGTGACGGGAACGACACCGTTTCATGCGTGGGGCCAGGACGCCCATGGACGACTTCGCTTGGAGACACTGCTACCTCTCCATGCATGTACACCTACGACCACAGTTCTCGTACTCGCTCTCGCACCACGTTTCGTGCACGAATGACCATCAATTGGGCTGTTACGTGGCGCTCAAGCCTGGGCGTTGGGGGCTCTCTTCCCAGTATTCGAACGGGTACTGGTCTTGACGCCTACGTTCGTGAACTCCAAGCATTGTCGCGGTGACCCTTTCAGGCAATAACCTCGTGCGGTACCCCTGAAAGGCCCACGATGAACGACGACAAAGATCGCTTCCTACTTGACCGCCGCTATACAGCAGCTTTCGACAACCTTGACGACTCTGCTCTTGGAACTCTTGCCCTTGCACTTGAAGGCGACCTTCGTGACGGATTCGCACAGATCGTTGGCTTGCCAGCAGACGCATACGAAAATCCAGCATCACTCGGTGTTGAAGTGCGCAATGGAATTGCCAAGCGTCGCGTGGCACATGACGCCGGAGTTGTTCTTGCTGAACCATGCACACAGTGGACAATCGACAAATTGGGTGAATCATCTGAAGACCCCACTCTCGAAGAACTACATGCAGTACTTCCAGAAGCAATCAACGAATACGGTCTTGACGCAGTGCGTCTGATGGTTATTCAGTATTCACGTTCACTCAAAGGGTTCCGTCAACTTGTTGCAAGCGACGAACGGTTTGCACCATCTGGGCCTGCACCTGTTACTGCTTTACGTGAAGTAGACGAAGCCGCGCAAGCCGCAAAACGTGAAGCACGTAAAGCGCGCAAGGCTGAAGAAAAAGCTGCCAAAGCAAAGCAGCAAGGCAAGCGCCGCTAAGTAAATCTGTATCTATGTAGTAGCTATTGGTGCCGGCGCAACAGGTTTGGCCATTTCCAACTGAGCCTTCTCAGCTAGCAACTCACTTTCATATCGTTCAAGTGTTCCCAGCGCCATTGCTGCTGCGAGTTCTATGCGAAATTGCACTTCAGTAGCGGATCCGTCGCCATAGCCAAGTCCGGCAGGTTTACCAGTGCTCATTGCAAAAATGGTCATGCCGCCATCCATATGCGAACAGCTCATCATCTTGTCGAATTTCCATTCATGCGTGCGCTTTGTTCCGGCAAACATAATGCGCTTATTTGAAATGAGTGCATTGCCTGAATCGGTGACATCAATAGATTCTTCACCTGGAGTTATCTGACCGCCTGTGCGGCCTGTGTTTATTCGCACCCGCCCAAAAAGCGGAAATGACACGCCCCCGTATCCGCCGCTGTAACGCGTGGGCGCCTTCACAACTTCGAGATACATGACACCTTGCAAATGCGCCATGGCAAACTCATCGGCTTTCAGCATGAATCCGAAATCATCGTTGTCAACGAAATGTTCTCTTGCTTTTCCAGTTGCGCAATCACGAGTAATTGTGAGCATCTCTTCAAGTGCGGCTGAGTCCTTTGTCCAATTTGCTAACTCTTGCCCATACTGCCGATTTGCTTTTGCTAATGCCTTGTTGGCTGCACGTTGCTTAATGGCACTAAAAATTCCCATACACGCACCCTACGTCTCGGGTGTACCTTCCGAGAGCCAGCACTAATGAAACGTGAGAGCGTCGCCCAAAGCAACACGACCAGGCGTAATGATTCGTGCGTATACGCCAACGGCCTGGTTGAGGTCGCGAACAACGTGACGCAGAATTGCACGGTCTTCAGGTAGTTCGTCATTGACCTTGCGGGTAATCATGATGCAGCGCGGACACGGATCGAGAAATTCGACCACTGCAGTTCCCAATGAAGCAGTCTTGCCTTTCCATGAAAACTCAATATGGCCGGCCCCATTGTCTGTCTGAATCACAATGCTCGGACGAAAGCGCAGAACATCGATGTGAGACTCTGGCACAGCATCAGAAAGAGCCTGAAGTGCAGATGTTGTCATCACGAGCAATGGCCAACAATCATGATGCGTACCTGGAGGCGACTCAAACTCTGCAACCTCTGGAGGAAACGCACTGAAATCTGGAAGTGGCTCTTCTACCTCGCGCCCAAAGATGCCGCGAAGTTCTTCCATGACATCAGATGAATCTGCAGGACCACGACGAAAATGCTCTAACGAACCATCGGTAGGCAAAGACTCCAGAGTGACGGATCGATGCAAGGCGTCGCTCAGCAATTGCGAAATGTTTGGTGCGCTACTGAGAACTTCAGAGCCATCTGGAAAAGTAATTGCTACATGATGTGACCCGTCATTGACGGGGCGTGCGCTGAACTGCATGAGTTCACCAATTTTCTTTGCGCCACGAATGCCACCGCGTTCATTATCGCGAATCGCCCAATGACGATCTCCCACGATGCCAAGCGACGAAAGTTCAACAGACTCGGTAGTAACACCCACCATGGACTTCACGGGGTATGTCCACAATTGAGAGATCTGCATGATTGTCTCTAGCTGTAGTACGGATTCGCACCACTTGCGTGGTCTGTAATGTCGCGAACTTTTACAACGCCAGGAACTTGTTCAATAAGAGTTGTTTGCACGCCGTCCAACATTGTCATTTTGCTCATTGAACAACCGTGACAACCACCACCCATGGTGAGATACGCAATGCCTTCAGTGTCATGTCCAACGAAGGTGACAAAACCGCCGTGTGCAGCAAGCGCTGGGTTTACATCGGTTGCGATGACTGCCTCGATAGAAGCTGAGAATGCATCGTCATTAACAAGACCCTCAATCATTGGCGCAGGTGGCTTGTTTGGATTGCGAATAATTAATCCTTGACGCTCTGAATAGTCAAGAGTGGCTCCGTTGATGTGTTCAAACGAAGGCAATGGAATGATGACCTTGAGGCCATTAATTGTGCGCACTTCATCAGAGAATGCAGCTTGCGTCACGATGTCGAATGACAAGTCGTATTGAAATTCTTCACCTGGATTCGCCATCACTTCAAGGCGAAGACCCAAACGTTCTTTTTCTGGTTCTTCATCTCGCAACAACTTCAGTTGCACAAGTGCTTCATCAGTGATTTCGATAATGGTGTCTGTGTTTTGGGGGGCAAGAGGACTCACACTGTGAAGGCTACCGAGTATTAGGTGCGCCGAATAGCCGAAACTGGCTCTCCGAGCGGTTATTGACCCACCCGAAGGGTTGACCCACCGCCATCGACCTGAATGCGTTGACCCGTGATGTATGAAGCCGACGGTGAGCAGAACCACAACACTGCTGCGGCAATGTCTTCTGGCTGACACACGCGTCCAAATGGAGCAGCGTCATCCATCGACCTCAGATCTTCCATCTCTCGTCGCCCGGTCATGGCGCGTGCAAGACGAACACCCATGTCTGTCTCCACGAGGCCAGGAGCCACGATGTTGACACGAATACCGTGTGGCCGTTCTTCCTTTGCCAAAGTAAGCGCCAGTGCTTCCATCGCTGCTTTGCCCATGTTGTAGGGAGCGCCATTTGCAGACATTCCAGATGTGGCTACCGAAGAGATGAACACGATATCGCCGCGACCACGTGCACGCATCGATGGAATGAGGGCCCGACACAGTTGATGTGGTCCCAGAGCGTGTGTTGCCACCAGATTCCACAATTCTTCTGCTTCGGTATCAGCCACGCTTCTGCCCTTTGACGCAATACCGCCGTTGAGAACTGCAATGTCAATACCACTATGCACAGACAACACATCTTTCACCAAGGCCACGTTTTCCTCGGGGATGTCGTTTGACCCTTGATGAATAGTTGCGATTCCACCTGCATCAAGAATTTCACGTTGAGTGACTTCGGCAGATTCTTTGTCACGCCGATAGTTGATGGCAACAGTTGCCCCTTCGTTTGCCAACGCAAGAGAAATTGCCTTACCAATTCCCCGACCTCCTCCGGTGACGAGTGCAATTCGACCGTCTAATGAGCCCATGATCTTCTCCTCTCAGCGAATCCATACGCTGCCCTACCCTCATCACAACTTAGACGCATGCATGAAGGAAGCCATAAGGCAACCGTGAATGCGCCATGGCCCAACAATCCGTATAAACTTCACTTACAACTTATGGGGAGCTCGCGCGATCAGCGGGCTGAGAGGGTCACTGCGGTGGCCGACCCGAGAACCTGATCTGGGTAATGCCAGCGGAGGGAAACAACATGGCGTTAACGCACGCAGTCATATTTACTGGTGGCAATCCACCCAATGCGAAAGTTTTAGAGCATCTCATTGATGATGCACTTGTCATCGCCGCGGATTCTGGCTACGGCCATGCTCAATCACTTGGCATGCAGCCACATCTCCTCGTGGGCGACATGGATTCCATTGCAGCGTCTGATGTTGCCGACGCTCAAGCACGCAACGTAGACATCCATACATTCGACACGGCCAAAGATGAAACCGACACCGAGATTGCTGTCTATAACGCAATGCAACGCGGAATCACCAATATCACGGTGGTATCTGGTGGAGGCGATCGATTCGATCATCTACTCGGAATGGTTCATTCACTTGCGGCCACACATTGCACTCTGTACATAGGTAACGCACGCATATGTTTTGCACGACCCGACGTACCAGCGAGTTTGTCGGTTTCTGTTGACGACACAATCTCGCTCATTCCCCTTGGCGGGTCATGCGTGATTTCCACAACTGGTTTGCAATGGAATTTATCTAACGAAGAACTTCAAGCATTTGCTTCACGTGGTGTGAGCAACACAGCTACCAACTCAAATGTTTCTGTCACTGTCTCCCATGGTGCAGTAGCAATCATCCAACCCTTTTTCCTCGGAGGAAATCTATGAAACGACTATTTGTATTCACTGTCGCTGTGGCATCACTTGCAGCATGCACTTCTTCCACATCAGAGAATGTCGAGAAGAAGCCAGCAACTGTCACCCTCTTGGCGTACGACGCATTCACACCTGAAGAAGGAATTTTTGACGAATTCACGAATGACACTGGTATCACGGTCAAAGTCATCACAGGTGGTGATTCCGGAGTCCTCGTTTCCAAAGCAATTCTCACTGCCGGAAATCCTGAAGGTGACGTGCTGTGGGGCGTGGATAACACCATGTTGTCGAGAGCTGAACAAGCATCTCTGCTTACAAGTTACGAACCAGTCAACACCGGCGATATCTGTATCAACGCCGACAAAGAGTGGTTTGCAAATAGCGATGTCCCGATACCTACTCGCCTAGAAGACTTAGTGCTTCCTCAGTATCGAGGTTTGTTAGTTACACAAGATCCAGTTGCTTCATCCCCTGGTCTTGGATTCTTGCTCGGAACAATCGCTCACTTCGGCGAGGGTAAGTGGCAAACATTCTGGGAAGCGTTGAAGGGCCATGTGCACATCGCACCCGACTGGACAACTGCATACACCGTTGATTTCTCTGGAAGTTCAGGCAATGGCAAATACCCACTTGTAGTTAGCTACGGCTCAAGCCCACCCGCCGAAGTGCTGTATGCAGATCCGTCTAACCCCATAACTGAACCCACTACGTCTGTAATTGAGTCAACATGTTTCCGACAAACCGAATACGTGGGCGTGATGCGAGGAAGTGCAAACTCCCCTGCTGCAGAAACATTGGTGAAGTACCTCTTGGGCAAAAGATTCCAAGAGTCAATGCCGCTCTCACTGTTTGTCTTTCCAGTGAACAAGGAAGCTGTGTTGCCAGATTTATTTGTGAAGTTTGCCGTGCGAGCAAAGAACCCACTTACTGTCAGCCCGCAAGACATAGAAGGCAATCGTGAGAAGTGGCTGAACGAGTGGAGAGCAATACTGCTATGACCACTCGACGACTGCTTTCGTTTCTTCCCGTGGGATTCGTTGCCGTCTTTCTTGTTCTGCCATTTCTCAACACTGTTGCCACATTCTTTAGCGTGAGCACCAGTCGAGACGTGCTTTCAGACCCTTCAATACTTCGCATTCTTTGGTTCTCCCTGTGGCAAGCGGTGTTATCTGTTCTTGCCACGATGATTTTTGCCATACCTGCCACCTGGGCACTCTCACGTTTTCAATTTCCTGGCGCACGCTTATGTCGTGGACTACTGACAACACCATTTGTATTGCCTTCCATTGTTGTGGCGGCCGGCGTACTTGCGATATCTCAACGCACAGGCGTTATTTCAATCCTCTGGGCGCATGTTGTGTTTAATGTGGCAGTTGTTTTACGGATAGTGAGTCCTCGTTGGGCCCTCTTGAACCCCAGATACGAAGAATCCGCCGCAACATTAGGTGCGTCACCATGGCAAACCTTTGCCCACATTATGTGGCCCAACATACGCAGTGCCGTTAACTCTGCTGCTGCACTTGTGTTCACATATTGCTTCACATCCTTCGGAGTCATTTCAATCGTTGGCGGCTTTTCGCGACGAACCATTGAGACAGAGATATTCACGCAGTCGGTTCGATTAGGAAACACCGATGTTGCTATCACTCTTGCTGTTCTTCAAATGGTTGTGGTGTTGTTGGTCTTCCAAATCTCACGGCCATCACCGCTGCAGACAACTTCCACACATGTGAGTTCGGCACCAATACCGCTGCATACGAAACCCCGCGGTCGCTGGATTGTTCTGGTCTCGGTTGTTGTCCCGGTCATTGTTGTGGCTCTTCCTCTTGTTGCCACATTGATACGTTCCATTTCGTATCGAGGTCGTCTTTCATTTCATGCGTGGAGCTCGGTGCTCGGTGGAACATTGCCCCAACTCACTGTCTCTACGTGGAGAGTGATCGTCACATCACTCCTGTTCTCACTTGCAACAGCCATCTTGGCCGTGGCTCTTGCACTTATTGCTGCACAACAAATGGGGCGCCAATGGTTTCACTATGCAGAGCAACATCGCATACTTCGCTTTGTTACCTCGTTACCTCTCGTTGTTTCCGCAGCGACTCTCGGTCTTGGGATTGTCATCACATACAACACAGATCCGTTTGCATGGCGGAGTCACACATGGCTCATTCCAGTTGTTCATGCCCTTATTGCTCTTCCCGTTGCCATTCGCATACTGGAACCAGCAGTGCAGGCAATCCCACCATCACTTCGCGTAGGAGCAGCACTATTGGGTGCATCACCATGGCACACTTGGTTGCGTATAGACATTGCGCTTCTTCGTCCTGCACTGCTGCGCAGTGTTGGTATCTCGGCTGCAATCTCATTAGGCGAATTTGGGGTTACTTCATTTCTGACGCGATCCAATTCCACCACTTTGACTATGGCGATTTCACAATTGCTCGGCCGCCCCGGTGCACTAACCCAACAGTCGGGGTACGTATTGGCTTCACTCCTTATTGTGCTCACCATGGGGGTAACAAGTCGTGCTTAAAGTTTCAAAACTCTCCGTGTCCTATGCAGGCGCGCCAATCATCTCTGACCTGTCATTTGAAGTACCCACCGCCACCACATTGGCCATCACAGGACCATCGGGAGTTGGAAAGAGCACTGTGTTGCAGGCGATATGCGGCCTCGTGCGAATTGCTGAGGGAGCAATTTTTATTGATGATCGTGACATCACGCAGTTACCCACCCATAAGCGCGGTATCGGTATGGTGACGCAGTCGAACGATTTGTTCCCGCATCTCACGGTTTCACAGAACATTGCATTCGGATTGCGCTTGCGGGGTACCTCACCGAGAGAAACATCGGACCGCGTGGAAGAAATGCTGGAGCTAGTTGGCCTTTCCGACTTTGCTCATCGAGACATTCATAGCCTTTCTGGAGGCGAATCACGACGAATTGCCATTGCTAGAGCCCTTGCTCCATCGCCAAGCATTTTGTTACTCGACGAGCCCTTTACAGGGCTAGACGATGAAACACGCGATGCATTAATGCATCAGGTGAAGTCAATCCTGCAGTCCTCTTCAGTGACATCAGTCCTCGTCACACACGATCATTCAGAAGCAGATTTCTTGTCATCTTCATCGCTCGCACTTGTGTCATAACGACAAAACCGTGGCCGACATAACTTTCGCTATGCCAGCCACGGTTTCCCGGACTACCCAGTCGTGTGGGGTTTAGGCCTTAGAAGCCTGACTGCGACGAACGAGGAACGCAATAACTGCGATCACGATCAACGCAATGATGATCCAGAGAATCGGTGAGGATCCACTGCTGTCATCTGAAGTCTCAGTTTCTGTCTCGGTCTCAGTTACCGCAGCAATAGTGGTATCTGATTCCTCAGCAGGAGCAACAGTAGTGTCACTCGTTGCAGTCGGTAGATCTGTCTGCTTTGCACCTGCTGAACGCTTCACACCTGAAGTGATTTCTTTTGTGGTGCCATTTGCGGCAACCGAGAAAGTCAACTTGGAAGAACCTGATGCCAAGGCAACTGCGTTTTCACCTGTGAGAACAACTGGTGCTCCACCGTCAACACTGACTGATACAACACCATCTGGAAGTCCAGCTGCAGCTGCGATTCCCTTCACGCACTCAGATGTGCATGAGTAATCGGTTGCAGTTGGATCAACAGCAATTTCAGGTAGCGATGTAATTTCGATTGGAGTGCTATCTGCAACTGTCGTTGTTGTAACTTCCGCTGGAATTTCAGGCGCTACCGATGTGGTGGCAACATTTGCTTTGACACGTACTTCGGTGTCATCCATTTGTCCACCGTAGAACCCGGCCCACCAGCATCCATCTCTTCCACCGTCTGTGTAAAGCACTGAACGAACACCTGCTGGGTACCCAGTGAAGGACACTGAGTGTTGAACCCATGACTGATCTGTCCAGTCAGAAATGTGAACATTCTGCAATGAGTTCTCGGACCCTACGTTCTTGGTATCGATAACAACGCCCGACCCATCGAGCAGTTGCGCGCGCATGAAGAAACGACCGCCACAGCGACCGTTGAACCAGGTGCTCACCGTAATCTCCGGTGATGTATCGAGATACTCGTCTGACTCTGAAGAGAGGCTGATGACTTGATTACGTGTACCAAGTCTGAAGGAGGTGGAGGCGATGTTTGTTCCGCTGCGGGGCCTTTGCCAGTCACCGCCGTAACCGGAACCCTTTCCGACATACCAACTACCTGAGTAGGCCCAACCGTCCCGATTGTTTTCGTTGCTCGGATTAACTACAAGGTTTGGTCCGAATCCACCGTCAGATGATTCTGGGGTTAATGCTTCATTCTTGGTACGGCTACCAGACTCGTCGGAGTTAGAGCATGATGCGAAGATCAGTGCGCTAGTCACCGCGAAAGCAGCGAGTAATTTGGTCTTTTGTTTCATTTTTGCCTTTCGAGACACGAATAATGAAACTAGATTTTATGACTAATTAGTGATGAATACAAGGCAAGATGGACATAAAATCTAAGTGAATGGGTGATGCCTTCCGATGGACAGAGCACAAATGACAGAAAAAATCTCCATAGGGCCAAAGCCCAATAAATACTAGGATTCAGCCAATGACCCCACCGAAAAAGAAGCGTCTCGATGGCCTAGCCACGATGCAGACACTCATGGACGCCGCCATCTCCGAGCTGGAAACTAATGGTGAATCTGGGTTCGACATGGATTCTGTTCTGACTCAAACAGGCGTGGCACGCAGTTCGTTGTATCACCACTTCGATAACAAAGCCGGCCTCATTGCCGCTGCGGAAATAGAAATCATCCGAAGTTCCATGCATGCAGAAAACGTCGTGCAACGAAAAATGTTTGAACAATGCACCTCCTTCAAAGAATTGTTCGACATCGTGACCTTGTTTATGCGAGCAGACAGTCCAGATCGTGGCGTAGATGTTCGACGTTCTCGTACTCGGCTAATGACCGCAGCACTTCATAACAAAAAAGTACAAGAGGCAATCGTTGAAGCACAACGAACTGAATCACGGTATTACGCCGAAAGCCTGGTCATCGCACAAAAGAACGGTGTCGTTCGAAAAGACATTGACACATTGGCAGTTTCATACTGGATTCAAGGTCAGTTTTTCGGTCGCATCTTGCTCGACCTCGGAAATGAAACGACCGACATTGGCGCGCAGTGGGTTGAGACATCGTTGATTGCTCTAGAAGCAGTTTTGTCACCAGAACATCAAAAATAAATTCGACGGGTTCGGAACTTTTCGTCAGTTACCAAAAGCGCGGATAGGTCGGTACAGGTGGGAATCCCACTTTTGTGGATTGGCGACTGTGCCATTAGAAAAACTTCGGGTGTAAGCACTTAGTGAGCTAGCCGACGAAGAACTCCAATAAAAGCCATCAGTGAAACCGCTGCGCAACGACCCACTTGAATCGCACGTCGCGGCTGTTCCAATGGCCGACCATTGATTTCGGGCAAACTTGCATAACTCGTTTAATTCAAGTAGCGAAGGCAAGAACCAATCGGACTTCCCACCTTCCACCAAATTCAACACAGTTGTCGCGTTACTGTCCGCACATATTGAGGCGAACACCCCGGTGTTCTCAGCTCCCGTACCGATATTCAATCCATACCCCGCAGATGACCCTCCGCGACATCCAAAAGCACCGGAACTTTCTTGACCATACTCAAGATAAATGCCACCTGTTGAGACTCCCGAGTACGCATTGATTGGTGAACTTTGAACACTGAAAACAGTCCCACCGCCAGGACCAACATCCCCTATCGAGCATGGACCTCCGTTGGCGCAAGAAGCGACTGGAACATACACGCCGTAGGACTCACTTGATGCGCTAGATGTTCCACCTGAACTCACAGCCTTCACACGGAAGAAATAAGTGTTTCCTCCTGTCAGACCATTAATTGATGCCGAAGTGCCGGTGTGTACTCCATCGTTATACACACTGAATGAACCACCGCTTGATGTTGCGTACTCCACGATGTAGTCCGTAATGGCTGAACCACCGTTGAGGCCCGCAGCCGCCCATGAAAGATTCACCTGGGCAATACCCGAGACTGATGGCTGGCGAACTTTGACACTGGTGTCATCCATTGCAGCGCCGTAATAGCCGGCCCAGAAACAGCCGTCCATGCCGCCGTCGGTATAACGAACTGAACGCACACCCGACGGGTACCCACTAAACCGTAAAGTCCGTTTGTTCCACACAAGGTCAATGTTTGCCATTAACGCATTCTCAGAACCAAAGTTTTGTGTCGCAAGAACATTGGCGCTGCCATCTAACAACTCAGCCCGCATGAAGAACCGCGTTCCACAAAGTCCATGGAACCAGGTGCTTACTTCAATATCTGGAGACGTGTCTAAGTATGTAGTCGTCTCAGAGGAGAGACTGACAGTCTGAGTTCTTGTAGCGAGGCTGTATGACGTGGACACTGACTGTGTGCCTGAGTGTGGCGTTTTCCAACCAGGACCCACATACCAATCGCCTGTGTAAGACCAACCATCTGTGCCTGACTCTGCGCCCGGATTGACTACCAAGTTCGCCCCAAGAAATACGCTTTCAGCACTGATCGATGCAGGCGCTAGTGGGGCAACGCCTCCTGCAACTGCAGAAGCGTTACTACTCCACGGAGTTGTTCCAACTTGTGGCGACAACGAGTTATTCCAACCAGCAACTCGTACATAATACGTAGTGCCATTTACTAAGCCAGCAATGTTGTACGTGGTGTTCGTCGTACCTGTGTAGGTGTAACTAGATTCCCATGTTGGATCGGTACCCCACCAAATCTGATAATTATCGCCGCCATGATTTACCGCACCCCATGTGACATCAATTTGGCCGTTGCTGCCCGTAATCGATGAAATGACTGGCGCCGGAGCCAACGGTGTGACCGCGGCAGTTTCCACACTCTCCGGACCTGTGCCTGCAGCGTTCACCGCTGACACTGTGAAGTAATACGGAACTCCGTTTGATAACCCAGTGACAGTGGTTGTACGCGAAGTAGTTACTCCGTCATTAAAGGTTGTGTACGGGCCGCCACTTGTTGTGGCGTACTTGATGACGTAATCCGTAATTGATGATCCATTGCTTGAACTCGGAGCACTCCATGAAAGTTCAGCTTCGGCATCACCAGAACTTGCACTTACGGATAATGGTTGGGATGGCGCACTGAACGAACGAACTGGGCGCACATTGAATCCTAAAGACTTGGTCCAGTTGTCATTGCTGTTATCAGCAAATGACCAGTTACGAGCCTGTGTTGCAGAGTTCTGTGTTGAACTCCAATAGGTAGTCGTCGAAATTCCTGTTGACAACTGGGCGCCAGCTTTAAAACCACCAATGGCCACACGCTGTGTGTACATCTGCAGTAGTTCATCTATTGATGGCAAGTACCAGTCAGAGAATCCGCCACCGTTATATGCAATTGCAGTGTCTGACGCACCAGAGACACAGGTTGAGGCAACGGCTGCAGTATTTGACTTTCCCGAACCAATGGACGTTCCGGTGGAACCCGAAATAGAAGTGGACGCGCCGTTACACCAAGCCACATTCGGGTCTCCGCCGCCATTCCAATTATTCGGTGCGGCTTCAAAATACTGGCCGCTTGAATTACCACTTGTTGCAGGCGTAATAAAGATGATTCCACCACCAGGGCCAATATCTCCGACGGCACATACACTTGAACATGGTTGCGCAGGAGCAACGGCTGGCGTTGCAGAGGTCAAAGCGCCAGTACCTGCAGAGCTCACAGCCGCAACCTTGAAATAATACGACGACCCATTAGTGAGCCCGGTAACGGTGGCCGTGGTGTTAGTAGATACACCATCGTTAAACACGGTGTAAGAACCAGCCGCTGATTGCGAATACGAAACCACGTAGTCAGAGATTGCTGCGCTGCCGGGTGTAGTCGGCACATTCCATGTGAGCGACACTGCGTTCGTGCCTTTAGTTGAAGACAATGAAAGTGGCGCGCTAGGTGGCACCTGTGGTGGGAGCGTTGTTGTTGTAGTCGATGTTGTTGTGGTGGTCGGTGCAGAAACAGTTGCATCTACATCTACTCGCGGGCCATACACCCAGTTTGCATCTGCTGGATACACCTCGAAACGAACGGGTCCAAAACCAGTTGTTACCTCATTACCACCTTCGAACATATGAGGTTCGAAGGTGTACGTGGTCGTGTTACCCGAGACATAGATCCCCCATCCACCAGATGCTGTTCCACCAATCTGATTCAGGTCGTAATAATTGATCATGTACTTGTCGACTTGAGTATTCGACGACATTGGTGCGTCCCAATCTAATTGAACACTCCCATTCGAGATAGGTGTGGCACGCAGGTTGCGCACTGGATTCAAAGAGACAATAACTGGCGCAATAGTTGTCGTCGTTGTAGACGTTGTTGCGGTGGTTGTCGTTGTTGTGGTGGTTGTCGTTGTAGACGTTGTTGTGGTGGTCTTTGGAATAGTTGTTGTGGTTGTGGAAGTAGTCGTCGTAGTTTTCGGAACAGTTGTTGTCGTTGTCGAAGTCGTGGTCGTTACGAGAGGTCTTTGATAGCGAAATGGTTGTCTGATACCCATCTTGAGCGCTGGTCGGTAGATGACCAAGTGATGATCACCTTCATCCAGATCGGTGGGTAATGCAGCACTAATTCGTACTGTTCCACTTTCGTCTGCTTTGACCGTAGACAACACACGTGGCGTGGATGCAACAATCAATTGCACCCACTCACCCGGGCGGAAACCTGAATACTGCACGGAAATAGGTCGACCAGGTTGTGGATCATTCATCGTTGCCAATGGCTCTTGAGGGTTTACAACAGCAAGCGTCATGACCGTTGATTCCGACGGCGGATCAGGAGGAGGTGCGACTAGTTCAACAATGGAGAGGTCTCGCTCAACAACCGCAGGCAATTCTCCTTTTGTTGGGGGCGCTACGAGTTCTGGCGGCAATTCAATACTGATCTTTTGGTTATCCAGAACTCCCACTTCAGTTTTCACAACCTTTGCACCGTCAATCTTCACCACGGTTGTTTCAATTTGCTTTTCAGTGATTTGTGTAGTGACCTCATACTTTGTGGTGGTGGACTGTCCAAGTGCTTCACCAGTTCGAATAGCAAATGCAGGTACTTCTTTTGTGGTTGAAAACTCGATCTGACTACCGTCTGCAGCAGCCAACTGAACCGTGATTCCCTTACTCGATGTAGACAGAATGTTCTCTGAACCTGTTGAAGACGCAGCAAAGTTTTCTTGTGCAAGAGTCAACGTAACCTTGGGGTTATCGACTTGAATCGATGAGTTCGCGAGAATAACTGGAGTACTTTCCAAAGTCATGTTGCTTGGCGATGACACTTCAAATGTAGAAGTGGGAGTAACTCCAACAATCTGTGCAGCCGATTTCAGACGAAGTTTGACATTGCCGCCACCAAAGTCTGTTGATACCAAATAATCAGTGGGCGCTGCATCTTTACCTGACTCTGCGTTGAATCGACCAGAACGGAGCGGCCGCACCACACTGTTGCCTTGAACATACGACCCTGGGTTCAACTGGCCATCATTTGACTCAATTGACCAGTCGGGCGCTGACGAACGAATCAACAATGTTGATTTACCAACCGCGTTTTTATCTCCACAGAACGGGCATGTTCCCTGTGTGCGAGCCTGAATGGGAGAAAGATCGACATCACCCTTTCCGCCTTGCCAAAGATTCGGGTCATTGTTTGGATCTCGTCCTGAGAATGAAAACTCCCACGTGTCTTTCTCTAAATCAAATGCAACGAATCGATCTTGGCCCGGCCAGTTTGAGTCGTAGGCCTTGACGATGGCTTTGTCTTTTGACTGCATCTCAACTGCATAGGGCAAGATGGCATGACCACCGCTTTGCGTATAAACACCCAATGTGTATTGGGAAGTTCCCTTCTTTAGGGTTTCTGCCAACGTCGTCACAATCTCACGCATAGACATTTTGGCGTATGACTTGGTGGCGCTTTGCACCTCATTTAAAAATTGAGTGGAGAACGCCCTCATAATTGCATGAGATACATCATCCGTGTTGTTCAAAGAAAATGTCTTGGGAATCGCTTTTTCGTTAAATCGTTCCTGAGACAAAACGGCCAAACCTTCACAATGGCCAGAGGATCGTGCTTGATTCACCATGCGAGCCCAGCCAGATGCCTCAGCAGTCAATTCACAGGGCATTGCACCTTTGACGCAAACATCGGGACCGTTGCCAAACATCGTCACCATGTCGTCGGTATTGAATTCTTCGTTTACTGCTGATGCAGCAAAGTTTGGGAAAGAGAAGCCGTCAAGAGCCGGATTGATTCCACTCGCAGCAGAGGTCAACGACACATTGCGAATATCGGGTGCGTTCGGGTCAACTGGTGTTGAACTGCCCCCGGAACAAGCAGCTACCACGAACGCCACCGTTACCACTACGGCAATAAATCGCTGCTTGAACCACATCGAGTTCACTTTATTGCATATTTTGTCCAATTATGGGTCGGAAACGCCCAGACAAAGGGTTTCCACGGCATTTTTGCTTGAAAACCACCCCTCGGGCTGCGAGCGGGCCACGGACCTGGTGCGTCGATTTTTGCCGTGCCGCCGACTGCCAATCGGTCTATAAATCGTCAGGTCGGAATCCTTCTACATTCCTTCGCCATGACATGTGCTTGTTACTTTCACCAGGTTCAAATTGTCACTTTTTCCTAGTGACAAAAAAGTCAATGGATATCCACCTTTTTGGCACTGGCATGGAATAACTTCGGAGACATGAAGAAACGTGAACTCATTCAAGCAGTAGCCATTCACGCTGATGTCGATAACAAGACAGCAGCCCGATTGGTTGAAGGAACTATTGACGTGATCCTCGCGACCGTTGCAAAAGGTGAGATTGTAAATCTCTCCGGCTTTGCAAAGTTCGCAAAGATCAAGCGTCCAGCACGCATGGGTCGTAACCCAGCCACTGGCGAAACGATCAAGATCAAGGCAAAGACAGTTGCAAAAATCACCGCACTGAAGGGCTTCAAGGACATTGCTCTTGGCGTCGCTCCAGCACCGAAGATTGCAACTGTTCGCAAGCCATCTCCTGCACCAGTCAAGAAGGCTGCTCCTGCAAAGAAGAAAGCTGCTCCTGCAAAGAAGAAGGCTGCACCAGCAAAGAAGAAAGCCGCTCCTGCAAAGAAGAAGGCTGCACCAGCAAAGAAGAAAGTCGTTAAGAAGGCAGCGAAGAAGAAGCGCTAGTCCTTTCGCAGGTCTCTGGCCTGCTATCGACACCAAACGAACAAAAGGTTCGGTTTGTCACTGGGAAGTGATGAATCGGGCCTTTTGTGTTTTACCGGTTCAATCATCTCTGATGTAACTACACAGAACTAGCGTCATACGTGTGAGCACTACTGCACTTCTCCCGATTATTGGGTTTCTGGGAACAGGTCACATCGCCACCTTCCATTCAAAGATGTTGAAGATCAGTGGAGTCCCACTATCGCGCGGCGGATGTTTCGACATTGACACAACACGAGCAGAAAAATTCGCTGCCGCTTCTGGTCATCAAGTGATGAGTTCCGAACAAGATGTCATTGCATCATGCGACATCATCTACATCTGCACATGGACAAGCGAACATCAACGATTAGTCGAGATGTGCATCGCAGCAGGCAAGCCGTTCTTTTGCGAAAAGCCACTCTCCATCGGATTCACGCAAGCTGAACAGATGACCACAGTTGCAGCACGAAGTTCATTGACCCATCAATGCGGACTCATACTTCGCCGCTCGCCTGCTTACCTATGGGCGCGCGAATTGATTACCGATGCCAAGGCGGGGGCTCCAATGGCGGTGGTGTTTCGTGACGATCAATTCATCCCTATTCAGGGCCACTACGGATCTACGTGGAGAAGTGATGTTTCCAAGGCAGGAGCAGGAACGCTGTTAGAACACAGCATCCATGACGTAGACATGTTGCGCTTTCTTATTGGGGATGTGAAGAGCGTGAGCGCACGCGCCACATATCGTCATGCCATCGAAGGCATAGAAGATGTTGTGGCTGCTTCCATGACGTTTGACAATGGTGCCGTAGGAACGCTGACCACTATTTGGCACGACAATTTGTCACGGCCGTCGCTGCGAAACGTAGAAGTGTTCTGCGAGAACCGAACCATCACTATTGCCGGTGATGATTGGTTTGGACCCGTTACGTGGAGCGATGCCGATGGCACTCATGGCTCACTACAAGGTGATGACCTCCTGGAAAAGACCATGCCTTTAGCTGTGGGAGATCCCAACCCAGATGGCGCGTTTGTAAAGGCATGCGTTGAAAAAACTCCCGGGTTCCCAGATTTTTCAATTGCCCTAGAAGCACATCGCATTGTGGAAGCAATGTATGCCAGTGCGCGTAGTGAAGGTCAATCGGTTGCAGTTGAATCAATAGTGCAATGACGTATGAAGTAATTGCACTCACCCTTGAAGACATCATGGCGCTTCGTGTGAAGGTCTTGCGCAAAGACACTCCAGTGACGCATTGCAATTATCCCGAAGATGCGTACGAAGACGTGGTCCACTTGGGTGTGCGACACGCTGGCATTGTGATTGGCACATCAAGCTGGTTTCGCACAGAATGCCCCAATCTTGTCGGCGAGGCGGCCGTGCAACTCAAGGGTATGGCTGTTGACGAATCTCTACAGGGTTCAGGCCTTGGTGCAATGATCATTTCTGCCGGTGTTGCACATGCACGTGATTGTGGTGCAAATGTCGTGTGGGCTCGCGCTCGAGATTCTGCATTGGGCTTTTATCTTCAATGCGGCTTTGCCGAAATTGGCCCTGGATACGTTGACGAACCAACTGGCATGCCCCACCACAACGTGTTTCGCCGTATTTAGCCGACGACCTCTACCTCTGATTTATACAGCAGAGTTTCATTCTTTGTTGGACTAACTCGTATCTCCATTTGCCAATTTCCTTCATACGGAAACTGAACAACACCCACCCAATGATTGGGTCCGACGCTTGACATGACAACCGGGATTGCCGGGATACCCCGCGATGGCAACGCAAAAGTGACTACTACGTTTACAACGGGCGACATGGCTCCCCCAGGGGGCGACATAATTGCATGCACCTCGGCTGCACCAACTTTGGTGGGCAATACCGAAAAATCACCCACCACATTTGCTTGTACTAGCGACGCACTAAAGGTGAGATCATCAAATGAATCAGCAACAACTGGAGATTTGCCCACGAGCAAAGCCGTGCAAGCCACAATCACCACGACAACGAGTGCTTCAAGTTGAATTACTTTTGACACGCTGTTTGTCTGAGTGAGGTGCAGTCTGCGTCGAGCACGCGCACCTAATGCAACCACGAGAAGAACCAACAATGTCTTCAATACCAATAGTCGCCCATAGTCAGACTTCGTAATGGCACTGACACCTCCCACAAGATGCAGGCCTTGAATAACACCCGTGGCTACCGCAACAGGCATTGCGAAAGTGGCAATGCGCGAGAACCTCTGCACATACTCCTGAACGTGTTCAGTACGTGAAACAACAACGAGCGCAAAAAGAGCACCTACCCACATTGAGAGCAATAGAAAATGCGCTATGTCAATGGGAATAAAGAAAAGAGAGTTTGGGGCCGCACTTGGATGACCACTGAAAGAGAAAGTTGCAACGAGCAAAACTGAAGTGATCACAGCTGTCGACTTCCATTGACGATGTGTGGAAGAAACTGCGGAGAGCAATAGCCCACCCCACACCACTACCAACACAAGTCGTAGTAACACCGCAACACCAAGGCGTGTTGTAATTACATCGCCCAGTACAGCACCATCAAATACTGAACCCCACGAACGCCCAGTAACAATTGGTCCTTGCAGCAACAGAACGCCCACCGAGCCAAATGCAATTCCAATAGTTGCATATTGAGCAAGGCGTACAAGCCCTCGCACCGAAAAATGCTGCCCTTGTCGTGCCAAAGTGGCGGACCCAATAAGAATCATCGTGCTTAAGAAGGCAACGAAACGCATGAGGGCCATGGGGGTTTCCAAATCGGAAGTCTTATTTAGACCGAGAAGGATCTTCTGCAACAAGTCATTTGAATTGCCAGAAGATGTCTCTCCTACTTCAAATGGGAAAGCACCATTTGCGGGGTGACCATCGGCGCTTACAACTCGCCACACCGCTACATACACGCCATCCTTCAATGCTGGTAACTGTGCGGAGACAATTGAATTATCTACATCAGAACGAATCGTTTCATCAATGACTATTTCTCTTTGTTTGCTGTCAAAGAGTCTGATGTCACCAAAACTAGCTTCCACTTGTTCATTGAAATCCAAACGAATCTCACTTGGTGAAACTGCGACTACAGATGACGGGCTTGGTGTAGATGAATCGAGAATTGCGTGAGCACTTGCAGACGACGAGGAAAGAGACAACAGACATGTAATAGCAGCGACAAATGAAACAAGACTCACAATGATTCGCTGTCTCATATGCCAGGGCCTTTCGGTAGACCCTCAACATCAATGCGTTGTAATAACCAAGCTAAGCGCAACTTCTCATTCAATTTCATTGCATCTGCCGGCAACTGGGTCAGGCCCATGGGGTGACTCGCCGCCCATGCCATTTTCTGGCGCTCCAATTCACGACGCACATATAAATCTGGCCACTCTTCGTAGGTGTAACTAATATTGAGGTCGACGAGGTGTACCAGACATTCACGCCAGCGCAAGAATGGCAGTTCATGCATCGCCACGATGGTCCCCGATGCGGATCTTCCGGTGTGATTCCACATCTCGAAAGTTGCTCTAGCCCAGGCACCTTCGAGTGCATAAATCGCACTTCGCAATTCCTTCACATGTTGTGCTGGACCCCATTGAGAAGCCGCATCTATGCCACGTTGGCGAGCATCAGTGCCACCTGGATACTGATCTCCTACTTCTCCACGTGATGCACATTCCATAAGATGCACATGACTCAATGCATTCATAGTGAGGTGGCCAAGCAATGTGCTTCGACTCCACCCTGGCAATGACGACGGCGCTTCGAACTGTTCTGCAGTGAGAGAGTCAACTACTTCCAACAGACGTTGATGCGTCGCCGCAACGCCTTCAACGCATGAATCAAGCAGACGTGGATCTAAGGGACGGGGCACGCCAAAAGTGTACTGGTCAGGCTTTTGAGCACTGACTCACAGGTCGGTAAGTCGCGCCATTTCAGAAATCGCATTGCACATTGAACGCAACAGCGGCACAACTGCTAACGCACCAGTTCCCTCGCCAACGCGCATTCCCAGATTTACCAATGGTTGAAGACCCAGAAACTCAAGTGCCGCGACCGTTGCAGGTTCTGGCGACTGATGGCTGGCAATCATTGATGCAGATATTTGGGGGCATAGTTTTTCAGCAATGCACGCAGCGGAAAGAGTAATAACACCGTCAAGAATCACCGGAACACCAATCGATGCAGCCTCGATCATGAGACCTACCATTGCGGCAATTTCAAGCCCACCGATTCTTCCCAGAACTTCAAGAGCATCAAGATTTGAATCAAGTGATTCGACAGCGTCAGCGACAATCTGACGCTTGCGTTCAAGCGCATCCTCTGGAATTCCGGAGCCAACACCTGTTGCGATGCGTGGGTTGAGCCCTGTGCACCAAGAAATGAGGGCCGCGGCCGCAGTGGTGTTTCCAATACCGACTTCACCCACACAGAGAATCCGTGAGCCGCCAGCGATGAGACGTGACGCAGTGCTTACACCAACATCAAGAGCAGCGAACACCTCGTCAGGTGACATTGTCTGTCCACTTCGAATGTCAGAGGTCCCCTTGCGTATCACTTCATCACGCACGCCGTCGGGTGAGTCTCCCGTGGCTATTCCAACATTAACAATTTCAAGAAACACATCTGACGAACGTGCAAAAATTGAAGCGGTCGCCTTCCCCGCCGCCATCAACTTCGCAATGTCCTTTGTAATTGTCCACGGCCATGGCGTCACCACATCACTTTCGGCGATGCCATGATCTGCTACAAAAACTGCTGCAGCAACTGGGTCTATTCGCGGGTCAATTCGGCGTTGAATTGACGCAATTCGTATAGCTGCCGTCTCAAGGTTTCCCAGTGATCCGGGTGGCTTTGCCAACGAGTTGATCTCGCCCTCACACTGAAGCCCAAAATCCGTGTCGACTCCGCGTTGAAATGCACACGCACGAGCAAACGGAGAATCTTCGTTGCACGCATAGCGAGAAAGAATCCACTCAAGATCTGGACCAGAAAAACAAAAATCCATGCCTGCTCGAGTTGCTGCAATCAGATCTGTCTCGTTATCGCCCACATATAGGCATCGAACAGGGTCAACACCTAATTGTTGCGCCCCTTCAACGAGTGGAGCGGGGTCCGGTTTATGGATTCCCAATTCAGCGGTAGCAACAATGACTGGGAAAGGAGACCCAAGGTCAACCGAGTCAAGAAACTTTCGGATGCTGGATGCACCCATCTCGCTTGTATTCGAGACGAGACCCATGGCAATTCGACCATCGAGGGCTGCGACTGCTTCAACGACTCCCCGAAGCACAATTACTCTGACTTCGTCCAACGGCGTCCCTGGGAACGACTGCTCAACAAGAGTGTTTCCTACATCAAACAGAATCGCGTCATAGCGCTCACGGAGTCTGTCAACCCAATGTTCATTCGACGACAAACTCACCACCATGGAATAGCCACACCTTGCTGAACCAAAATAACAATTGTCAACAGTGCAACGGATTCGCCGACTTGCTCGGTTGCACCCAAGACATCACCAACAATGCCACCGATTTTCTTGATGGCCCATTGCGCAAACAATCTGCTCACCAAGTACACGACTGCAGCAACAATGACAAACATGGGGCCCATTAAACTTCCCATCAACAAAAAGCACGTCAACGTTGCGAACACAATGTTGCGACCTTTGACATCGCTGACATAATTTGCTCCGAGACCTTCACTTATCCCAACACCAGATTTCATGATCCAGACAGCTGCAGCCCGACCCACTGATTGGCAGATCACCAGGGCAACAACGCCTGAGGCAACCGATAATTCGGACAATAACGACACTTGAATTGCCACTTGCAGCACCAGCGCCATTACTCCGTATGTTCCATGACGGGAATCCTTAAGAATTTCCCGACGTTGTTCAGGATTCCAGCCACCAATGAGCCCATCCATAGAATCTGCCAAGCCGTCATGATGAAAAGCTCCGGTGCTCAGAACGATGACGGCAATTGTCAGTGCGCTTGCACTAAGCGGGGCAAGGACGGTGTTTCCAACAACCCACACACTGCTGGCTATCAAGCCGACAACTGCCCCGACAATTGGAAACCACGAGCTGACTCCACCCATCGAGAGAACGGGACCATGTGAGACAGGAATGCGCGTGAGAAATGCAAACGCAACTTTTAAATCATGAATTGCTGACTTCATATCAAAGTCTGCACATCCTGAAGAATTACTGCTCTCCCGGCAGACATGAAGACCGAGGATGCAGAGCCGGCAGCAACGATTGAGTTTACGCGACCCAAACAATCTCGATACTGACGACCAATCTCGGATTCTGGGTGAATTCCCATCCCTACTTCATTAGAAACAACAACAGTTCGGCCTTCTCTGAGAGCAAGACGATCAACTAGGCGATGCGCTCTTGATTCAATATTTTCAACGGTAATCCCGAGATGAAAAAGATTCCCGACCCAGACCGTCAGGCAATCTATAACAACATCTGAAGAGGACGGAATGCCACCAAGAGCACCGCTGACATCCATCGGTTCTTCAATCGTAATCCATTCTGCTGGTCGAGACTTTTGATGATTAACAATACGCTCCGTCATATCGTCATCAATTGCCTCAGCCGTAGCGAGAAAGACAACTTCGGTTTTCCATGAAGCAGCTAACTGCTCGGCAAAATAGCTTTTTCCACTGCGAACACCGCCCGTGATGAACCAATAGTTCCCCACTAGAAATCGATACCCTTCAGAGCCGCAACACCGCGGTCATACGCATGATGAAGACTCATGGAATTACTGGCAGTGTCAGCCAGCGAAATTAGTTGAGGCAACGCATCACGCCCCGTAATCACTACAGAGACATGCCTCGGTCTGTTGGAAATCACTGTGACAACGTCTTCGACATCGATCCAGCCCCATGAGCACAGATACGTCAATTCATCTAGCACGACCAATTGGTGATTTCCAGACGAGATCAATGAGCGCGCCTTGCTCCATGCATCTTTCGATCGTGCGATATCAGCATCAATATCAGCTGAATCCCAGGTAAAACCATCACCGAGACACTCGAAATAAATTCCAAGGTCCCGACATGATTTTGCTTCCCCAGTCAGCCAATCTGCAGATTTCATGAACTGCAAAAACGCGACATTCCATCCGTGACCGGCTGCACGCATGGCGGTACCAAGCGCCGCCGTAGTCTTTCCTTTGCCACCCCCAGTATGCAGAACAACAAGAGACTCTGTTGTTGACAGAGAGTCAGGTCTCGGATCTTCCATGAGTGGTTCGTCTGAGTTCATTTAAGTACTTCCCTTTTGCTCGGAACCACAACAATGGTTCCATCGTCTTCATGATGCACCCGTACATTTGCTCCGTAAAACTCTGCGAGCACACTGGCGTTAAGAACCTCTCGGGCCATGCCAGAAGCAACCGTATGGCCTTCGTGGATGAGCACCAAACGATCCGAGTAAATCCCCGCAAGTGTTAAATCGTGCATTGAGGAGACAACCGTCAGTCCATGTTCAAGTCGTAATGTGTCCACCAATTCCAACGCTTGTTGCTGATGTCCAATATCGAGAGCTGCCGTTGGTTCATCGAGCAGCAAGATTGGTGCTTCTTGTGCAATGGCTCGAGCAATCACCAATCGTTGGCGTTCGCCACCCGACAAAGTGTCCACATCACGTGTTGCAAAGCCAGTTAAATCCAGGCGCTCAATCACGTCATCAACCATCGAGTGATCAAGTTCTGATTCACGACCGAAATGAGTAACGAAAGGATTGCGACCGAGGAGCACGTACTCTGCCCCTGTCATGCCAGATGGCAAGACGGGTGACTGCGGCACGTACGCCATCAGTTGAGCGCGACGTCGAGACGAACGCGCAGCCAGAGATGATCCGTCAACCAATATTCGACCGGAATGTGGGACGACACCGGCAATGGCACGCAACAACGATGACTTACCAGCACCGTTCGGTCCAATGATGCACAACCATTCGCCAGGTTTCACGGTGTCAGTAAATGAAGCCACCGCGGTGCGCTTGGCATAATCAACTCGGACCTGATCAAACGCTAAAGATGTCATCGTTCATTCTTTCGTGTACGCAAAATAAGCAAGAAAAATGGGGCTCCGAGAAACGCGGTGACAACACCAATTGGGGTTTCTGCTGGGTTATCTAACACTCGCCCTGGGATATCAGCGAGAATCAAAAATGCAGCGCCAAAAAGCAAAGAAATTGGCAACACGAGTCGATACGACGTGCCAACGACTAGTCGCACTGCATGGGGCACGATAATGCCAACAAAACCAATGAGGCCACTTACTGCCACAACCGATGCAGTTCCCAGAGTTGCGGCGATAACAACAACAAGTCTAACTCGCGACACATTCACGCCAAGGGCAGTTGCCTCTTCGTCACCAACCCGCAACACATCAAGCAAGCGGCGATGCAACATCAACACGATGGTGGAAAAGGCCACATACGGCAACACCAAGCGAACATCACTCCAGGTTGCGCTAGATAGTCGGCCAAGAATCCACGAATACACCTGACGAATAACGTCAGAGTTGCGTTGGAGCATAAATGTTTGCGCTGCTGTAGCTAACGAAGTCACTGCGACACCGGCAAGCACCAAACTGATGGAACTGCGTTCACCCCTACCTGTTGTTCCCACAAGATACGTAACAAGAACTGCAATCAGACCGCCGCCAAATGCAATCAACGGCAGTGGGTCAATGATCCAGCTACTTGTGCCGGAGCGGTTCACGGTAATAACTATGGTGGCGCCAAGTCCAGCACCAGCGGCTACCCCCAGCAGATATGGGTCTACGAGTGGATTACGAAAAACACCTTGGTAACTGGCACCAGCGATGGACAACGTTGAGCCGACAAATGCAGCAAGCACGACACGTGGCGCACGTATCTGCCACACAATTGCCCACTGTGTTTCTGTCAATCCACTATCAAATGACAAAAATGGAAGTCGATTTAAAAGTTCTAGTGGCACACGCCACCAAGTGGGGCCGGCTGGCCCAATCATTACTCCGAGCAACAATGAGCATGCGAGCGCAACAACAGCAGCAGGAATCCACCATCGGCTTGCACCACGCATACTCATTGCAGTCGAAATCTGCACTGGTTACTTACTCGCGGCCATTATCCCTGCCGAGATTTGTTCTAACAAATCCACAACACGGGGGCCCCAACGTGAGGCAACATCATCATCAAGTTCCACAATTTGGCCATTTTTCACTGCATCAATTCCTGCCCAGCCTGGACGCTTGGCAACTTCTGCTGCACTAGTTGCACAGCACTTGGTGTCAGCGAGGAAAATAATCGAAGGATTTGCCTTTGCAATCACCTCAGCATTGAGTTGAGGATAATCATTTCCAGCCTCAACACCATCGGCGATATTTGTGAAGCCAAAAGGCTTCAACAATGCGCCCACAAAAGTGTTTGATGTTACTGAATACAACGTGTTGTCTAATTCATAAAAATATGACTTTGGCGACATTGGTGCTGAAATATTCTCTGTTGCCTTTGCAATACGTGTCTTCATTGATTCAATCAACCTCGAAGCAGCGTCTTCCCGAGCAGTCAGTACGCCAAGTTCTGTAATTTGCTGATATACATCATCAAGTGTTGATGCTGCAGCTCCGATCCACACTTGGATTTTCGGATTTCCTGCCTTTAATTGCTCACTGATCTTGTTCATGTCATTTGAAATCAATACAACATCAGGCGAGTAACCAAGAATTGCTTCTGCATTTGGTTCAAATGCAGACATCTTGGTCACTTTTGAGGCTGTCTCTGCAGGAAATGTGCTGTAGGAGTCAACAGCAACCACTTGGTCACCAGCACCAATGGCGTACAACATCTCTGTTGCTGTGGGTGACAAACTCACAATCTTTAGTGCTGCTTCAGGAGCAACAGTGGTACCGGCGGTGTCTGTGCCACTTCCACAGGCCGCAAGTGAGACTGTTGCAACAATTGCTGCAGTAATGACTCGCCAACGCGAGTAACGGATATTTGACATGGTTCTTCCTCCAAGGAAAATGGAGAAAGAAGAGTGGGTCGTGAGAGACCAGCAATTGCTGCTCTTCGCGGACCGCCCTTCCTTCGAGGTTCGGTTTTTCGCGCACACAATCAGGCGACCGGACTTGTCTGGATCGAATTGCTTCGACCAGCATCACCGTTGCGGGACAGTGCCGGAGTTTTACCGGACTTCGCTGGGTTGTGTGCTGTGTGTCTTTTTCAGTGACGCACTACTCAGACAGTAGCAGATGTTTTACAGAAGACGCACAATTGCGCCGTAACTACTTGACGTAGTCAATAATGCGCTGAATACCGTCGACAAGATCGTCATCACCCAAGGCAAATGAGAACCGAGCGAATCCAGGTGCACCGAAAGCTTCACCAGGAACGATGGCCACGTTGACATCGGTGAGAATCATGTCTGCTAATTCCAATGTGCTGTTCGCGGTCTTTCCTTTGATGTCGCGATGCAACAATCCACTGAAATTAGGGAAACAATAAAACGCACCTTGGGGCTCCATGCAGGTGACGCCAGGGATGGTGGACAACATCTTGTGCATGAGTGCACCTCTGCGAGCAAATGCTTCTCGCATCATGTGCACTGCAGAAAGGTCTCCGCTTACTGCAGCTAGCGCTGCAACCTGTGACACGTTTGCAACGTTGGACGTGGCATGTGATTGAAAGTTGGTGGCTGCTTTCATGATGTCTTTCGGACCAATCATCCAGCCCACGCGCCAACCAGTCATTGCGTATGTTTTTGCTACACCATTTACAACGATGCACTGGTCTGCAAGTTCTGGAACCAATGTGGGCATTGAAGTGAACTTGTGTTCGCCGTATGTGAGATGTTCGTAGATTTCGTCGGTGATAACCCACACATTGTTTTTCACAGCCCACTCGCCAATGGCACGAACTTCGGCTTCTGGATACACAGAACCACTTGGGTTGTCCGGCGAAACAAACAGCAACACTTTTGTTTTTGGCGTCAAGGCTTTGTCTAGTTGTTCAACCGTGACTCGAAAACCATTTACTTCTTCGGTGTCAATGATGACGGGAACACCGCCAGCAAGCGTGACTGCTTCTGGATAGGTGGTCCAAAATGGTGCTGGGCAAATAACTTCGTCGCCCGGATCGCACAAGGCTGCGAAGGCTGTGAACACAGCATGCTTGCCACCGTTTGTAATAAGTACTTGATCTGCAGTGCATGAAAATCCACTGTCGCGAAGTGTCTTTACTGCAACTGCTTCACGCAATTCCGGAAGACCCGCGGCTGGGGTATACCGCTGGAACTTCACTTCGCGGCATGCCTTTACGGCTGCTTCAACGATGTGTTCTGGGGTGGCAAAGTCGGGTTCACCCGCACCGAACCCAATGACGTTGAGCCCTTGTGCTTTCAGGGCCTTAGCCTTGGCGTCGACCGCCAGGGTAGCCGATTCGGCAATAGCGCCGAGGCGGGCGGAAACACGTCGCAATTCTTGTGGAGCAGGCATATCTGAAAGGATTACATAGTGAGCGATAAGAACCAACTTGATTTCAAAATTCCCACCGAACTTTTGCCTCAGGACGGCAGATTTGGTTGTGGACCCTCGAAAGTACGATCTGAACAACTAGAGGCTGTTATGGCTCGTATGACTTCCGTGATGGGCACCTCTCATCGTCAGGCTCCCGTCAAGAACATTGTGGGGTCTGTGCGTGAAGGCCTTGCATCACTCTTCAATCTGCCTGCTGGCTGGGAAATCGTGATGGGCAATGGTGGCTCAACCGTCTTTTGGGATGTCGCAACATTCGGTCTTATTCGTGAGCGTAGCCACCACTTGGTGTTTGGCGAGTTCTCATCCAAGTTTGCAGAAGCGTCTGCAGCAGCACCACACCTTGCAGATCCAATCATTGTTTCCTCAGATCCTGGAACACACCCCGCTGCTGCAAGTGATGCAACATGCGACATTTATGCATACCCACATAACGAAACATCAACTGGTGTTGCAATGTCGCCAGTGCGCCCAGCCAAAGACGGCCTCGTCGTTGTTGACGCAACATCTGCTGCCGGCGGCCTGATGTGGGACCCATCACAAGTAGATGTGTATTACTTCGCACCACAGAAATGTTTCGCCTCTGATGGTGGCTTGTGGTTGGCTGCTTGTTCGCCGGCAGCAATTGAACGAATCCGCGAGATCAAAGCAAGCAAGCGTTGGATGCCTGCATCGCTCGACCTCTCCATTGCTCTTGATAACTCTGTTGCAAATCAGACATACAACACACCAGCGTTAGCCACTCTCATCATGCTTGATGAACAAGTGAAGTGGATCAACTCGAATGGTGGTTTGTCGTGGGCTGCGAATCGTTGTGCAGAGTCTGCACGCAACATGTACTCCTGGGCCGAGGCGCGTGCCTTTGCGACACCTTTTGTTGCTATTCCTGCGCAGCGTTCAGACGTAGTGGCCACAATCGATATTGACGGCGTAGATGCCAACCAGATCAGTGCCATTTTGCGTGCAAATGGTGTGGTTGATACCGATAGTTATCGCAAATTGGGACGAAACCAAATCCGTGTTGGCATGTTCCCTGCCATCGACCCAGCCGATATCTCTGCATTAACTGCCTGTATTGACGTAGTGGTCGACCATCTTCGTTCGTAGATTGAACGGCGATGCCGATTTCAGTTAACGAAGTGCTTGAGTCCTATTGGGATGACATTGCCCCACTTCGTAACCCCGTCATGCTTGTCGCGCTTCGTGGACTATTCGATATTGGAGGTGTAGCCACATCTGCACTCGACTGGATGCTGAAGGAACGCGATGCATTGGTGATTGCCGACATCGACCCAGATCCATTTTTTGACTTCACGCAGGAACGGCCCGAGCAATTCATTGATGAGGACGGCGAAAAGCAAATTCGTTGGCCAGAAAATGAGTTCATGATCATTCGCTACCCAGAAGGCGCGCGCGACATGATCGTGTTGAACGGTATTGAGCCACATGTTTCGTGGAACACGTTCACACAGTGCGTCGTCTCAGTTGCTCAAGGATTGGGCTGCAACTTAGTTGTCAGTCTTGGCGCTGCGGCTGAACAAGTTCCACATACGCGCGTGCCACTTGTTGTGGGCAGCACCACCAATGAAGATCTCGCGATGCGCCTTGGTTTGAGCAGGCCTCAATACCAAGGACCTACTGGTGTTGCCGGTGTCATGCTCGACGCTCTCGACCGAGCTGGTATTCCCAGTGTCAGTTTGCGCGTAGGTGTGCCGCACTATCTCATGCATGCACAACACCCAAAGAGTGCGGCTGCACTGCTGCAACACTTGCAGCACGTGTTGGGTATTCCAACAGACCACACCAACCTTGTAGACGAAATGTCTCGTTGGCAGGAGCTGCACGACGCAGCAGTGGAGGGCGACCCAGAAGCATCTGCATACGTGAAGATGCTTGAGCGTCGTCACGATCAACTGATTGAAAAGACTCTCGCATCGGGCGATGACTTAGCAGCAGAACTCGAAGAGTTTCTACGCGGTCAATCAGACGACGAGTAAATCTCGTCTCCACAGATTATTTGATAGCTGCGAAGCCCAATTCAAGGTCGGCCAAAATGTCGGCAATTGATTCAAGACCAACAGACAAGCGCACGAGTCCAGGTGCAACACCAGCAGAAAGTTGTTCTGCTTCGGTCAACTGGCTGTGAGTTGTAGATGCTGGGTGAATCACAAGGCTGCGAACGTCACCGATGTTTGCAACATGGCTATGCAATTGCAATGCCTCTACAAACTTCTGACCAGCTTCGCGGCCACCCTTGACTTCGAATGCGATCACTGAGCCAAAGCCCTTGCCGCCGAAGTATTTCTTCGCACGATCGTGCCATGGGCTTGATGGCAAACCGGCGTAGTTGATGCTGGCGACAGCACCTTGCTTCTGCAAGAACTCTGCAACCTTTGCTGCGTTCTCCCAGTGGCGATCCATACGCAACGAAAGAGTTTCGACACCCTGCAAGATGCTCCACGCATTGAATGGGCTTGCTGACATACCAAGGTCACGCAACATTTGTACGCGAGCTTTGATGATGTATGAACCTGCACCAAGTGCTGGCCAATACGCAAGACCGTGATACGACGGATCTGGTTCGGTGAAGTTCGGGAAGCGACCACTGGCTGCGAAGTCAAACTTGCCGCCGTCGATGATTGCACCAGCGATTGCTGTGCCATGACCACCGAGGAACTTTGTTGCTGAGTGAACAACAATGTCTGCACCCCACTCGAGTGGGCGAATGCCGTACGGCGTTGGCACTGTGTTGTCGAGCATCAATGGGATGCCATGTGCATGTGCAACTTTTGATACGCCTTCGATGTCGAAGATGTCGTTCTTTGGGTTTGCAAGTACTTCGCCGAAGAACAACTTTGTGTTTGGACGAATTGCGCTCTTCCACTGTTCAAGATCGTCTGGGTTGTCAACAAACGTGACCTCGATACCCATTTTGGGAAACGTGTAATGCAACAAGTTGTATGTGCCGCCATAAAGAGATGGCGATGCAACGATGTGGCTGCCAGCTTCGGCAAGCGTGAGAATGCCGAGCGTTGCTGCGCTCTGGCCAGAAGACACCACGAGGGCTCCAGGAAGGCCAACTGCAGTTGCTGTGCCACCTTCAAGATCTGACAAACGAGCTTCAAGAACACCAGTAGTTGGGTTCATTAGACGCGTGTAGATGTTTCCGATTTCAGCAAGCGCAAAAAGATTTGCTGCGTGCTGAGAGTCGCGGAATTGGTACGACGTTGTCTGATAGATAGGAACCGCGCGTGCACCAGTCGCAGAGTCTGGTGTTTGGCCGGCGTGAATTTGACGGGTATCGAAGCCCCACTGTGGTGTTGTCATAGGGCGAAACCCTATCCGTCAATTCCCGACCAAACAACTCGGGAATCAGCCGCCTGAAACCTCAGACACTGATTGCTTGCCTGCAGACAACCATGGCATCATGCTGCGCAATTGCTTGCCCACTGCCTCGATTGGGTGCTTAGCACCGGCTTCACGCAATGCGTTGAAGTTGGCACGGCCCTCTTCTGATTCCTTGACCCACTCGCGAGCAAACTTGCCTGACTGAATTTCCTTGAGGATCTTCTGCATAGCTTTCTTTGTCGCTGGAGTAATCACACGAGGTCCACGGGTGACGTCGCCATATTCAGCAGTGTCAGAAATGCTGTAACGCATTCCGGTGATGCCTTCTTCGTACATAAGATCAACGATGAGCTTCACTTCGTGCAAGCACTCGAAGTACGCCATCTCTGGCTGGTAGCCAGCCTCGGTCAGCGTTTCGAATCCGGCTTGCACCAATGCGGCAACACCGCCACACAGAACGGCCTGTTCACCGAACAAGTCGGTCTCGGTCTCTTCGGTGAATGTTGTTTCGATAATTCCTGAACGTGCGCCACCAATTGCTTCTGCGTACGACAATGCAAGCGCTTTTGCGCCGCCTGTTGCGTCTTGCTCGACTGCGATGAGGCATGGCACACCGCCACCTTCGGTGAATGTACGACGCACCAAGTGACCTGGACCCTTTGGCGCGATCATGATGATGTCGACACCCTTTGGTGGACGAATGCGCTTGAAACGAATGTTGAAGCCGTGTGCGAAAGCGAGAGCCTTGCCAGCCTTCATGTAACGCTTGATGTGATCGTTGTATGTGGCCTTCTGCTCAGTGTCTGGCATTGTCATCATGATGACGTCTGCCCACTTTGCAGCATCGGCGATGCTCTTCACGGTGAGACCAGCAGCCTCGGCCTTTGCAGCAGACTTCGATCCTTCACGAAGTCCGACAACAACCTGGACACCGCTCTCCTTCAGGTTCAACGCATGTGCGTGACCTTGTGAGCCGTAACCGATAATTGCGACCTTACGGCCACGAATAATCGAAGGATCAACGTCCTTCTCGTAGTACATCTTTGCTGCCATCAGCTTGCCTTTCCTTTTGTGGCACCTTTTCGTGCCTCGCGTTCCAACTTGGGTAGGGCGACCCGACCCGTTCTTTGGCTCTCCACGATGCCATAACCGCGCAATAATTCCTCAAAATCGTCGATTTTCTCAGGATTTCCATCAATTGAGATGGTCACGGCATCGGCTCCGACGGCCAAAACCTTGGCTTCGAAGAGGTTTGCCAACTCGGCGATCTGGCCCCGATGCTCCCCATCGACCCGGACCGTGGCGATCATGAGCTCTCGTTCGACAGACTTGCGAGGGTCAAGTTCGGTGATGCGCACAACATCAATCAGTTTGAACAACTGCTTGACAATCTGTTCCAAAGGAGTAGCCGAGATGTCGACCACGATGGTGATGCGGCTGTAATTCGGATCATCAGATGGTGCAACGGCCAACGAATAAATGTTGTAACCACGTCGGGCGAATAAACCAGAGACGCGCGCAAGTACACCCGGACGGTTCTGCACCATCACGGACAAGATGTGATGTTGACGAGAGTCTCCGTAAGGATTGTTTGAATTAATCGAACTCATTTGAGGAACTCCCTTCGGCTCTCTTGATTCGGATGCAACAACACTTCATCGTTGCTCGCACCTGCAGGAACCATTGGGAAAACTTTTTCGAATTCTTCAACACGGAACTCAACAACAACAGAACGATCATTGATGCTATTCGCCAGTGCAATCGCTTCATCTATCTCGTCGACTGATTCCACACGAATTCCAACACAACCCATCGCTTCTGCCCACTTCACGAAGTCAGGACAACCAGCAAGATCTACTTCGGAATAGCGTTGTCCGTAGAACATCTCTTGCCACTGGCGCACCATGCCGAGGTATGTGTTGTTCATGATGGCAATCTTCACATGAATGCCTTCAGTTGTTGCCGTAACAAGTTCTTGTGCAGTCATTTGGAAACAACCATCACCGTCGATAGCCCAAACCGTACGATCTGGCTTTGCTGCTTTGGCGCCAATTGCTGCAGGCACAGAGAAGCCCATTGTTCCGAGGCCGCCAGAGTTCACCCATGTATATGGCTCGTTGAATTCCCAGAACAAACTTGCCCACATTTGATGCTGTCCGACGCCACTGACAACAATCGTGCCTTCCGGCGCTGCATCGCGCAGTTTTTCCAAACAGAATTGTGGCTTCAGTTTGTCGCCAGGGCCTGACATGTCATATGTAAGTGGGAATTGCTCTTTCCAACCATTCACGCGGCTACGCCACGGAGTGATGTCTGTTGCAGAAATACCTTCAGCCATTAGCTCTTTGATGGCTTTGAGAATTTCTTCAACTACTTGTCGACAATCACCAACAATAGGAACGTCTGGCTTGCGTACTTTGCCTTGCTCTGCAGGGTCGATGTCGACGTGAATGATCTTTGCATCTTGTGCAAACGAATTCACTTTTCCAGTGACACGGTCATCGAATCGAGAGCCCAATGCAATCAGCAAGTCGCTCTTCTGCATTGCGGTGATCGCAGTTGCAGTTCCATGCATACCTGGCATGCCGTAACACAAGGGATGCTTATCTGGGAATGCACCACGTGCCATGAGTGTGGTAACTACTGGAATCTGCAACAACTCTGCAAGTTCCTTCACAACTTCAGCCGCGCGGGCTTTCAATACGCCACCACCTAAGTACAGCACTGGTTTTTCAGAAGCAAGAATTAACTTCGCTGCTTCCTTGATCATCTTTGGATGACCCTTTACATTTGGGCGGTATCCGGGAAGTGAATC
The DNA here is from genome assembly GCA_005788815.1 of Actinomycetota bacterium. Lineage (GTDB taxonomy): Bacteria > Actinomycetota > Acidimicrobiia > Acidimicrobiales > Ilumatobacteraceae > UBA2093. The sequence goes on along the minus strand of SYAZ01000032.1, from coordinate 46,342 downwards.
AACTACTTCTTCATCTGTTGGCCAGTGCCACGTCATCGTGTTTTGCAAAACATCTTTCGGCATGTCAATAAGTACAGGACCTGGACGGCCAGTAGTTGCAATGTAAAAAGCTTGGCGAACTGCCATCGGAATATCTTCTGCGCGCATCACAAGTTCGTTGTGCTTGGTAACGCTTCGCGTAATGCCAACGGTGTCGCACTCTTGGAACGCATCTGTACCAATTGCAGATGTTGGCACTTGACCAGTGATACACACCATTGGAATGCTGTCCATGAATGCATCGCACAATGGCGTAACCATGTTGGTTGCAGCTGGACCACTTGTCACCATGGCAACACCAGGTCGACCAGTGACGTGTGCATAACCCTGAGCCATGTGCCCCGCGCCTTGTTCATGACGAACGAGAACGTGCCTGATGCTTGACTTCAACAGTGGGTCATACGCCGGCAGGATGCAGCCGCCGGGTAGGCCAAACATGATCTCAACGTTTTCCAACTCGAGAGAGCGAATGAGAGCCTCGGCTCCTGTGAGTGTCTCTTTTGTGGACATCTAATGTCTCCTAATTGTGATTGCGATAACTACAAGTGTGGCGAGAAATGAAAAAACCACCCGGAAGGGTGGTTTTCAGCGCGTTCGGCATGGTGCCGACGCGCTACAGAACTACTACGACGAGTACTGAGGTGGTGAACTCCGTTGTCATTGGATTTAGTCTGCCACCCGTTCATACGGGTTCGCAACCCCCAAAACCTGGGCGGGCACCACATGCCCAGTGGCCACGAGAGCCCCCAAGACCAAGAGAAAGATGGTGACGCCGGCATTGAGTTTGATGGCCGAGACAAGGTCCCCTGACAGCACATAGAGACCAGCGCGTGTGCCTCCACAACTCGGGCAAGCCGTGCCCGTGAAGCGCTGCAGCGGGCACAGGCTTGGCTGATGGTTGAGGTAGTTGGCCACCCTTTGCGTGACAGGGCTGGCCAGAACGACTCCGGCCAACCCCAGCAATCGCGCATCAATTTTGGCTAGAGCCACGCCTTATCTCCAACAACGTATGTTGCTTGAAACTCAGCGTCGTCTTTGGTGAGATACATAATTCCTTCAATAAGGGCAATGATTCCCATGATGATTGGTCCAATGAAGAAGATGCAAAATCCAACAATGGAAATCACAAGCATGATTATCCCTGCAGTCTTTTGTTGCTTACCACCAAGATAAAACTTATGGACCCCGATTGAGCCCAAGAAAATAGCTAATAACCCAGCGGCAATCTTGTCCTTGGAGTTACCTCCAGATGGAAGTGGCGGTGGTGTGGAAAATGGATCAGACATTGAGTCCCCCTACAAATAACAAGCAAGCGAATAGAACCTGCTCGATACATCGTAAGCCACCAGGGTTTAGCGTGTGAACAAGCGACGAAAGGCCCCCATGAAATTTGCACGCACGCCCGATGACCGATTCAACAATCTCCCTGACTGGCCACACGAACCTCAGTACACAGATGTTTCCGCCGGTGACGGAACCTCGGACACATTGCGCGTTGCGCACTATGAAGGCGGACCGAAAGATGCAAAGACAACTGTGTTGCTCATGCATGGTGAGCCAAGTTGGTCATTCCTATATCGCAAGATGATGGCTCTTCACATCGCAGCTGGTCATCGTGTGATTGCACCAGACCTCATTGGATTTGGTCGCAGCGATAAGCCGTTGCAAACAACTGACTACACATACGAACGTCATGTTGCGTGGATGAACGAATGGCTCAACAAAAATGACTTCACCGGAATGACGTTTGTTGGTCAAGACTGGGGCGGTCTTATTGGTCTGCGTCTTGTCACCGCCAACGTCAATCGTTTCGATCGCATTGTTGTTGCAAACACTGGTTTGCCACTCGCTACACGTGAACCATCTGCAGCATTTCGTGCGTGGCAGAAATTCTCGCAAGAAGTTCCTGTCTTTGATGTTGGAAAGATGATGAGTGGTGGATCAAAAACTGAATTGGCCCCCGACGTTATTGCTGCCTACAACGCCCCATTTCCCGACGAGACATACAAGTCAGCCGCGCGCATCTTTCCCACCCTCTACCCAGACGGCGTCGACCACCCCTCAAACATTGCCAATGCAGAGGCATGGGCAGTACTGCGCGCATGGAACAAGCCATTACTCACGGCTTTTACCGACGGAGACCCCATCACACAAGGCGGACATAAGACATTCCAGCTTGAAGTTCCTGGAGCCAAAGGGCAGGCACACACCATCATTACTGGCGGTGGCCACTTCTTGCAGGAAGACAAGGGCGAAGAGTTCGCTGCAGTAGTGAATGCATTTATTGCCGCCAACCCTGTCTAACTGCGTATAAAGCCATACGGGGCAACGGCAACCGTAGGCAAAGCAAGGCACAGTGTCTCGGTTCGCCTAGCCTGAATGCCATGTCTGAACCCCGTACTATCGCCCCTGCTGAAGGAAAGCTCGGTGTTCTCACCGTTGGCCTCGGCGCAGTGGCTTCCACTCTCATCGCTGGCGTCGAATTGGCCAAGCGTGGCCAAGGCAAGCCCATTGGCTCCATGACCCAGATGGGCACCATCCGCCTCGGGAAGCGCACCGAAAAGCGCAACCCACTGGTGCAGGACTTTGTTCCGCTCGCACGCCTTGAAGACATTGTCTGGGGAGCGTGGGACGTATTCCCCGACGATGCATATGTTGCAGCGTCACGCGCAGGTGTTTTGGAACAGGGCAAGCACATCGAAGCAATCTCTGATGTATTGCGCGATATTCGCCCAATGAAAGCAGCGTTCGAACGCAAGTACGCTCGCAACCTTGATGGTGAACACATCATGGCTGTTAGTGGCAAGCGAGAAATGTTGAATGGCATTCGTGCCGACATCAACCGCTTCCGCGATGAGAAGAAGGTTGATCGCCTTGTCATGATCTGGTGCGCAAGTACCGAGATCTACATCGAGCCGGGACCACAGCACGCAAGCATCGAAGCATTTGAAAAAGCAATCGACGCAAACGACGACGCCATCGCGCCATCAATGTTGTACGCATACGCAGCAATTCTTGAGCGCGTTCCTTTCGCGAACGGTTCACCAAACCTTGCTGTTGACATGCCATTCCTTCGTCAACTTGCTACGGACACCAACGTTGCGATTTCCGGTAAAGACTTCAAGACCGGTCAGACACTGATGAAAACAGTGCTTGCACCAATGTTGAAGGCTCGTCAGCTTGGTCTTGCTGGTTGGTACAGCACAAACATCTTGGGTAACCGTGACGGCGAAGTTCTAGATGCTCCTGAAAACTTCAAGACAAAAGAAGAATCAAAGCTTGGTGTGCTGGAAGACATTCTTGACCCAAGCAACAACCCAGATCTGTATGGAAATGTCTTTCACAAGGTCAGTATCAACTACTACCCACCACGTGGCGACAACAAAGAAGGCTGGGACAACATCGACATCTTCGGCTGGATGGGTTACCCCATGCAGATCAAGGTCGACTTCCTCTGTCGTGACAGCATCCTTGCTGCCCCACTTGCACTCGACCTCATTTTGTATTCAGACCTTGCACAGCGCGCAGGCCTTGGTGGCATCCAGGAATGGTTGTCGTTCTATTACAAGAGCCCACAAGTTGCACCTGGCCTTCATGCCGAACACGATTTGTTTGTACAGCTTGAAAAACTGCACAACACCTTGCGTTGGTTGATGAACGAAGACCAGATCACGCATCTTGGCCGCGAATACTACGACGACGTCGATTAACTCATGAAACGCTCTGCAATTCGAGCCTTTCTCTTAGACGCTCTGTGCGTCTTACTGTTGATTGTTATTGGTACTCGTAATCACGACACCGACACTGGCATTAGTGGAGTGCTTTACGTGGCAGCGCCATTTTGGATTGCAGTGTTTATTGCCCATGTGTCGCCACTCATGCAACGCACTCCCGCAGAACCGAACAAATATGTGGTGTGGGGATACACCATTGTGATGGGAATGGTCTTGCGCAATTACGTATTTGATCGCGGGACAGCGCCAGCATTCATCATTGTTGCCACCATATTTTTGGGCGCCACCATGCTCGGCTGGCGTGCAGTGCTGGCTCGTCGTACTGCTAAGTAGCAGTACCCAATCAGTTAGCGGAATACACCGATCACGTCGCGCACACGTTGTGTTGTACTCACAATGTCTGACACCAAAGTTGGCAGATGTTCAATTTCTGCGGCGGGAAAATCACTTAACGCATAGAGGTCGTTTTCTTGCAAAACTAACTTGCCGTATTTCCACTGGTTGTTCCACGCGTTGACTTCGTTTGCAACGTCTAAGTTCCACGGAGCATCTGGCATGACAAGCGTGGACAAGCGAATCATGGTGTGATGAACCGTTTCACCAGGAACGATGCAGGCCGTGACAGCTTGCTCTTTGTAGGTGAAGTGCACTTCTGCATCCCAGCCAATACGTGTATCACGGGTGACGTCGTAGCCGGCGTGACCCAAGGCTGCTTCGAGTTCCTTGCGATAGCGAAAAACCTGCTCGTAACCCAGTTCGATACGTAGACCCCAATTGGCGCATGTGAGCATTGCAATGTTTGGTGTCACCGACGAAAAAGCAATCGAAACATCGGTTTCTCCACCCTCGATATCGGCCCAGAAAAACTCACGGCCTAATACCTCGGAGAAAAATGAGACGAGTCCCTCAAAATCTGAGCGTGCCGGAACGCCAACGGTAAGACGTGGTCCACCAAACGAACGCCAGTCACGTGTGGCACGAAGCGATGTCTTTTCAACTTTTATCGATGTAAAAGGAAAAGGAAACTCCATCTCGTTGTCTGAAAGATCGACTGGCATGGTCATCATCACAAATCCCATATGAGCAAGGTCTCCTGCGGACACAACAATGTGACGATCAGATTCGAAATCGAGTGAATACGGAGCTACGGGAAGATCGGGAAGGTCAACACCCATTTCGGTGGAGCCGGCGCGAGCAACCAGCAGTTTGTTTTCAATATCTATATGAAAGGTGACAACTCCACTTCCAGAAAACAGTTCTGCAGCATTATTGAGAAAGAACAATGGGATAGCGAGAACGCCTTCTGAAGGCCCGCGACTTGGAAGCGGATCCCACCACGCCGTGACGTTTGCTTCGCGGGCTAACCAACGATGCTTGCCAGGTAGAAACGACAATTGAATGGTGAAATCTGCAGCGGGTACGGGTGCATAACGACCTGCCCAACTATTGACATCACGCAATTCTGCTTCATCGATTTCAAAAGTGAAAGAAGAAGGAGTTGTGCTCAAGGATGAGCCGCCGGAACGTGGAATTCTGCACGTTGGTGCTCACGAAAGTTGATGCCAATGCCGTTTGGGTTGTAGCGAGCACCAGCTTGCAGCTCGCGCTTCGCCTTGACCTCACATGCTTCACGAACGGCACGCAACATTGCTTCGGCCTCGTGAGTTGTGGCGGCGGCAAAAGAAAAGGACGGTTGTCCTTCGTCGTTGATATTGACAACGACCCATGCTTCAGCATTACGGATAGGACAAGGACCAAGAAGGTCTGTGAGGTGACGGTTGATGTCACGTGCGAGGGATACGACCTCGCTACTTAGGGAAGTTTCTGCCATGAGGATTTGCATAATGCCAAGAGGGTGTGTCACCCAATATGGCCCTTATGGCGTCAGGCTTTCCCAGGCTATTTAGTGCGTGGGATTGGTGATGGCGCCGGTCTCGGCACCCTGCACGAGCTTGGCAAACTTGGCCAAAACGCCTGTTGTGTAACGCGGCGGGTTTGGCACCCATCCCTTGCGACGCTTCTTCAATTCTTTTTCGCTCACGAGTAGATCGAGTGCCTTTGTTGGCACATCAATACGAATGATGTCGCCTTCGCGCACAAATGCAATGGGGCCACCGTCGGTTGCTTCAGGCGCAACGTGTCCGATACAGAATCCCCACGTACCACCAGAGAACCGACCATCTGTAATCAGTGCAACTGTTGAACCGAAACCAGCACCTTTCAATGCGCCAGTAATGGCGAGCATCTCGCGCATACCTGGGCCACCCTTCGGGCCTTCGTATCGAATCACGATGACATCACCATGATTAATTGCGCCAGTCATGATTGCATTCATCGCGCCGTCTTCGCCGTCAAACACTCGTGCGGGTCCTTCAAATTGCATTTGCTCTTTGCTAAGGCCAGCAACTTTTACAACTGAACCTTTCGGCGCAAGTGAGCCGGTGAGAATGTTGATACCACCTTCTGTATGGATGGGATCACTCAACGGATGAATCACGATGCCGTCTGGTGCAGGCGGATTAATCTCGGCCAAGTTCTCAGCCATTGTCTTGCCCGTGCAGGTCATGACATCACCGTGCAATAAGCCGGCGTCAAGCAAATGCTTCATGAGTACAGGCACTCCACCAACGCGGTGAATGTCAGACATATGGAACTTTCCACCTGGCTTTGTGTCTGCGATGTGTGGAACTTTGTCGGCGATTCTGTTGAAGTCGTCAAGATCGAGCGCAACGCCTGCTTCGTTTGCGATTGCAAGAAGATGCAAGACGGCATTAGTGCTTCCGCCAAATGCATTCGTAACAGCGATGGCATTTTCGAATGCCTTCTTTGTCATGATGTCGCGAGGGCGAATACCTAAGCGCAACATATTCACAACCGCTGCGCCCGCACGTTGTGCATCACCTTCGCGGCTTGTGTCAATTGCAGGTGCCGATGCGCTTCCGGGAAGACTCATACCCATCGCTTCGGCGATAGATGACATTGTGTTTGCAGTAAACATGCCACCGCATGCGCCTTCACCAGGGCACGCTGCCTTCTCAATGTCTTTGAGTTCATCTTCAGTGATGGTGCCAGCAGCACAAGCACCCACAGCTTCAAACACTGTGGTGATGTCGATGTTGTTGCCTTTATAGACACCCGGCATGGTGGATCCGTTGTAGACAAACACACTTGCCAAGTTCAGACGTGCAGCCGCCATCAACATTGCAGGGATGCTTTTGTCGCATCCTGCTAATCCGACAAAACCATCGAAGCGTTCGCCGTGCACAACAGTTTCGACACTGTCTGTAATGACTTCACGCGAAACAAGCGATGCGCGCATTCCTTCATGGCCCATGCTGATGCCATCGGAAACGGTGATGGTTCCAAATTCGAGTGGAACTCCGCCTGCTTCGCGCACTCCTGCTTTTGCGTATTCACTGAGTCGACGCAATGACATGTTGCATGGCGTCACTTCATTCCACGCCGAAGCGATACCTATCTGTGGCTTGACCCAATCGTCATCACCTAAGCCCACTGCGCGCAGCATGGCGCGAGCGGCTGCCTTTTGAATGCCATCTGTAACGTCGCGACTGCGAGGTTTGATGTCGATAGGGGTGCCGTCTGCGTGTTGTGACATAGTCCAACGGTACTCTGACAGCCTCTCTTGCTTCCTAGAAAGCACGTGTTGCCCTTTGTGTTAGGTACACCTATCATTCATTTGTAAGGTATACCTAACTCCTCAGAAAGACTGACATGAAGAAAATCCTCATCCGCTCCATCGCCGCTATCGCCGCCGCTACGTTCATTCTTGGGGCGTGTGGTGGCGCGAGTTCATCGTCAGACTCCCCCGACGATTCATCTGTCACGGTCTATAGCGGTCGCAGCGAGGCCTTAGTGAAAGATCTCTATGCAGCTTTCACAACTGAAACCGGAATAGCTGTTGATGCTCGATACGGGGACAGTGGAGAAATGGCATCACTTCTTCTCACGGAAGGTTCAGCGAGCCCTGCTGATGTGTTCTTCTCGCAAGACGCAGGCGCACTTGGTGCAGTCGAAGCGAATCTCGCACAACTACCCGCGAGCATCTTGTCGAAGGTTGACACCAAGTACTCCGCACAAAGTGGAAAATGGGTAGGAGTCTCGGGGCGTGTCCGCGTTGTTATCTTCAATCCGACGCTCACCTCTAACCCGCCAGCCACCATTGACGGATTGCTCGATAGTCAATGGTCCGGAAAAATTGGCTTTGCACCAACAAATGCTTCGTGGCAGTCATTCGTGACTGCATTAAGAATTCTGCGTGGAGAAGAACAAGCCGAGAAATGGCTTGCTGCATTCGCCGCCAACAAGCCTGTTGCATTCGAAAAAAATGGCGCGGTACGTGATGCAGTCAACGACGGCACAGTCAGTCTCGGTTTAGTCAACCACTATTACCTAATCGAAAAGATTGCAGCAGAAGGGGCCGATACTGTTGTCGCTCAGAACCAATACATGGCTCCTTCTGATCCGGGAGGTCTTGTCAATGTCGCTGGTGTAGGAATCCTCTCATCAGCAACTCACAAGAATTCCGCACAAAAGTTTGTTGAGTTCTTACAGAGTGACACTGCCGCTGAATATTTCCGCACGAAGACGTGGGAATACATCTTGACCTCAGGAGCCACGCAGGCAAAGGGTCTTCCCGATCTCGACTCGCTTGAAGCACCATCTATCGATCTGTCCGATTTGAAATCGCTCGATATAACTCAGGAACTGCTTCAAAAAGTCGGTTTGCTCACCAAGTGAGCAAACACGAAATGATGTAGCCATGCAGCGAACAAAAGGATTTCTCGCTCTCCTTGGCCTTGCGTTCGTTGCTGCTCTCATTTCTTTGGTCCCCCTCTGGTATCTCGGGGTTCAATCACTGTCGCAAGGTCTTCAACCATTCCTAGATGAACTATTTCAAGATCGCACACTCTCGCTGATTATTCGCAGCGTCACTCTTGCCATCTGTGTCACCTGTGCCAGCGTCATCATCGGCACCTTTGCAAGTTGGGTCATCACTATGTCCGGACTTCCTGTTCGCTTTCTTCTGACAATCGCCTTCTCATTGCCGTTAGCAATCCCTTCGTACCTTTCGGCATTTGCTTGGATCTCATGGCAACCAGGCATCTCGGGTTTTCTCGGTGCGTTCATTGTCCTCACATTTGCTTGTTTTCCATACGTCATGCTGCCGGTGTCTGCTGCGATGAGTGCAATCAACCCAGTACACGAAGAAATTGCACGCACGATGGGCCGCTCGCAGTTCGCAATACTTCGCGAAGTTGTTTTACCGCAACTACGTCGCCCCATTGCAGCGGGAGCACTTCTCGTTGCGTTGTACTCACTCAGTGATTTCGGTGCAGTGGCAGCAATGAGACATGAAGTTTTCACCTGGGTGATTTACGGCGCATATCGTGCGGGCTTCAACCCCACTCGCGCTGCCACGTTGTCAGTTGTTTTGTTAGCCGCAGCTCTTGCGCTCACCTATGCCGAAACATTCATACGCGGACGCAGCGATGCCGCCACAAGCGGACCTGCCGTTCGTCGCCGTGGCAGAAACAGGAATAGCCGAGCTTCATTCATCGCAATCGTCGGTAGTTGTCTCGTACTTGTGCCCGCTGTCGGCATCCCCGTGGTCAGTGTCATTGAATGGATGACTCGTGACACCACACGCAATACCCAATGGTCATCTGTGTGGTATGCATCAGAACAATCATTTTTCAACGGAATTGTCACTGCAGTGGTCACATTGCTACTTGCATTTCCGGTCGCATGGTGTGCAGTGCGCATGCGCGGAATCTTGGCAGTTATTCCCGAGCGCGCTACATACATCACTCACGCATTGCCCGGAATAGTCGTTGCCATTTCTGTTGTTTATGTCGGAATACGTGCGGTACGTCCGTGGTACCAAGAGTTCCCACTCCTCATCTTTGGTCAAGTCATCATTTTTCTTCCCGTCATGGTTACGTCCATTCGCGCTGCCCTTGAGAAAACCCCCGCCACATTGGAAGATGTCGCCCACAGTCTTGGTTCTGGAACCATGACCACACTTCTTCGAGTCACTATTCCAATTGCACTGCCTGGGCTTTTGGCCGGCATCGCTCTCACCATGCTGGCGGCAGTAAAAGAACTCCCTGTCACCCTCCTACTGCGACCCACGGGCATGGACACATTGTCCACTCGTATCTGGGATTTCAGCGCATTGTCCGACTATGCCGCCGTTGGTCCCTACGCTATGTCGATGTTGGTATTGGCGGCTGTACCCACAGCATTGCTCGGTGCACTATCCGTTTCGAGAGAGCAAAAATGATGAGCAGTTCAAGCGCACTTCAACTCAACAACGTGTCCCATTTCTTTGGGGATCACCAAGTGCTCGACTCAGTGAACCTTGAAATTCAGCACGGAAGCATCACTGCACTACTTGGACCATCCGGAGGAGGAAAGACCACTCTTCTGCGCATCGTCGCTGGTTTCGAACGGCCAACTCATGGAACTATCTCCATCAACGGAGTCGTTGTGGCAGATCCACACATATGGGTGCCGCCACACGAGCGAGGTATTTCAATAGTCGTCCAAGAAGGAGCTCTCTTTCCTCACCTCAGCGTGAGTGAAAACATTGCGTTCGGTCTGAAGAAACGACGCTCACCTGAAGCACGTGCCCGCGTCAAGGAGATGCTCGAACTTGTTGGTCTCCCCGACTCGGCTGATCAACGTCCTTCTGAATTGTCGGGCGGCATGCAACAACGCATTGCACTTGCACGCGCCCTTGCCACTCAGCCAGCCCTGGTACTTCTCGACGAACCATTTTCCGCCCTTGACGCTGGACTTCGCGAAACATTGCGTGAGCAAGTGGTCAATATTTTGCGCACCGCTGGTGCTACGGCATTGTGGGTCACCCATGATCAAGACGAGGCTCTTTCCGTTGCCGATGCAGTCGCTGTTCTTATGAAAGGACGCATTGCTCAATTCTCCGACCCCGTCAGTGCCTATCGCAACCCTGAAACAACCGAAGTCGCCGGCTTCATTGGTGAGGCAGTTTCTTTCTCTGGCACCGTCGAAGCGAACGGCACATCAGTGGCAACACGATTCGGATCTATTGAACTTCTACGGCCCCAATCCCCTGGTCCGACAACCGTAATTATTCGCCCCGAACAATTTGAACTTGTGAAGACCGACAATCCACATGCAGTTGTGACTGGTGAAGTACTCGTGACCCGATATTTCGGTCATGATGGCACTGTTGATGTGCGCTTCGAAGACGGCCTCGTGATTACTGCGCGTTTACATTCACGATTACTACCTAAGGTAGGCAGTTTCGTAGGTGTGCTGGTGAACAGCCAAGTGTTGTCGTTTCCAGTCTGATTACGTTTAGCGACGTTCTTTCGAAGACCCAAAACCAAACAGATTGCTGGCCACCTTACGCATCTGAATCTCTTCAGAGCCTTCCGTGATGCGATACCGGCGATGGTGCCGATAAATGTGTTCAAAAGGCATATGGCGGCTGTAGCCAACCCCTCCGCAGGTCTGCATTGCACGGTCAGCGGCATCACAGGCCAAACGGTTCGCACGGTAATTGCACATGGCCACGAGGTGCGTGACTTCCATATGGTGCTTTTGGTCGAGCATGGTTGCTGTGTAACGAATCAGTTGACGCAACATTGCAGCCTCTGTGTGAAGTTCAACAAGTGGAAATTGAATACCTTGATTCACACTGAGTTTTTTACCCCACGTAATTCGCTCATTCGAATATCGCACAGCTTCGTTAATGCAGAATTGCGCTGCACCTAGTGAAGATGCTGCTTGGCGAATTCGGTTTTCATGCACGAAATGTTGAGCTAGTTCGAGTCCCATTTCTGCGGGACCAAACAATGCTTCGGGTCCTACTCGTACATCAGTGATGCTTACTTCAGCATGGTCTGTTGGCATGTTGAATGTCCACCAGAAGAACTCCACTTTAAAACCAGGCGCATCGGTAGGGACTAAGAACGCACTGATTCCTTTCGGATCTCCCGGTGTTCCACTTGTGCGCGCAAAAATGATGTCGTGGGTGGCGTGATGCAGACCACTGTTCCAACGCTTCATTCCATTGATGACCCATTCGTCGCCATCTTTGTAGGCGGTGGTCTCTAGATACGTGGCATCACTTCCGTGATTGGGCTCGGTGAGACCAAATGCAAGCCGTTTGGTGCCATCAAGGAACCCAGGCATCCATTCTTTCTTTTGTTCTTCTGTTCCAAAATCGCGCATCATGAGCACAGTGGGAAAGTTGCCCACAATGCTTGATTCGTTTTGCAAATCGTTATGCAAGCCCAGACCTTTTGTTGCCAAATGCTCACGGATGATCGCCATCTTCAAGTTGCTAGCACTCTGGCCACCGAACTCTTGTGGAAGTGCAAGCCGTAACCAGCCGGCTGCGTCTGCCCTGCGACGCATCTCGCGCAACAACGCTTCCCAATCCGCACGGGGAACACCATCGTTTTCAAAATCTGTACGCGCCCATTCACGGCGATGATCAAAGAATCTTTCGTTGTCATCTTGAGCCTGTAGCGGCTTGATCTCTTTTTCAATGAAAGCATCAAGAGCGTCGAGGGTTGTCTGAACGTCTGCGGGAATTTCAAAATCCATAGGCGAACAGTACGCCGAATGCTTCGTTAGTTACGAACCGCGGCGTGATTGCATAATGGCACTGACAACCTTGCCATCTGCCTTGCCTTTACTGGCTTTCATCACACGGCCAACGATTGCTCCTGCAGCCTTTTCTTCGCCGGCGCAGTATTTAGACCACGCATCAGGGTCAGCGGCAATGGCTTCATCCACCATTGCTTCCACTGCCGAGTTGTCCATTGCTTCAAAACCTTTAGCAGCGGCAATGGCAGCAGCGTCGCCTCCACCGTTTTCCACTAGTTCAGACAACACGGTCTTGGCTTGCGTTGCAGACAGTTTGCCGTCGCGCTCAAGAATGGTGAGAGCGGCTAAATCTTTTGCAGGCACGGCCGGTGTTGGGCCAGCGTCAGCAAATGCTTGTTGCACATAAATGAGTGCACGCACTGCATCGCCACCAGCATCTGCTACTGCTTGCACGTAATCATGTTGGGCACGCTCAACAACAACGATGATTGCTTCAGACCGAGTGTCGTAACCGGTCAATGCAGACAATGCCGAACGACGTGCAGCCGGAAGCATCGGCAAATTGTCGCGCACTGCTTGTACCCATGCGTCATCTGGTGCCACTGGCACTAGGTCTGGCTCAGGGAAATATCTGTAATCGTCGGCGTCTTCTTTTACACGCAACGTATGCGTACGGCCTTCGGCATCGTCCCAGTGTCGGGTCTCTTGGCGAATGACACCACCAGTATCGAGAACATCAATTTGGCGACGTGCTTCGTAATCAATAGCGCGACCAAGAGCACGAATGGAGTTCACGTTCTTAATCTCGCAACGTGTGCCAAAAGGGGTTCCAGGCTTGTGCACTGACACGTTTGCATCGACACGCATGGAGCCTTCTTCCATCTTTGCGTCAGATGCGCCAATGACTTCCAAAATTGCTCGGAGCTCTGACACGTATTCACGTGCGTGCTCGCTAGTGCGAATATCTGGACGCGACACGATTTCTACAAGTGGCACGCCGGCGCGGTTGAAGTCAATGAGCGAATAATCACTTCCGTGAATACGGCCAGTTGCACCGCCAACATGAGTGCTCTTGCCAGTGTCTTCTTCAAGATGCGCGCGTTCAACACCAATGGTGGTTCCACTCGGCAACTCAAGAAAGCCGTCGACATTCAATGGAATGTCGTACTGACTAATTTGATACGCCTTTGGCATGTCTGGGTAGAAATAGTTCTTACGGTGAAAGATGCACGGCTGAATTCTGCAGTTCAACGCAACACCGATACGCATGGCAAGTTCGACTGCTTGCCTATTCAACACTGGTAACGCACCAGGCAAGCCCAACGTGACGGGGTCAATGTTGACGTTTGGCTCGTCGCCAAATCTGTTTGGTGAACCACTGAATAGTTTTGTGCGCGTCGCCAATTCGACATGCACTTCTAAACCAACAATGAGTTCCCAACCACCCTCAAGCATTTGATCTTCGGTTGCAACTATGGAACTAAGAGGACTATCGCTCATTGTGCGCCTCCTGCAGCAACTTCAAGGGCTCCGCCAACTCTGAACATTGCTTGTTCTCCAAGCGCTGGTGCCAACACTTGAATACCTACTGGTAAACCATGTGCGCCTGTTCCAAAGGGAACACTCATTGCAGGGTGGCCTGCCAAGTTTGTGGGAATTGTGTAGATGTCGCATAGATACATAGACATTGGGTCGTCGACTTTGTCGCCAAACTTGAAAGCCACAACCGGAGATGTAGGGGTCAAGATGGCATCTACTTGTTCGTATGCGCGTTCAAAATCTTGTGCAATAAGCCGGCGCACTTTCAATGCTTTTCCGTAATACGCGTCGTAGTAACCAGCAGACAATGCGTAGGTTCCCAACATGATGCGTCGCTTGACTTCATCACCAAAGCCTGCAGCACGCGTTGCTCCGTACATTGAGTTTGTATCTGCTGCATTGACGCGTAGACCAAATCGAACACCATCGAAACGAGCAAGATTGCTACTCGCCTCTGCTGGTGCAATGAGGTAATACGCAGTCAATGCATATGACAATGACGGAAGCGTGATGTCGACAATGGTGGCTCCGGCTGCTTCTAATGCAGCAAATGCTTCGTTGAGTTGCGCTACAACTTCTGGTTCTGCACCAGCAGGAAGATCTGTGACGCGACCAATACGCATGCCGGAAACACCTTGGCTGACGGACGGCAAAAGCGATGGAGATGCGAGCGGAATAGACGTGGAATCCATGGGGTCGTGTCCACCAATGACCTCGGTAAGAAGTGCAGCATCAGCAACTGTGGTGGCAAACGGACCAATCTGATCAAGTGAACTGGCATACGCAACGAGGCCATAACGACTGACTACTCCGTATGTTGGCTTCACGCCGACAACACCGCACATTGCTGCAGGCTGGCGAATACTTCCACCGGTATCGCTACCCAGACTGACGGGAGAAAAACCAGCAGCAACTGCGGCAGCACTGCCGCCACTTGAACCACCAGGCACTCGCGAAACATCGCACGGATTACGAGTGGAACCGAACGCAGAGTTCTCAGTACTCGAACCCATAGCAAATTCGTCCATGTTGGTCTTGCCGATGATGACAGCGCCAGCTGTGCGCAAACGCGTGATCACTGTTGCATCATACGGCGGCTTCCAGCCCTCCAGAATTTTTGATGAGCATGTTGTCTCTACGCCGTGCGTGCACATGTTGTCTTTGATTGCAATGGGAACACCAGCAAGTGGCCCCACTGGGCGACCAGCGACAATATCTGCATCGATCGCATCTGCTTGCGCGCGCGCATCTTGTGCCATCACCAAGTTGAAAGCATGAATCTCAGATTCACGCGCGTCGATGCGCGAAAGGTAATCATCAATGACTGCGCGCGCTGTTATGCGTTTCGCTATCACTGCTGCTGCAATCTCAGATGCTGTGGATGGAATAGCAGACACTGTTAGTCGTCCAATCCAATAATCGGTGGAACACGAAAACGGCGCTCATCAGATGCGGGAGCAGCAGCCAACACTTCATCTGTGTCGAGACATGGAAGTTCTATATCTTCACGCATGATGTTGACGAGTGGATACGGCTGCGTCATGGGGCCAACACCATCAAGATCTAAGGCATCGATGTCGCTGAAATGTCCCATGACTTTGGCTAACTGCTCGGTGAAGTGAGCAACTTGGGCGTCATCAATGTCGAGACGCGCCAAACGAGCCACTTTGGCCACGTCGGATGCGAAAATGGGGCTACCTGACTGAGTCACGGCTTCTAGCCTACGAGCCCTCTAGCGAGAAGGCGCAAACGGATTTAGGCGTTCGGATGAACAGGCGGAAATTCTGCCTGACGCTTTTGCAAGAAGCTCTGAACGCCTTCTTTGAAATCTGACCGTGTGAAGGATTCCTGCATCAAACGAAGTGCTTCTTTACTGGCGCTAGAGACATCTTTTTCGTAGTCGGAATAGACCTGTCTCTTCATGACTGCCATGGAAGACGGCGACACATTCATTGCGAGGTCGGCCGCATATGCAAGCACGACGTCCATGAGTTGATCTGCAGGAACAACTTTGTTCACCATGCCCATCTGTTGTGCCTCATTCGCCATAACGACGCGACTCGACATCATGAGGTCGAGAGCATTCGCTTGACCAACTAGTCGTGGCAATACCCACGAGATGCCGTATTCACCGATGAGTCCACGCTTTGAAAATGCAACCGTGAATTTGGCGGTGTCTGCAGCAAAGCGCATATCGCACATCAAGGCTTGTACTAATCCGAGTCCGGCAGCTGCGCCATTGACTGCCGCAATCACTGGCTTTGTAATACGCGTGATTTCATCTTGCATACGACCTTCAACGATGCTCGCTCCATCTTTTGAGGATGCAGAATCTCCAGACGGAATTGCTTGCAACGTTCCCATGTCGGCACCTGCGCAATAACCCTTCCCCGCGCCGGTAACAACAATGACCCGCACGTTTGGATCTGCAACCGCAGCATCAATCGCAGCAAAGTACTCATTGCCCATGCGGCCAGTCCAAGCGTTCAAACGGTCGGGACGATTAAAAGTAATGAGACCAATACCTGGCTCACGCACCTCATATAAACATTCACTCATGTTCAATGACCGTAGACGCTTCGCGGTCGCCACGAGAACGCAGACGAGTAATTCCTACAAACAAAGCCGCCGCACTGAACGCCCCGATGGAAACCCACTGGTTGAGACGCAACCCACCTGCCGAATGAGCAGGATCTATTCGAAGCCCCTCAACGCCAAACCGCAGAGCGCTGTAACCCAACACATACCAAGCCACGATTTGACCAGGTGCAGGGTTGAGGCGCTTTTCTAGAGCAATCAGTCCCCATGCCAGAACTAAACACCCGAGCGACTCGTACAAGAACGTGGGGTGAAACAGGGTGTCGACGGGGTATCCGATCTTCACAGTGCGGTAATCAGAAATGTTGAGACCCCACGGCAAGGTTGTTGGCCTGCCAAAGAGTTCTTGATTCCACCAATTGCCCCAGCGACCAATTGATTGTGCCACCGCTATCGCTGGCACCGCACACGACACAATTGCCCAGGCGTTTAAGCCACGCACCCGAGCACGCCAAGCACCAACAAGCACTCCGAGTGTGACGCCACCCCAAATGCCGAGGCCCCCTTCCCAGATTTTTACGGCGTCAATCCACTGACCGCGAAATAATTCGTAGTCAGTGATGACGTGGTACGCGCGCCCACCGATAACACCAGCAGGCACAGCCCACATTGCAATTGACGAAATGTCGTCTGTAGTTCCTACACCTTGAGACTCAGCTCGACGACCAGCAATTCGAATCGCAACGATGACACCGAGTGCGATCATTAAGCCGTATGCGTTCAGGCGCAGTGGACCAAGATGTAGCGAACCCGACGATGGACTAGGAATTGACGCGAGAATCGCGGAGAGCATCATGAAGTGACGCGTCGCGCGAAGGCAACAGAGCCTTCAAAAATAATGTCTTTGTCGTAGTCCTGCGTCGCAACGTGATAACTGCGTTCCAACATCACGTGTTCCACAGTGCCGCCGTAGGTAGCGGCTAACGCATCGCTGTCACTTGGTTGCACCACGTGATCTTGCACTGATGTGAACAACAACAACGGCATTTTTATGGATGAGTACCGCGGAGCAAGTGGCGCTAAGCCGTCAGCTAAAAATGACTTCATTGCTGCAAGCGGTGTACCTGCATATGCAGTCTCATGCGCATTTGGATCTGCAATGTCTGATCCGATGCCATCCATTGTTTCGGTGCCTCCATCAATCATCCCTTGCAACATGTCCAACACCTCTTGAGGTTGAGGTTGTGTTGCTGGGTTGATGCACACCAGTCCTTTCACTTCAGGATGTTCTGCTCCGGCCCACAACGTGAGTGCACCGCCCATCGAAAGTCCCATCACAACAATGTTTGAAGCGCGTTGTGCCAAACGTTGGTACGCCTTTTCAACATCGCCACTCCAATCTGCCCATCGCGTTGGAATCATGTCTTCCATGGCGGTGCCATGACCAGCAAGTTGTGGAAGCTCTACATGAAAATCTGCAGATGCACAGGCTTCAGCCAAGGCTCGCATTGACCCTGGGTTGCCCGTAAAACCGTGAAGGACGAGGACGCCTGCCGCGCCTGTGCCGTTATGGGAAAAAGGTTCTGCACCAGGAATTGTTGCTGCTGTCATTTTCTTGTCTTTCTTTTTGAACTAGTACGGGTCATTATCGGAACCAGGCTCTTCCCACCATTCGGTGGGCACGCCTTCTGCTTCCCATTCAGGAAATGGGTAAATGCAGTTCACTGGGCACGCCGGCAGACACTTGTCGCAACCGCTGCATAACTCAGGAATGATGATGACGTCGGCCCCATGATTGAAAATGGCACCTAATTGAGGTGGACAATGACGCAGACACGCATCACAGTTGATGCACTCCGCCATCTCGATCCGCAATGGCACATTCTTCCACTTCGGGTTTCGGGCACGAGTCTCAATTCGTTCGCTTCGTGACGCAGTCATCGTGGCAAGTGTAGGTGACGCCACCCGACCATTTATAAGGGTGTTTGACCTGTGACCCAGATACTGGTGGACTAGAAGGCGTGCCCCGTTCCGATCGCCTTCAAAGACAGCGACGGATCGACGGTCATGCGGTGGCCGCAATCGTTCCCTTACTTGCACTCTTTCCCGCGTGGCTTGTCTCAGTTGCCGCCTTCTGGTGGGTTCTCGTTCAATTCGTTTACGTACCCTTTCCCGTTTTTGCATCCGTGGTGCTGCTGCTCGGTGGCCTGTTATTCGAACGCACTGTCCAACGACTTGTCCTTCAACGTCTGCTGGGTGCTCGCACACCAACGCGATCTGAACGAGATGCCCTTCAAAAGGCATGGCACATAGTTGCGCAAGCAAATCACATCCCACCCGGAAAATTTGTGCTTGCAGTTTCCGATTCAGACGAACTCAACGCATTTGCATCTGGCGGTCACCTTGTTGTTGTGTCTAGTTGGGCAATTTCACATTTGTCCCACGACGATCTGTGCGGTGTGCTCGCACACGAGCTCAGTCATCATCTTGGAATGCACACGCTTGCTCTCACCGTTGGGCAATGGTTAACCATCCCAATTATTTTGCTCGCACGCATCGGTTTCCTTTTGCAAAATGTTGCGCATGCCGCCACCGATACCTTTGCTTCGCGATCACCTTGGGGAGTGTTTGTCGGACGCACAATTGCAGGAGTCATCACAATTATTTCGTGGCTCTTCTTGGCCATCATCAACATCGCTCAGTACATCAGTAACGCCGTTGGCAAGGGTGCTGAATTTAAAGCAGACGAGACAGTTGTCTCAATGGGGTTCGGACGCCAACTCTTGAATTCGCTTCGAATTGTTGTCACCAGCGGAAACGGCGAAAGAGCAACGCATTGGCGCGACCGCCTCGTCACCTCCCACCCCCCTGCCCGTACTCGAATTGCACGAATCGAAGCTCAGTTGCGTCAGATGCCCCGAGGTAACCGCCGATAGCGTTTGCAGTATGACAAGCCTCCCGGGTGACCCATTTCTTGCAGCCGCCCGCGGTGAATTTTCACGTCATACTCCCGTGTGGTTTATGCGCCAAGCTGGCCGCAGCCTTCCTGAGTATCGCGCTAGCCGCGGTGAGGGCAGCATTCTTGAAGCAATCAAGAAACCCGAACTTGCCGCAGAGTTCACCATGCAGCCAGTGCGTCGTTACGGAGTTGATGCAGCAGTCCTCTATTCCGACATCGTTGTTCCGGCTCATGCTGTCGGATTCGGTATCGATGTTGCACCCGGTACCGGGCCAGTCGCGCAACAACCCCTTCGCTCAAGTACCGACCTTGCTCGACTACGCCCTTTGCATTACGAAGACATCACGTATGTCACCGACACAGTCTTGGCGCTCGTGAAAGAACTTACTGTGCCTCTCTTGGCTTTTGCTGGTGCTCCATTCACAGTGGCCAGTTACCTCATTGAAGGGCGGCCAAGTCGCACATACCAAAACACCAAGAGGTTGATGCGCGAAGACACTGTCTTGTGGCACGAAGTAATGGAACGACTCGTTCAACATTCAGTCGAATTCATCTCGGCGCAACTGTCTGCCGGAGCCGAAGCATTTCAAGTATTCGATTCTTGGGCCGGCGCATTGTCACGAAGTGACTACGACACGTTTGTGCGACCACACACCACTGCAGTGTTCTCGCAATTGTCGCAACGTCATCCGGGTGTTGCCGGCATTCACTTCGGCATTGGCTGCGATCATCTTCTTGAATCAATGAACTCAGTAGGAAACGCAGTCATCGGCCTTGATTGGCGCACACCTATTTCAGCGGCACGTCAGCGCCTCGGTGCAGATGTTGTTGTGCAAGGAAACCTTGACCCCGCACTCGTACTCGCTGGAAAAGAAATTGCACTTGCCGGCGCAGCACAAGTTTTACAAGACAACAATCAACATCCCGGTCACATCTTCAACTTGGGACATGGTGTTCAACCAGATACCGATCCAGAAGTACTGAACGCAGTAGTTGCTTATGTTCAAGAACGGACAACACGATGACCACCGATAACTCTCAACGAACTGCCGTAGTCCTGATGGCGTACGGAACGCCGCGTAGCAAAGACGAGATTCTTCCCTATTACACAGACATTCGCCGTGGTCGCCCACCAACAGATGAGCAATTGCAAGACCTCACTAGCCGTTATGAAGCCATCGGTGGTCTTTCCCCATTGAAGCAACTCACCGAAGATCAACGTGACGCGCTACAAGACGAATTGAACGGCATTTTGCCAAACACATTTCAAGTTTTTCTTGGGCTGAAGCACGCCACTCCGTTCATTGAAGAGACAGTTGCAGAAGTCGTGGGGCTTGGTTATAAAAAGATTGTTGGCCTTGTGCTTGCACCGCACTACTCCTCTTACTCCATTGGGCAATACATGGATCGAGTGCGTGCAGTCGCTGAGCCAGCAGGCGTCACTGTTACAGGTATCGATTCATGGGCACGAGAAGAAGCATTTATTGATTTTCTTGCAAATGACATGCGCGAAAAGTTGGCGTCATTACCGGAACGTACAAAGGTGTTGTTCACCGCGCACTCACTTCCACAACGAATCATCGATGGCGGCGATCCATACCCCGAAGAGCTGCGTGCAACTGCAGAGTTAGTCGCAGAAAAAGTTGGGTTGACACGTTGGTCGGATTGGTCAATCGCTTGGCAATCTGCAGGCCGCACACCTGAGCCCTGGATTGGACCCGACATTCTCGAAGTCATCGATTCATTTGCCGCTCAGAGTGCAAGTGGCGAGCCAATTGATGGAGTGCTCGTGAGCGCATGCGGTTTTGTGGCCGACCACCTTGAAGTTCTCTTCGACCTCGACATCGAAGCGGCCAATCATGCAGAGTCTCTCGGGATCGCATTTGCCCGCACGGCATGCGTTAACTCCAACGCATCGGTGATGGCAGCATTGGCACGGTCGGTAGCAGCACTGTGAGCCAAGCGCGGCGCGTCGTTGTCATTGGTGCTGGCATCTCTGGTCTCACTAGCGCTTTTTCTTTACTGACATCAGAAGAGTCAGTTCAAGTGACCGTTCTTGAATCATCTGAACGAATTGGTGGCTTGATCAAGACAACACCATTTGCTGGACTCGGCAGTGTTGACGAAGGTGCAGACGCGTACCTTGTACGCGTTCCATTTGCTGCGCAACTTGCAGCAGAACTTGGCCTAGGAGCAACTATCACTTCACCCACTGGTGCACATGCATCGGTGTGGCACAACGGCATGCACAGCATTCCCGGCGACCTCATGCTCGGAGTACCAGCAAAAGTTCGTGCATTCGCAATGTCAAGTCTCATCTCGCCACGTGGCAAGTTGCGCGCGGCGTTGGAACCATTTCTTCCAACAACACAAGACAACGATTCCATCGGTCACTATGTGCGTAAACGTTTCGGTAACGAAATTCATGAGCGTCTTGTCGACCCACTAGTCGGCAGCATCTACGCAGCAGACACCGACAATTTCTCCCTGGCATCAGTCCCACAAATTGCATCTCTCACCACAAGCCGCAGCATGTTGTTGGCTGCTGGCAAAGCACGCGCCGCAGTTGCAAAGGCGCCCCCATCACCTATTTTCGGAGTCCCCATGCGCGGAATGGGCGCTATGACCGAAGGACTCGCGCAACGCATTACATCTCTCGGTGGCGACATTCGCTGCAATCACACAGTAAGCACAATCGAAACCAGCAACAATCAATACACCGTTGTCACCACCAATGGTTCATTTGAATGCGACGCAGTCATCATTGCCTCGCCTGCAAAGCACAGTGCCTCATTTATAAAAACACTCGACTCACGCGCGTCTACATTGCTTGGCGAATGGGATCATGCATCGGTCGCACTCATCACAATGGCTATTTCGGCGGACCAATGGCCAAACAGGCTCACAGGTAGCGGTTATCTCGTACCAAAACCAGACCAACGGTGGGTGACAGCAGCCTCATTTGGTTCCAATAAGTGGGCGCATTGGCGGCCGGCAGATGGTTCCATGATTCTGCGCATCTCGTTAGGACGCGACGGCCTCGACGTGATGGATTTTGCAGATGACAAACTCGTCAATCTGGCGCTTGCTGATATGAAACGTCACCTTGGCATAGATCTTGCGCCGCAACATGTGCGACTCAGCCGCTGGAATGATTCTTTCCCTCAATACAGACCTCACCACTTTGCACGCCTTGCAGAACTTGAACATTCACTGTCCGCATCTGCTCCCGGCGTTGTATTTGCTGGCGCTAGCTACCGTGGAATTGGTATTCCTGCTTGTATTCAACAAGGACGAACAGCAAGTGCATCGGTATTAGAACGCCTTGCGTCGAATCGGTAGATGAAGAAAGTAATCGCGCCTCTTCTTGCGGGTCTTTATGTTGCAGCATCCATGCCGCCATGGGGTTGGTGGCCACTTGCATTCCTTGGTCTTGCCATCTATACATCGCTAGCGACACGACCAGACAACACTTCGCCTTTTCGAACTGCTTTCATCTTTTTCAGCGCCTGGTTTCTACCCGCTATGGCATGGATGTGGTTTCTTACAGCCCCGGGCTACATCGCTGCTGTGTGCATCTTTGCCACCATTCATGGCATTGCAGCCATCGTTGCGAAGAAGTTGTCGTATAACACTTCGTCACATCGTGCGGCACTCGTCGTGTGTCATGCACTTGCTGAAGCAATACGACTTTCGTTTCCCTTTGGTGGTGTTCCACTAGCCACCCTTGGCATCTCACAAGTCTCAGGCCCACTTGCTAAAATAGCCCCTATTGCTGGTGTTATTGGCATTACAACAGCAACATTGTGGATTTCAATGTCCTCGCGAAAGATTCGCGCAATTCTCATCGTGTCAGCGATTGCAATCATCGGCCCGTTGTTCGACACCACGTCTGACGTTGGACAATCACTAAACATCACCACCGTTCAAGGTGGTGGCCCGCAGGGAACTCATGCAATTGATACGAATCCACGTGATGCATTTAATGCACATCTTGCCGCAACAAAAACTCTTTCCGTTGACACGGCACGCGACATGGTTGTGTGGCCTGAGAACGTCATCAATATTTCGGGTGATGGACTATTTGTTGACAGTGATGAATATCAACAAGTTGTAGCGCAAGCAAAACGTCTACAGGTTCCATTCGTTGTCGGCATCACTGAAAATGCAGGCGCAGATCAATTTACAAATGCTCAAGTGGTGGTTGAACCAAATGGCGTGACTTCAAGTCGGTACGACAAAGTTCGTCGTGTGCCGTTCGGTGAGTACATCCCGTTGCGTTCAGTTCTTTCTGCAATTGGTGCTCCCACCGATTTAGTTCCGCGCGATGCACGACCCGGTGATGCGCGTGGATGGGTAGACGTTGCAGGCACTCGCGCTGCTGTAGCAATTTCGTGGGAAATCTTTTTTGGTGGCCGCGTGAATGAAGGCGTCGTCGACGGCGCGACATTCGTCATTAATCCAACCAATGGCTCTAGTTACACATGGACAATTTTGCAATCTCAACAAATTGCATCGTCACGACTTCGAGCTCTCGAGCAAGGTCGCTGGGTGGTGCAAGTCTCGCCCACCGGCTTCAGTGCATTTGTCGGGCCCGACGGCGCCGTGTACGACAGAACCGGCATTTCTAACCGAACAATTTCAAATCATCAGATTTCCCTACGCACCGGGCGTACGCCCTACTCCCGTCTAGGAAATAATGCCTATTTTTGGGCTCTCCTTGTGGTGCTGGCCTTGGTGGTCAGGCAGCGCTCACGAGCCTTTCAGCGGGCTGCCAGTTAGCCTTCAGCGCCTATGTCAGGCGCTTACGACCCAAACGGCCCCTTGCGCATTGCGTACCTCACCTATCGAGGAAAACCGCACGTTGGCGGCCAAGGTGTCTACACACGCCACCTCACCAAGGCACTTGTTGACCTTGGGCACTCAGTAGAAGTCTTCGGCGGCCAGCCGTACCCGGTCCTTGACGAGCGCATTGCTATGCACAAGCTCCCCAGCCTTGACATTTTCAATGATCAATACCCAGGACGCATCCCGGCATATTGGGAACTGAAGACCTGGCCTGATGTTGTGGAAACTGCTCGATACCTCACAGGGCAATTTTCTGAACCGCTTGCATTTTCAAAACGCGCGTATCGCACATTGCAAACTCGGGTAAATGATTTCGATTTAGTGCATGACAATCAGTGTCTCGGTTGGGACATCTTGAAGATTGAAAAGATCATCCCCACGATTGTCACCTTGCATCACCCCATCACAAAAGACCGTGAGCTTGAAATGAGTCACGCACCTAACTGGTGGAAGCGTCGCTCCGTTGGTCGTTGGTATTCATTTGTTGAAATGCAAGGAAAAGTTGCGAGCAAGATGCCTCGCATTGTTGTGGTGAGTGAAAACAGCATCACCGACATCAACAAAGACATGGGCGTTTCCCGCGATCGTATGCGCCTTGTTCCTGTTGGTGTTGACCCTGAATTGTTTAAGCCGTTGCCACATGTTGCTCGTCAACCTGGACGCCTCATCACCACCGCATCAGCCGACGTTGCGTTGAAGGGTTTGTCGTATCTTCTTGAGGCAATGGCGAAATTGCGAACAGAACGCGACATTCGCCTCACCATTATTGGTAAACCTCGCCCTGGCCACAGCATGGATCTCATTGATTCACTCGGCTTGAAGCCCTACATCGACTTTGTCTCTGGTGTCACCGACGAACGCATCGTGGAACTGTATGCAGAAGCAGAACTTGCCGTCGTTCCTAGCCTGTACGAAGGTTTTAGCTTGCCAGCCATTGAAGCAATGAGTACTGGTATTTGCTTGGTTGCAACAGACGGTGGCGCACTTCCCGAAGTAACAGGTACCAACAACGAAACAGTGCTGCAATGCCCCGCAGCCGATGCTGAAGCACTTGCTGCCCAGATTGCTCGCGGACTCGATGATGCCGCACTTCGTTCTCGCATTGGCGAGGCGGGTCGCAACAGAGTTGTCTCTCGGTGGAGTTGGAAACATTGTGCACAACTCACAGTTGAGCAATACCGAGAGGTTCTAGAGATGCCACACAACAAAGTGAAACTCGAGAAGCGAGGCTGACATGTTGACTATTCGCTTTGATCGTCTCGGACTTCGCCCAGGAGACATGTTCCTTGATGCCGGCGCCGGATTTGGTCGCCACGCATTTGAAGCAGCACGTCAGGGCGCAACGGTATATGCACTTGATTACGCAGCCGACGAAGTCGTTGGCACACGCGCGACATTTGGTGGAATGATTCACGCAAACGAAATTCCACCCACTAGCTACGGCGGCGTACTGCGTGGCGACGCTACAAAACTTCCGTTCGCAGACAACACATTTGATTGCGTTGTTACGTCAGAAGTTCTCGAGCACCTGCAAGACGATGTCACTGCAATCAGCGAATTACATCGCGTTCTTAAACCAGGCGGTTCGCTCGGTGTCACCGTGCCTACGTGGTGGCCAGAAAAGATCAACTGGATGTTGTCCGACGAATACCACGCTCCAAAAAGCGTCGGTGGCCACGTTCGTATTTATTCTGCAACAGAACTGAAAGCAAAGCTTCGCTCTGCTGGTCTTGAAGTACGTGGTAGTCATCATGCACACGCATTGCATTCACCATATTGGTGGTTGAAGTGCGCAGTTGGCCCTCGCAACAACGATCATAAGATGGTCAAGAAATACCGTGAATTTCTTGAGTGGGACATCATGACTCAACCTGCTTCTATGCAAGTTGCCGAACGCGTACTCAGTCCGTTATTGGGCAAAAGTTTCATTGTGTATTCCACAAAACCAGTTCGCATTAAGGCATCCGTATGAGCCTGCGCTCTATGCCCCACTTGCCCGGCATTCTTACTACAGCCGACCTTGCGCGCACTGCAGATTCCATTCAGGCGTTGCAGTTACCAAGCGGAATGATTCCTTGGTATCCGAATGGGCATTGTGACCCATGGAATCACGTAGAGACAGCAATGGCTCTCAACATCATGGGTCGCGATGACGCGGCGCTTTCTGCATACAAATGGTTGGCAAACAATCAACACGAAGATGGTTGGTGGTTTAACTACTACATGCCTGATGGCACCATCGAAGACAGCAAACTAGACACCAATGTCAACGCATACATTGCAGTCGGCGTGTGGACACATTGGTTGTGCACGCGTGATACATCTGCTGTTCACGCTTTGTGGCCAACCGTGCGTCGCGCGCTGAATTGGGTTCTCGATATGCGCCGTGAAGACGGTGCAATAATCTGGGCCCGTGAAGTGGATTCGCAACCATGGGGTTATGCCTTGCTCACAGGCTGTTCAAGCATTCGCCACGCACTGCGTTGTGGTGCAGCACTAGCCGACCTCGTGGGTGATCCACAACCAGAGTGGACATCTGCTGCTGATGTCTTAGATCGTCTTATCACCACGAACCTTGAGACGTTTGAACCCAAAGAGCGATGGGCGATGGACTGGTATTACCCCGTCATGACTGGCGCAATGACGGGTGCGCAAGCAAAGGCTCGTCTCGCCGAAGGTTGGGACCGCTTTGTTCTCGACGATCGCGGTGTGCGATGTGTGAACGATGAGCAATGGGTAACTGCTGCTGAAACAAGCGAGTGCGCAATTGCCCACTGTGCAGCCGGTGACCGCGACATTGCACGAGAACTATTGCTATGGACAATGCCTCATCGTCGTGAAGATGGTGCGTATTGGACCGGCATTGTGTACCCAGCAGAACCAGAAAAAACTATTGTTCGCTTCCCTGCCGATGAACACAGCGCTTACACAGCTGCAGCAATCATTCTTGCTGCAGACGCAATTAGCGGTGGCTCACCAGCATCCACGTTGTTTACACAACCAATGGTGCGCAAGAACGCTCACCTCAAAGCTCGCGCGCTGTAAATCAGAAGCGTCGGCTATAGGCGGCGCAAAATACGCAATGAACCGGTGGTGCTTACGTCTGTAAACAGCCCACTTGCTATTGCAGGAAGATAAATGTTTTCGTACGGTGGGCGACCGCCATCGGCGGGATTTTCAAAAACATCATGAATGGCCAACGTGCCGCCCACTGCAACGTGTGGTGTCCATAATGTGTAATCCAAAGTTGCTGGTTCAACTCCGTGACCGCCATCAATAAACAAAAATGCCAAGGGTGTTGTCCAATGGCGAGCGATGACTGGAGAATCACCCACCATAGTGACCACTACATCTGCTAACCCAGCATCCAAAATTGTTGAGCGAAAAAATGGCAACGTGTCCATGCGACCAGTGCGTTCGTCAACCAGAGATTCGTCGTGCCACTCCCACCCTGGTTGGTTTTCTTCACTACCAAAATGATGATCAACTGCAAACAGAGTTGTGTTTCCCTGGCGTGCTGCGCCACCCAGCCACACAGTGGAACGACCGCAATACGAACCAACCTCTACAAAAGGTGCGCCGGGTACAGCGCGAGATGCAAGCACTGCTGCTTCATACAACGCATCACCTTCATTTTCTGGCATGAAACCGCGTGCCGCTATCGCACGTGCACGTAGCCCAGATTCAAGTGTCACCATGCATCCCAATGAATGATGCTGTCAGCTGGCGCACGACCTGCTGGTTTGAAATCTGTGCCCACGGTGTATGCGAGCGGCGATAAACAGGCCTGCTGCACAGTCTCGAATGGGATGCCGAGAATGTCAGCAACTTGCTGCTCCATCATGAGATGAATAGTTGTCCACGCCGTGCCCAAGCCGCGTGCACGAGCTGCCAACATGAAACTCCACATTGCAGGCAACACGTTTCCCATCATGGACGCCGCCATCATCGCTGGTGCTTGCTCAATGCGCGAACCAACATTGCAACCAATTACAAGAGCTGGTGCATCACCCATATGGTCTGCAAGAAAATCCGCTGATGCTGCTGATCGCGCTTGTTGAGCATTTTCTACCTGTCCACCTTTGTCGATAGAGCCGATGTATACGCCGTCGAGCGAGCGATATATGTCGTAACACTGCCGGTACACATCGCCAATCGCCTTGCGTTTTGCCTCGTCACGGACAATCACAAATCGCATTGTCATGTTGTTCGACCCCGAGGGGGATTGCATCGCTACCTCTACGCACTCTCTAATGAGTTGGTCATCAACAGGGCGCGAAAAGTCAAGGCGTTTACGAACAGCCCGTGTGGTTGTGAGTAATTGGTCAGCATCTAACGGCAGAAGTGGCATATTTCGACCCTACTATGGAGTCATGGCCTCCCCCCTCGACGACCTTGTCACTCTGCTCGACCTCGAAGTAATCGAAGTAAACATCTTTCGTGGCTTCTCGCCCGAAGAGAACCGCGTACGAGTTTTCGGTGGACAAGTTGCCGGACAATCTCTCGTTGCTGCCGCCCGCACAGTGGATGAAGCCTCGCGACAGGTCCACTCCCTCCATGCATATTTCTTGCGCCCTGGCGACCCGACCGCCCCCATCTTGTACGAGGTAGATCGCCTACGTGATGGCCGTAGTTTCACCACCCGTCGCGTCGTTGCAATTCAGCACGGTGAAGTCATCTTCAACTTGCAGGCAAGTTTTCATGCACATGAACCTGGTCTTGATTGGCAGATTCCAGCACCGCTCAATTTGCCAGATCCAGATTCACTTCCCGACTTCAAAACGCGCATGGCCCCATACAAAGAGCAGATGGGCGAATGGTACGACCGACCACGCCCCATCGACCTGCGTTACATCGACGGTGCGCCATATGAGCGAGCAGGGGTTGAGAGGACCGGACAAAAAGTGTGGCTTCGCGCCGACGGATCACTCCCCGATGACCCTGTGCTTCACGCATGTATTGCTACGTACGCGAGCGATATGACACTTCTTGACACCACACTTCTTCCCCATGGTTTGGGTTGGACCGAAGGCGGAGTGCAGATGGCTTCTCTTGACCACGCCATGTGGTTTCACCGGCCCTTCCGTGCAGATGACTGGCACCTCTATGACCAGCATGCAATTTCCACATCAAGCGGCCGTGGCCTAGCTGGTGGTTCTATCTACACAAAAGATGGACATCTAGCAGTGACAGTTGTACAAGAAGGACTGATTCGAGTTCGTCCTGAAGAATGAGTCTTAGCGACGTGTTCCCATGAACATGCCGCGCAGCGCTTGATAATTCTCAATGCAGTGACCCGCACCCAACACAACTGCTTCTAGTGGTTGTGGCGACATATTCACAGGAACTTGTGTTTCACGCTGAATACGTTCTGCGAGCCCACGCAACATTCCGCCACCGCCAACGAGATACATACCGCGCGCAAGAAAATCTTGGGAAAGTTCAGGTGGCGCTTTCGCGAGGCATCGCTTCACCGACAGCACCATCGCGGTCACTGGTTCATCAATAGCAAAACGAACTTCCTCTGCAGTAAGCCGCACAGTTTTGGGTAGTCCAGTCACAAGATCTCGACCGCGTATATCTGCACTGCGATCTTGTGGACCGGGCTCTGCAGACCCAATTTGAATTTTTATTTCTTCAGCAGTTCGTTCACCAATTGCAACACCATGCTCACGGCGAACATAGCTCTGAATCGCTGCGTCAATATCAAAACTTCCCACACGAATTGCTTCGAGTGCTACAACACCACCGAGGCTGATGACAGCAGTCTCAGTAGTGCCACCTCCGATGTCAATCACCATGTTTCCCACAGGCTCATCAATGGGAAGATTTGCGCCAATCGCTGCTGCCATTGGTTGCTCAATCAGTTGTGCGTCAGATGCGCCCGCGCGACGAGTTGCGTCGGTTACTGCACGTCGCTCTACTTCCGTAATCGCCGAAGGCACACAGATAACTACTTTGGGTCGCGTAAATCGAGAAACACCGACTCGTTGCAACAACAATCGAATCATGCGCTCAGTGATATCGAAGTCAGTAATTGCACCACCACGAAGTGGCCGAACCGCAACGATATAACTGGGTGTACGACCGATCATGTCCCATGCGTCGTGGCCGGTTGCGAGCACTTCACCGGACTGACGATTCACTGCAATTACAGAAGGTTCATTGAGAACAATCCCCTTACCCTTCATATACACAAGAGTGTTTGCCGTGCCAAGGTCAATTGCGAGGTCGCGTGCCATTATCGGCTCCACCTATCTTCAGGGTTGTTGTGATGCACAGATGAACGACGCGCTTCGGGAGACAAAGCATCAATATGTCGACGAAACTTAGCGATGCCGTCGTCGATACGCACTTTTCGATTGTCGAGATACACCATCACTAAAAGTGCACTTCCAGAAACAAAAGCCAAGAATGAAAACAAGCCCGTAAGAAACGACATGGAAATCATTGAGAAGACTCTGACACTTTCTTTGTTGCAACTACATCATGAGCGCCAGTGCCCCAGTCAGAACCACCTACCCAATTTTCTTTTTTCCAGATTGGTGCACTTTCCTTTAACGCATCAATGAGGAATCGAGCAGCCTCAAATGCATTGCCACGATGTGGCGATGACACTGCAACGACTACGGAGGACTCTTCTAACTGCAACAACCCAGTTCGATGCAAGATTGCAACACGACCAATTCCGTCGAACTGTTGGCGTGCTTCATGCGCAAGATTCTGGAACACGGGGACAACAGCATCTTCATACGCTTCGTATTCAAGAGAGGTCACGTCCGAGCGCCCATCAGCATGGTCGCGCACGGTTCCCGAGAATAAGACCACGGCCCCACAATTTGGCCGGAGTACCCATTCGTAGATCTGGGAGATAGGCAACTCAGAAGGGGTCAATTCACACCAATCATCTCCAAGTTGCGGTACGGGCATAGGTCTTATCGTACTCCTATGGCTATGGGTCAGGTCTGTGATGGCGACAACACTTCTACTGCGGTCACGATTAGTGTTCTTCTCTTGTGAGCACCGACGATTTCAACACTCCTTCGTCATCTGGTCCCGATCCCCTCCACCCTGCCGAACGGTCCGCTGCTCATTCTTCGGAATTCATTATGAATCCGCCCCCAGTTGGTCGCCGTCTCTCAGCCGTTACAGCAGCCATCAGTGTGTTTGCATCACTTGTCGTGTTGGCAATCGCGGTGCCAAAAGGAATCAGCGAATACTCGGAGCCTGTAGAAAACGAAGTGGCCACCATCGTTGGTGCTAAAAATGCAACATTCGCACCTGTGCACACGGTGCGGAGCGGTTCTAAAACCTCGACAGCAATTTCACTAGGTGACGGATTGTGGCTGGCAGCACTCGAGGCAGTGTCAACTAGCGCAGTTACAGAGATCATCTTTCCCGATGGTTCTCGTTCTCCGGTAGGTATGTACCAAGCAATGGAAGACATCGGGGTGGCCATTCTTGAAAGTCCTGATTCTTCCGTTAGCGGCCCAGTACTCCCCACACATGAATTCATCAATCCTCACGACAGCGCAGACCTTTCAGAATTCATGGCAGTAGATGCTTTTGATGACGATCAAACCGTCCTTGGGCCGAGCTACACCACGAAGAAACTTGAACAGCATCACGACGTACCCATCAGCAATCCAGATTGCCTCAATGGCATCGCGCTTCTTATGAACGGCAGCAGCATCAAAGGAATCATCGTTCACCTGCAGCATCGAGCCGTGGTGCTTGGGACATCTTCGATTTCACGAATTATGAACTTCGTTACATCTCACTGACAACGTTGCCGAAGAAATACTCCCTAGTCTGAACACATGTCTGACGACAACAACATTCCTAATCCGTTTGGTGGCTTGCCTTTCTTCAACGACATGATGAAAGCCATGGCTGGCCAAGGACCCTTGAATTGGGAACTTGCACAACAATTTGCTCACATTGGCGCTGCCGGCGATACCGCTGATCCAGAGCCCGATACAAGCACTCGCATTGCCTACAACGCACTCGCAGACATTGCCGATATGCATGTGCGCGAAATCACTGCATTATCAACAGGGCCTCGTGACACCCACACAGAGATACTCACCACCACCAGAGGAAAATGGGCGCAGCGCACGCTCAGCGACTTTCGACCCCTCTTTACAGATCTAGCCACTGCATTAAACAAACGCGATACTCCTGCAGATTCACCTGACGACCCAATGATTGCGATGCTCAATAATTTGTCGACAATGATGGCTCCCGCGATGCTTGGCATGTCAGTTGGCTCCATGATTGGTGCGCTCGCCCAACATGCTCTTGGACAGTACGAGTTACCACTTGCGCGACCACACGCGTCCGAGATTTTGATTGTCTCTTCATCCGTCGACTCATTTGCTTCCGAATGGGATATTCCGCGAGACGATCTTCGGATGTGGGTACTCATTCATGAATTGGTGTCACATGCGATACTCGCTGCGCCGGGAATTGAAGAGGGTCTCACTGCATTAGTTCGCCGACATGTCTCTGCTTTTTCTCCGGACCCTGAAGCCTTAATGTCGAGCCTTGGCGACCTTGATCCAAGTGATGGAGATGCGATGGCCAATATTCAATCCCTGTTTTCCGATCCAATGGTTCTCATGGGTGCAGTGAGGTCATCAGAGCAAGTTGCAATGGCACCAATCCTTGACGCGCGGGTTGCTGCTATTTCTGGCTATATCGATTATGCGGTCGACGCAGTGTCGTCACGATTACTCGGAGCAACATCACCCATTGCTGAAGCCGTGCGCAGACGACGAGCCGAATATGGGACAGATGCTCAGTTGATCGAACGTTTGCTTGGACTCACAACAACACGTGTACAACAGCAACGTGGACGAACATTTATCGATGGGGTTGTAGAACGAGAAGGAGCAGGGGCACTGCCACGCATGCTCTCATCGGCCGCATCAATGCCTACCCCTAACGAGGTCGATGCGCCCGGCCTCTGGCTCGCCCGCCTCGAGATCCAATAACAATTCCGCCAGCGCGCCAAAACATCACTGCGCCAACAAAACCAATCACCATGACTCCAGCAAAGCCAAGCCACCCAGACGGGCTAACTATGACTGGAATGAGACCACCGCATACCCAAGCAATCTGATTTTGTGTTTCAAATCGTGCAAATGTTTTTCCACGGTTTGCATCGGGTGCGTCTCTTTGCACAGTGGCTTCAAATGCCAGTCGCCCAATTGCGGCAGCAGCATTCACAGCAGCAGCCAGCACGATTCCTCCCACCACTCGGTCATACCAGGTAGCAAAAAGCCCGATAACAACTATGAATACAACAGATGTAAACAACATCGTCTCCACGCGCATGCGACTGCGCAGATGTGGTCCGGCGAAATTGGCTCCCAACGTTGCGAGACCAGATAGGCCAATCGCCAGTCCAAACCAGGCAGTGCCAGCGATTTCTTCTCGTAGCCAAAATGCCAAATGAAAGAACATGAAACCAACGGCAAACCGCAAAGTACGCATTGCAATCGATGCAGCCACTACCGATGGACTGTGAAGTTCTTCCGCTTCACGCGCATCGGTGGGTCCTACTTGCACGGCCATCTTCGGCAGTCGATACGCGTTCAAGGACGCAGCCAAGAATGCAACGACTCCAAGCCCCAGTGCCGCACGTGTGTCTATCAACTGCAAAGCAGCAACAGGACCTGCGACTACAAAGCCCGTAATACCCGCAATCTGTCCCAACTTGCTATTCGATTCCACGAGCTTGGCTTCGTCGTTCACGGTGTTTGGCACAATTGCCGATTTTGCAATCGCATAGGTTTTTCCCAGAATCAATGCAGCAAACGCCAACGGAAAAAGTGTGAGTGAATCAAGCGAACTAGCCATGCCCACTAGCACGCATGCTCTAAGGACTCCCACCAGCACAACCACCATTCGTTGACCACCTTTCATGCGATCAACAAACGGGCCAACGAGTGGAGCAACCACTGCAAATGGAGCCATACTCACGGCAAGGAACAACAGAACTTTCGTTCGAGCCGCATCTGGGCTGATAGATAAAAACAATGAGTCGGCGAGAGCAACAGCCATTGCTGTGTCACCTGCTGTCATTAACGAGTGCACGCGAGACAGCCGTTGAAAAGGCGTGGTTGGCGGCAGGCCTGTTCCCACTACATCTGAAGATCTGCGTGTTTTCGCCACGCGCAGATATTACGCCGTTCGTTGTTTGTCGTACTTGTATCCCAAACCACGAATAGTGACGATACGTGTGGGATTAGCCGGATCATCTTCAATTTTTGAGCGCAGTCGCTTGATGTGCACATCTAATGTCTTTGTGTCGCCCACATAATCGCTACCCCACACACGATCAATCAGGGTTTCACGGGGCAACACTCTGCCAGCATTCGCCAAGAGAATGTGCAGCAATTCAAATTCCTTCAGTGGAAGTGCTTGTGCGTCTCCACGAATGATGACCTCGTGCTGATCAGGATCAAGAGCAACATCACCGACTTCAATAGAGGATCCGGATAGTTCTCCACCGCGTTCTGTTGGCACTCGACGCATGACTGCACGCATGCGCGCTGTTAACTCACGTAAACGGTACGGCTTCGTGACGTAATCGTCTGCTCCAACTTCAAGTCCGACGACGGTGTCAATCTCTGCACCCTTTGCCGTCACCATAATGATGGGCGTCAGAGTTTTCTTGCGCAGTTGACGACAAACATCTATGCCTGACATTTTTGGCAACATCACATCAAGCAGCACTAAGTCTGGTTGCACGATGTCAAACATCTCGAGGGCCTGCAGACCGTCACGAGCCACCTCTACGCGAAACCCTTCACGCTTCAGGCCCACTTGAAGAGCTTCAATAAATGACTCTTCATCTTCTACGACCAACACAGTTGGGATACCTGAAGTATTTCGTGCGTTCACCATCAGTACCTATCGTGCCTCAAGAAGTGGCCTGAACACGAGGAATAGAGAGGATAAACACCGAACCTTCACCTTCACGAGACCGTACGTTCACCTCACCGCCATGATTGGTGGCCACATGGCGAACAATCGACAGTCCTAGGCCTGTTCCGCCTGTTCCTCGACTACGGGCCCTATCCACTCGATAGAAGCGTTCAAAGATGCGATCAAGGCTTTCGGCTGGAATTCCAATTCCGTGATCTTCCACCTCAACGTCAATCATTGAATCTATTCCCTCACGCAAACGGACTTTGATTGCTGAATCGTTCTCGCTGTACTTGATGGCATTCTCCACGAGATTGCCTATAGCCGAAGTGAGTTGAAAGAAGTCTCCCGTCACTATCGAGGAACCTGTGAGCTGTTCAACAACTAGGCCGACATTCTTCTTTGCCGCGAGCGAACTCACGCGCTCTACAACTTCTGCCAGTACATCAATCATGTCGATGCTGGTATGGAGAGATTCACCACCCAATTCAATGCGCGATAATTCGAGCAAGTCATCAATCGTGCGAGACATGCGTTGCGTCTCTAACACCATGCGTCCAGTAAGCCGCAAGATGAGTTCATCTTCGGTCTCACCCTCCAGTGTTTCTGCCAGCACCGAAATTGCACCGACGGGTGTCTTTAATTCGTGGCTGACATTTGCCACAAAATCTGTACGTACCTGGTCGATACGCCATCTTTCAGTGATGTCTTCCACCAGCGCCAATGCCCCACCGTCATTCAACGGCACAGCATGTACCTCGAGAACTCTGATTGGAGGGCCAGCTAGTTGAATCTCTTCACGTCGTTCTTTTCCAACTAATGCCCGATCAAGTAACCTTTCAGTGGCTGCTTCCACCAAGATTTCAGCATGACGTGTGCCTGTAAAAGACGAGACAGCGCTGTTGCGAAAACGAACTTGTCCGTTTTTATTTAGGACAACAATTCCCATGGGAAGTGCATGGACGAGGGCTTCCATAGATTCGTTATTGCTGGCAATTTCTTCCGGGGGCGCAGAGACTGGTTCGACGATGGGAATGTGTTGACGCGAAATTCGGCGCATGACGACGATACTTGCAACTGCACCCAGCAACACTCCAACAATCAATTGCCACATGCGACTCTTACGGAACTTTCTCTAGCGTTACTTCGGCTGAATGAACGGTATACCGTCCGTGTCGTCTTCTTGCGAGCGATTACGAAACCGAGTGGCACCTTTATGTTCTGGCAACCATCCGGTGACCAAGTACCGAACACGCTCACCGATGTTGACAGCATGGTCGCCAATTCGCTCGTAAAAGCGAGCAACAACTGCTAACTGAATCGCTACTTGTAGATCTATGGAGTTACCTGAGTGACTCTCGAGGATTGCCTGCACGAATTCGCGTTGCAAACTGTCGAGATACGAGTCCATGTCGTCAATTGCAGCGGCTTTCGCAGCATCGTTTTCTTGAAACGACTCAAGTGCTGCTTCCCAGAGTTGTTCTGCTTGTTCGCCCATGCGCGCAATCAATCCACGAAGTCGCGGGTCAAGTTCGTGTCCATAAATGCGTCGCGCTGCTTTGCAGATGTTCACTGCAAGGTCGGCTGAACGTTCGATCTCGGCAATCATCTTCACTACGGATACAACTTGACGAAGGTCTCCGGCAACAGGAGCCTGCAGTGCCAAAATCTGATAACAACGCTCTTCAAGATCAATTGATAGAGCATCGATCTCATCGTCAAACTGAATGAGTGCGTCGGCACCATCTAGGTCGCCATTTAGAATCACAGATGTAGCACGTGGAATTGCCTCGATGACTGAAGCAGCCAAACGAACAAGATCAGTACGGACATCATCAAGTTGCTGATGAAATCCTTTACGCAGTTCGTCCATATTGTTTCTCTCTCCTAGTCGTCACAAACGAAGTGATCGAATGTTTCGGTATGAATTGTTTATATCCTCGCACAAAAATATTGTTTTAGTCGCTGCCAACAACACTGGCATCTGGGCTCGACAAACGCGGAATACCCAGTTTCGATTGATTCTCGGAGTCACGACGATGAATGCGATACTGGGCATCATTTTCGGGAATAAAGCTGGCGGGCCCCACTCGGCGCCAGTCGCCTTCACGATTCATCTCAAACGCGACGACTTCATCTGACAGCAAAATATCGAACACTTCGTCGATCCACGCTTGATGTTTCGGATGTTCTACTGGAATGAGCACCTCAACCCTCTTGTCGAGATTGCGGGGCATCATGTCTGCTGAACCGATGTAATAAGACGGTGCGCCCTTTCGTCCCCCGTGCGCAAAGCGATACATACGCGAGTGTTCAAGGTAACGACCTAGAACAGACCTGATTCGCAACGTCTCTTCGTGACCGCTCGCTGGACGCATGCAGCAAATACCGCGCACAACGAGATCAATGCGCACTCCGGCCTCGCTGGCGCGATACAGCAGATCAATAATCTGGGCGTCTGCAAGGCCGTTCATCTTCATCACGATGTGGCCATCTGAACCAAATTGAATTTCATTTTCAATCAGACTCATGATTTTTGAACGCAAATAACGCGGAGCAACAATCAACCGCGAGTAATCCCGATCCCTGCTAAAGCCAGTGAGGGAGTTGAATAAGTGAGAGACATCGTTGCCAATTTCCTCATTACAAGAGAACAACCCAATGTCTTCATATGTGCGGGCAGTTTTTGAGTTGTAGTTTCCGGTGCCCACATGCACATAGCGGCGCAGACCAGAATCTTCCTGACGTACGACCAATACACACTTGCAATGTGTCTTCAGACCAACGACGCCATACACCACGTGTACTCCGGCGCGTTCTAATTCTTTAGCCCACGTCACGTTCACTGCTTCATCAAAACGAGCAGTTAACTCAATAAGCGCAACAACTTGTTTCCCTTTTTCGGCAGCCTTGATGAGACTGCGCGCAATTGGTGAATCACCAGACGTGCGATACAAAGTGATTTTGATTCCCTGCACACGAGGGTCATCTGCTGCTTGCTCTAAAAATTCTTCCGTCGATGATGAAAATGATTCATACGGATGATGAACAAGAAGATCTCTGTCTCGTAACACGCTAAACATGGATTGATCATTGCCATCCGCAGCAGCTAGACGGCCGGCGGTCACCGATGACCAATACTTGTCCTTCAGGCCTGGTTCATCAATTGCGTGTATCTCCCACAGAGAACCGAGCGCAAGTGGAGCATCATGAAAAGAAACATCTCCGGATTCAAGTTCCAGTTCCTCAAGCAGCATTTCCAACACCGCAGCATCAATTCCACGTTCTACTTCTAAGCGCACGGCACGACCAAAGCGGCGGCGGCGTAATTCCATTTCCACAGCGGCCAACAAGTCGTCTGCGTCTTCGTCTTCCAAGGTGAGGTCAGCGTTACGCGTCACACGAAATGCGCTTACATGAACAATGTCCATGCCCAAGAAAAGATCTGCAATATTGGCAGACATCACATCTTCTATAGGGACAAAACGATTCTCAGAAACTTGATGGAATCGCTTCAGGAATGTTGGAACTTTGACGCGCGCAAATCGCTGTTCGCCACTTGACGGATCACGCACTAATACTCCGAGGCTCAAAGCGAGGTTGGAAATATATGGAAAAGGATGAGCGGGGTCGACGGCTAGCGGAGTGAGCACAGGAAATAGTTGACGATCAAAAAACTCAGACAACTCCGTCTGTTCATCAACTGTGAGTTCATGCCAACGACATACTGTGATGCCCTGCTCGGCCATGAGTGGCAATAAATCTTCAAGCAAGATTCTCTCTTGCTCTTTCACAAGGCTTTCTACACGCTGCCCCACTGCGGTGAGTTGGCGTGTTGGCGATAAACCATCTGCTGCACTCGAAGGGACACCGGCGGCAACTTGGCCTTTCAGCGCAGCTACACGTACTTGGAAAAACTCATCGAGGTTGCCACTAAAAATGGCGCAAAACTTAACTCGCTCAAGAAGCGGTATGGACGTCTCGCGAGCAAGAGAGAGAACTCGCTCATTGAAATCAAGCCAACTTAACTCTCGGTTACCAAACCAGCGACTCATGACAATGAAGGGTAATGACTCGCTACAACACCACAGATGTTTTGTGGATGTGTGTTTCCCATCTGTTCACCGTGAAGAGGCACCAGCGACACCGAAGGAGATTTAGAACTCGTAGTTCGGGTCACCCATATCCCATTCAAGTGAGATCAATTCACGTTCTGCATCACGCACGATGCGTGCCATGTTGCGACGGAACTGTGGATCATCACGAGGAAGTAACACCAAGCGGGCAAGAACACGCGAACGGAATTCATCGATGGCGTTCTGATCGCCCCAGTCGCCGTAGACCTCCCAGTGAGGCGACACGGCACCGAGAAACACAATGCGGGCATGAGCTTTTGGCGGCTGCTGAATCTGTGTATCTGACATATGGGCCTCCGGGGGACACGGGTCGCTTATAAAAACGACCTGGCTGCTAGTGAATCCGTAGAAGCCTATCGGGGGGTGACCAATGACAACAGAATGACTTTTTCTCTCTGATTTCCCTAATTTTCAGGGCTTTATCCTGTGGATAACCAGCATTTTTGCCAAACCTTTACTTTTCTGACCGCATCTGCAGAAATCTCCGTGCTTGAATGTTCTTGCGGGAACTTCCCGCCATGACTCGGCGTCATACAGATACCGAACCGATAGTGACCTCATCCCGAGGTTGCAGTGAGGAGAGCCATGAAACTCAAACTTCAAGTCACTACAGAGCAAGTCAAGCCGCAGCCGTTTGACGACTCCCCGACTGCCTGGATGGGTACCGGCAATTGCCGCAAATACCCACCAACAACTTTCTTTCCGTCAGACGGAGTGGGCGTTGATAGAGCTCGTGCAATCTGCAAAGGTTGCCCAGTGCTCGATACTTGTCTTGAGTACGCACTCACAGAGCGCATCGAACACGGTGTGTGGGGTGGCACAAGTGAGCGCGAACGTCGTCGCATTTTGAAACGCCGTCGCGGCATTACGGCCTAGTCAATTTTGGATTGGCGCTAAGGCCAACACAGTCCGACTACTTGACTTCGCCTTCGGGCTTCTGGTCGCTCTTGCCGTCGTCCATTGCCTTTTTCAGTTCACGTTGTGCACTGCCAAGGTTCTTTGCAAGCTTTGGCAACTGAGAGCCTCCGAAGAGGACCAGCACCACAATGGCGATCATGACAAGTTCAGGTGTTCCCATGTCGATCACGCTACCACTGAGGTAGCAACGAGGGCATCTGAGTTGGTAAGAACTTGTCGTGCTTGAATGCGTCATCAATATCAGTGAGGGTCGAGACCCCGATGTCATCGCTGCCCTATCGGCTGGTCTGGCTGGCGATCTGCTGGATGTTCATTCAGACCCGGACCACAACAGAAGCGTGTTCACACTGATTGGCGAAGGTGCCCCTCGAATGTTGACGAGCATGGCAGTGCAACTTCTTAATGTAAACAGTCACGACGGAGTGCATCCACGACTTGGCGTTGTAGACGTTGTGCCATTCGTTCCACTCGAAGGTTCAACATTTGACGATGCTGTTCGTGCGCGACATGACTTCGCAACGTGGGCCACGACATTTTTACAAATACCAATTTTCTTATACGGCCCTGAACGCACACTGCCGTATGTTCGCAAACACGCGTGGAAAGATTTGCAATCAGACATTGGTCCACTCGCTCCACATGACACAGCCGGTGCAATGTGTGTTGGCGTGCGACCACCACTAGTTGCATACAACCTGTGGCTTGAACATGTTGATCTTGCTCAAACGAAAAACATTGCATCTGCTGTACGTTCGCCAGACATTCGCACATTGGGACTGCAAGTTGGTGATTACACCCAGGTGAGCGTGAACCTCATAAACCCAATGAATTCAGGGCCATTAGATGTTTACGATGCTGTGGCACAACATGCCCCGATTCATCATGCAGAACTAGTTGGTCTGTTGCCAGCAGCTATTCTTGCGAACATTCCACGACATCGGTGGGAGGCACTCGATGTTTCTCAGGAACAAACGATCGAGTGGCGTCTTCGGAATTAACCGTTGACGATACGTCGACCGTCTTGTGCGCGTTGACGACGCAAACGGCGGCGCTCACGTTCAGACAATCCGCCCCAGATACCAAACTTCTCGCCGTTTGCTAATGCGTATTCAAGACATTCGCCACGAACAACGCAGCCTTTGCATACTTCTTTGGCTTCGCGAGTGCTCGCGCCGCGCTCAGGAAAGAAAAGGTCGGGGTCGACGCCTAGGCAGTTGGCCTGGTCTTGCCAGCCGCGTTCCTGGCTTAATGATTCAGAATCTCCGTGCATGCTTGTTGCCTCCCAGCAAGAGGTTCAAGCGACTCCCGGGGGACATCGACTTTCGCCTCTGTAATTACAGCGATGTCATTGTGACAAAGAATCACAGAAAAAGCAAATGCTGTAAGGATTTAGGCACTTCAACAGTCAGAGTCTGCCGAATTAGAAGGCGTTCACCAGTTCGGCTAGACCTACCGAGCGCGGCTCATTTTGCGCCGATTTTCTAGGAAATCGACCAAAACG
This sequence comes from Actinomycetota bacterium, assembly GCA_005788815.1. Lineage (GTDB taxonomy): Bacteria > Actinomycetota > Acidimicrobiia > Acidimicrobiales > Ilumatobacteraceae > UBA2093. The sequence continues at coordinate 4,573 of SYAZ01000032.1, read as the reverse complement.
TAGTCCCCCAGCGTCTCTGGAGTCGTGAAAAATGCACGTCCATGGTTGACCTGGGCCATCTGCTCAACAAATTTGCGTAATGAACCACTTGCATCAAGAACGAATGAATTGATGGTGATGTTGTCCTTCGTGCAGCGCATCACTTCTCGCATAGTTGCTTCAGCAGTTAATTGCTGCGCTTCATATCCGTCAAAATACGTGAACCACGGATACCCATCTGGTGTGATGTGCGAAGTGGGCTCACCGTCGGTGATCATAATGATCTGCTTAGTTCCGGTTTGCTGTGCGAGAAGTTTGCGAGCGAGGGCGAACCCGTGCTGCATGTTCGTGCCGTATTCCTGGTCCCAACTGATACCTGGAAGATCTTCATGCGTAATGGGATACGCAATGCTGCTGAATCCAAGAATGCTGATGTAGTCACGTGGGAACTGCGAAGTAATCAATGAATGCAATGCCATTGCCACTTTTTTGGCGGGCAAGAATCGGCCTGCCTGCACCATGCTGTACGACAAGTCGAGCATCAGAACCGTGGAAGATCGGGTGGTGTGTTCGGTGCGCTCAATCTCAAAATCTTCTGGCAACAGTCGAACGGGAGTACCTGTTCCATTTCGAGAGATTGCATTGCGGATAGTTCGCTGCAAATCAAGTCGGAATGGATCACCAAATTCATATGGCTTCGAGTCGTAGGTGCGCTCATGGCCACTGCCGTCGCGAGCAATTCTGTGCTGACCGAATTTGTCCTTCGACAATTTGCTGAAGAGCTCTCGCAACGCGCTGTTACCAATGGCCCGAAGCCCGCGCGGTGAGAGTTCCAATTTTCCATCTTTGCGATGCACAAGGCCGGCGTCCTCTAACTGCTTAACGATCTTGGCTAACTGCTCCATGGAGCGGGCAGCGTCTTCACCCAATAAATCCCGCATTTTTTCAATGTCTACCTCGGCTAGTTGGGCTGGGTTTCGAGACTGCTGCAACATGGCTTCCATCTCACTGAGTTGACCCATTTCGCGCATGGCATCCATGGCCTGCTGCATGTCCATTGGTGTCTCGCCACGAAAGTTATAACCCTGTTGTTGACCCGGTGGGCCCTGCTGAGGAAACATGGATTGCAACTTTTGACCCAACTGCTGCACCTGCCAATTGAGGTCCATGTCTTCCATGAGTTGGTCGGATAGTTGCTGCAACTGTGACCGCTGTTCTGGTGTGAGCGAGTTCATGAAATCTTGCATGGCTTGCATGCGTTGCGCCATGTTTTCTAAAAGCTCGTCGAGTGTTTGTGGATTCTCGGGAAAGAAATCTCCGAATTGCTCCATGAACTCTTCGAAGTGCGGGTCTTCACCTTGCTCGCGCGCTTCGATCATGTTGTTGAGCGCAGCCATCATGTCTTTCATGCGAGCCATGTTTTCGGGCGACATATCTTGGATGCCTTCAGCCATCTGATCAACAACTTGTTGCATCATCTGCTGACGCAATTTGTCCATCAGTTCTTCAAATCGCTGACGTGCCTCTGGTGATTCGAAGTCATAACTTTGTAATTCGCGCACCATGCCAGCGAGATCTTCGGGCATCATGTCCAAACGAAAGTTGCGTTCCATCGCCGCATCACGTGCGGTCTCCGCGCGACGTTCATCGCCAGAATTTTCCGCTTCGCGAACTGCGTTTTCGACAGCATGTCTTTCTTCGTCGATGACATCTTGTAATGCTTCAGCAATTTCTGAATACACACCGCCAAGATCGCCACTTTCTTCAAGTTCTTTCTTGCGTTGACGGATGCGCTCCATCATTTCGCGAAGACCCTCTATTCGCTTGCCGTCCTTGTCGGTCATTCCTTCACGCATCAAACGGCGCAAGGCTGAATCGAGGTCGCCGTGATACATCAGATCATCGGCTAATTCATCAAGAATCCCGTCTGCATCGACACTGAATGGGGTCTGAGTGCCATCCCATCGGGAGTATGTGAATCTCGCAGGCATAAAGGCAACCTAGTTGCTCTAAGGTGGAGAACAACATGCGAGTACCAAGAACTTTTGTTTTCGTCGATATCTCAGGGTTTACGAACTTCACGAATGAGAACGGCGACGATGCGGCTGGTCGCCTTTTGGCGTCTTGGCGTGCTGTGACGCGTGATGTGGCATCTGAGACCGGTGTACGTATCGCTAAATGGCTCGGCGATGGCTGCATGCTCGTAGCCGTCGATCAACGAGACGCTGTGCGCTTTTGTTTGGAGCTCCAGAAGCGCTCTGCGTCTGCCTGTGCCCCGCTTTCTATCCGTGTTGGTATCGCATCTGGTCTTGCTTTGCTGTTCGAAGGCGACGACTACATCGGAACTGCCGTAAACCTGGCTGCGCGCCTCTGTGACGCTGCTGCCTCGTATGAAGTGATCATTCCAGTGGATCAGATCGAAAACCTGCCAGAAGGCGTTGTGGCTGTTCCACACGAGCCGCTCACCTTGCGCGGACTCAATGAAGCGATCAACGTCGTCACGCTCACGGGTGAAGCAACCGATGTTGCACGCAATGACACTGGCGAGTTGTGGACACGCTCGCCGTTCGTTATGTAGTTATCGCCATCGGCGAAACATACAGATTCTTTAGCTCGCTCTAACCGCGAGAACGGTACGTGGCTTTCGTGCCCGATGCATCTTTGTTGAGACGACGCGTGAGGTGTAATCCTTCAAGAACAAACTCAACGGCACTTGCCAAAACAGCGGGCGATTCGTCACCTTCAGTAAGCACAAGCACAGGAGCCCGTAAGGCAGGGATGTCGTTGAACAATGCGATCAGTTCAGCTGATGGAATGTCTTCGCCGACGTGAGCAACGGTTCCCGTTTCAAAAGCGGTTATGACTTCACCCATCATGGAACCGGGGGCCAGTTCTTTATACACAGTAAGAACCGCTGCTGAGATCAACTGCTGCAGGATGAGGGATTCACGGCCCTCTTCAAGCGACTCGATCTCAACTTTTCCACCAGTGGAAGAAGCAAGAGCATCAAGATCGCTCACGCGTGGCGCTACATCTTTTTCGCCAGCACGCAATGCACGGCGCACTGCGTTTGCACTGAGAATTTCAAAGTTTGAAACACTAAGGCGCACACTGACACCGCTGCGCTGATTGACGTGACTGCTGCTTCGTGCTTGGTGCGAGAACATTGCGATGATTCGCTCCATAAATGCAGGCATAGTCACAGTGACATCACCAATTGATGCAGGCCGTGATTCCTGACGCATGATGGCGATTTCAGTTTCCACTTCCAACGGATAGTGCGTACGAATCTGGCTTCCGAAACGGTCTTTCAATGGCGTAATAATGCGGCCGCGGTTGGTGTAATCCTCTGGGTTTGCAGAAGCAACCAACATCACATCGAGTGGAAGACGAATCTTGTAGCCGCGAATCTGCACGTCACGCTCTTCAAGAACGTTCAACAAACCCACTTGGATTCGCTCTGCAAGGTCTGGCAATTCGTTGATTGCGAAAATGCCGCGGTTTGTGCGAGGAACTAAGCCGTAATGCAAAGTGAGTTCGTCACTGAGGTAACGACCTTCTGCAACTTTGATGGGGTCTACTTCACCAATGAGGTCAGAGATTGATGTATCTGGCGTTGCAAGTTTTTCGCCGAATCGTTCACTGCGATGCACCCACGCAATCGGAGTGTTGTCACCTTCTGCAGCAAATAAGTCGCGTGCATGACGTGAGACTGGGTTGTACGGATCATCGTTGATTTCACTGCCAGCAATAATGGGCATCCATTCGTCGAGCAAATCTGTGAGTGAACGAATCATGCGTGTCTTTGCCTGACCTCGCTCTCCAAGAAACACAACGTCGTGTCCGGCAAGCAACGCGTTCTCTAACTGCGGCATCACGGTGTGTTCGTACCCCATCACACCTTCGAAGAGTGGCAGGCCAGCTGCAATGTTGCGCACGGCGTTCTTGCGCAACTCCTCCTTGATGGGCAGTGACTGCCAGCCAGAGGCCCGTAGAGCCCCCAGGGTGGTTGGCAGGGACTCAGGGACAGCAGGAATTGTCATAGATGCGACAGTACCCCGAGAGCCCTCGGAAGCCCCTAGGCAGAGAAAGGCTTATGGGGCTTGAAATTATTACTGTCATACTGCTAGTTGTTTTACTGTCGTTCTACCAGTATTATGGGTTCATGTCTGAATTACTCACCATTGAAGAACTGCTGACCACAGTGCACGAAGCCACGGCACATCTCGCTGTTGGCGACGAGCGCATCGCACAACAATTCACCGAACGAAACGTGCGTTATTACGTGACTCTCGGCGTTGTGCGACCACCCTTGCGCGCCGGTGGAAAGTCCATGTGGACGACTGACCATGTGAAAGATCTTGTCCGAGTTCGTCGTGCACAAAGCGCTGGTCAGTCGCTAAAGAAGATTGGCCCACCACCAATGCGCGACGAGATCCCCACTTGGAAAGTGGCAAACGTTGGTGCTCACCGCGCCATTGTTGTGAATTCCATGATGAAGCCCGCTGCACAAGCAGACGGTTGGGCATTTCAAATTTCTCACAACATCCAACTCAGTGGCTTCACACATCGTTTGCCCACTCAAGAGGAAATT
>SYAZ01000006.1 GCA_005788815.1 Actinomycetota bacterium | reverse complement strand
ACTTTGGTGCCCACTGGATGTTTTTCTACAAACTGCAAGAACGGCATGAGTTCATTTGCCATTTTCTGCTTCGCGCTCGGAGGCGGAGCCTTCGGAATCGGCATTGGCTTACTTGCCGCTGCACTTGCTGGCGCCGCTTCTTTCTTTACAACTTTCCCAGTCTTTACAGAACGTCGACTTGTTGGGCCACGAACTGGTAAACGTTCAACAAAAACCCATCCAACAAGTGGCACTGGCTTGCCACCGATGAGGCGCCCCTCGTCGAAAAGCCACTTGTACTTGCCGTGAAACTCTTGGAAACTGTCATTAGAAAGAATGGAAGCATTCGCCTTGTCGGCAATAGCCAAAATAAAAGCATCGCCACGACCAACTGCGCCAGCCGGTGGGGCAACTAATTCATTGTTCTCAATTGCCTTCTCGAACTCGGCAACTTCTTTCTTAGCGATGCGATGCCCAAAAGTTGCATCGACGACCACCGAAACCTTGGCGCCTTTGTTCTCGTCCATCAGGGCCATCACAGCTTCATGGAGTTGCTGAAGGCTGGGCGCGGTGCGGCCCTCGGTCGCAATATTCGACCCGTCGACGATGATGTGCTTAGTCACCCATTTAGTCAAGCACTCCGAGACCACTTCATCGGGGCAATCCGACCTATTCTGACCAAGTGATTTTTTCCCCTATTCAGGCCGTTCTTTGGGACTTTGGTGGGGTCATTTTGTCTAGCCCTTTTGAGGCCTTCAACACCTATGAGGCCGAAAAGGGACTCCCCCTCGACCTCATTCGCCGTGTGAACTCCACAAACCCTCACTCGAACGCTTGGGCACTTCTTGAGCGAAACGACATCAGCCCTCAGGAATTCGACAACCTTTTTGCCACCGAGAGCGAGGCTCTTGGCCACCGAGTGCCGGGCGCAGATGTTCTGGCATTGCTCTCTGGCGACGTGCGACCCCGCATGGTGCAGGCACTCGACACAGTGAAAGCTGCGGGTTTCAAGATCGCGTGTTTAACGAACAATGTTGTGAGTACAGAAGAGCCAGCAACTGAACGCCAGGCTGAAGTGCGAACCATCATGCATAAGTTTGATCATGTTGTAGAAAGCAGCAAGGTGGGTTGCCGCAAACCAGAACCGCGTTTCTATGAGATTGCATGTGAACTGTTGCAGGTGTCGCCCACCGAATGCGTGTTTCTTGACGACTTAGGCATCAACCTGAAACCAGCCGCAGCAATGGGTATGCGCACCATCAAAGTTGTACACCCAGATGACGCATTGGCCGAACTATCTGGCCATCTTGATCTGGCGTTGTAAAGAGCCTTTACAGTCCTTCGAACGTTTCGTCCATCAGGTCGACGTGCTCTTGATCATGGATGGTCTTTGAACCAGTCGCTGGCGAACCAGATGCAACCCGCGAAGTATGACGCAAGTCGTACCCGCGTTCTTTCACTCGCCAGATGAGATGCTCAACGAAGTGCCATGGACCCATGTTCTCTGGCTCTTCTTGCAGCCACACGATTTCTTTTGCATTCGGGTAACGCTCAAGCAACACATTGATCTGATCTATGGGGAACGGATACAACTGCTCAACTCGCACGACAGCCACTGGGGCCTTGCGCTTGTCGCGTTCGTTCATCGCGTCCCAGGCAACTTTGCCACTGCACAACACAACACGTTTTACAGAGGATGCGTCTGTCACGAAAGGATCATCAAGAACTTCCTGGAATGAACCACTAGTTACATCGGCAATCACCGAACGACTTTCTTTCATACGCAATGGTTGCTTTGGTGTGAAGATAACGAGCGGCTTGCGAATATTGCGATGCATCTGACGGCGCAGCACGTGGAAATACTGAGCAGCAGTTGTTGCATTCACCACTTGAATGTTGTCTTCAGCACATGACTGCAAGAAACGCTCAATGCGCGCACTGGAGTGCTCGGGGCCTTGTCCTTCGAAACCATGTGGCAACAACAGAACCAATCCGTTTTCCTGGTTCCACTTATCTTCTGCCGCGACCAAGTACTGGTCGATAACAACTTGTGCACCGTTGACAAAGTCGCCAAACTGCGCTTCCCACATCACCAAGGCATTGCGGTTTGAATGCGAATACCCGTACTCGAAACCAAGCGCTGCATATTCAGACAACAAAGAGTCGTAGTTCCAGAAACGTCCGGTTGCACCAGGAATATCGCCAAGTGGAGCCCATGCATTTTCGTTGACATTGTCAATCAGTGCAGCATGACGTTGGCTAAATGTGCCACGACGTGAATCTTCGCCTGCGAGACGAACATCGAAACCTTCAAGCAACAATGAACCAATAGCGAGTGCCTCACCCACGGCCCATTCAAAATCGCCTTCTTTTTCAAACTGCTGGGCACGTGCCTCAAACTGGCGAGCCAATTTCGGATGCGGCGTGAAGCCTTCTGGATAATTGGTTAGTTGACCAAAGATGCGACGAATCGAAGCCTCGTCTACTCCTGTGTTGACGTGAGGCAAAACACCCTTTGGCTCTGGTGGCTTTGCCGCCTTGACGGCTTCTTTAGGAATCGCACGAGTTGAATCAAGCGCCGACTGCAATTTGTCTTGGTAATCCTTCAGCGCCTGCTCTGCTGTTTCAACACTGATGTCGCCACGCTTGACCAACTGCTCTACATACATCTTGCGCACTGGTCGCTTCTCGGCAATTGCACGATACATCGCTGGTTGTGTGTAGCTAGGGTCGTCACCTTCGTTGTGTCCGTGCAATCGGTAACACAACATGTCGATCACAACATCTTTGTGGAACTTTTGGCGGTACTCGAATGCGAGTCGCGCGACACGCACGCACGCTTCTGGATCGTCACCGTTCACATGGAAGATAGGCGCTTGCACTGTCTTTGCTACGTCTGTTGCATATAGCGAAGAGCGCGCATACTGCGGTGATGTTGTGAAACCAATTTGGTTATTCACAATGAGGTGCACTGTGCCACCCACGCGGTAACCATTGATGTCGCTCATTGCCAAACATTCAGCAACGACTCCTTGTCCAGCGAATGCGGCATCACCGTGGATGAGAATTGGTAAAACGCTGAACGCCATCGGAGGTTCGATCTTGTCTTGCTTGGCTCGCGCCATACCCAACACCAAACCGTCGACAGTTTCAAGATGGCTGGGGTTTGCACACAACTCAATAGGAATAGTCGAACCCTGCGACGAGACGTATTCGCCTTTTGCACCGAGGTGGTACTTCACGTCACCACTTCCCTGCACGGAATCTGGGCTCAGGTGGCCTTCAAATTCTTTAAAGATTTGGTCGTAACTCTTACCCATGATGTTGGTCAATACGTTCAATCGACCACGGTGCATCATGCCCAACACAACACTGTCTAATCCAGAGTCAGCAGCGCTAGACAACACGGCGTCCATAATGGCGATCATGGACTCGGCTCCCTCAAGTCCGAAACGCTTTGTCCCTACATACTTTGTTGCCAGGAATTTCTCAAATGCTTCAGCAGCATTCAAACGCTCAAGGATTCGCAGTTTCTCATCGAGAGTAAGCGTGAAGGTGGCACCTTCCATCTTCGACTGCACCCACCGCTGCTCGTCGGTGTCTTGAATATGCATGTATTCAATACCAATAGTGCGGCAATACGCGTCACGCAAGACACCAAGCAGTTCATCCAACTTCATCTTGGTACTACCAGCAACACCGCCTGTAAGGAACTCACGCTCTAGGTCCCAGATTGTGAGGCCATACGTTGCAAGGTCTAATTCGCGCGGCATTTTTGGTTCTTTCCAATGCAACGGATCGATATCTGCAATGAGATGCCCGCGCACGCGATACACGCGCACCAACGTGCTGACCTGCATCTGCTTGTTCATCAATGTCTCTTCGCGATTCATTGGTGAAACGTCTGCCATCCACTGCACGGCCTGATATGGAATGTCGAGGCTGCGGAAGATGTTGTCGTAGAAACCATGCTCACCAAGCAACAACTCATGAACTCGCTTCAGGAACATGCCACTCTCTGCACCTTGAATGATGCGATGGTCGTAAGTGCTGGTGATAGTGACAACTTTCGATACACCAAGCGAATTCAGGTTGGCTTCGTCAGCACCCTGGAACTCTGCTGGGTAATCAATAGAGCCAACACCCACGATCACGCCTTGACCCGGCATCAGTCTCGGTACAGATTGCACTGTGCCGATGGTTCCTGGGTTTGTGATCGAAACATTTGCACCTTGATAATCATCAATGGTGAGTTTGTTGTTCTTTACTTTGCGAACAATCTCATCGTATGCAACGAGAAACTCTGAGAAAGACAACGTGTCAGCACCGCGCAATACGGGAACAACCAATGAGCGTGTGCCGTCACCCTTGTCGACGTCAACTGCGAGACCAACGTTGACATGCGGGTTACGAGCCAACACTGGTTTACCTGCTGCATCCACCGTGTAGGAGTTGCACATGTTGGGAACCGCGTCTGCAATCGCGCGAACAATCGCCTGGGCGATGATGTGGGTGAAGGAAACTTTTGAAAGACCGTGACGAGCCCGATAGTTGTTGATCACCTTGCGGTTTACTTCAAGAAGGCGCGCGGGAACATTGCGGAAACTTGTAGCAGTAGGAACCGTGAGGCTCTTTTCCATGTTGGTGACGATTGCTGCGCCAATGCCGCGAAGAGGTTCCAATGATGCGTCTGCCGATGCCGGCGCCGCTACGGGTGCAGAAGCTGGTGCAGAAATGGGGGCTGTCGCTGCTACGGAAGGTTGAGTGACTGCGGAGCCGTTCGAGCCTGCAGGAGGCGACGATGGCGCTGCAACTGTGGAAGTGGCATCATCAGCTTTAACAGCAGCACTGCGGTAGTCGCTGAAAAACTCGCGCCATGCCTCAGTGACCGATGAAGGGTCTGCGCGAAATTGTTCGTACATTTCTTCAACGAGCCAGGAGTTGGCCCCGAAGTCCTGTGTGCGATCTGCAATGTCAGCCATATTCGCCTCGATCTGTGCCCCCAAAAGGGGCGGTTGCGTGCCAAAGGTATGACACTACGAACGCCGTTGTCCGCGTGACAAATGGTACTTGCCCCGACTCCCCTCAGCCCACCAATTAGCCCATTTGGCTAGTAACTTTTGCTTATGAAACGTCATCTTTGTCTCGCCGCCTTCCTCGTCACACTTTCAGCCTGTGGAGGGTCAGCGTCAAGCACTCCAGACGCCACTTTGCCTGCAGAGGCGTTTGTGATTAATGCCGTGTCAGGGTTGCGCTTTGACGCTGAGTCATACGGTCCTGTTTCAGTAGGTTCAACCATGCTTGGCTACAAAAACGAAGATTCCATCCGTCACACATTGATATTGGCAAAAGATGGAGTGAAGATTCCGAACTTTAAGTTAGAAGTTGGTCAAAAGGGTGATGTTGATTCGGGCGAAGTTGATCTCGAACTAGGCACATACGAATTGATTTGCGACGTCCCTGGGCACGCAAATATGAAAGCCATTCTCCTCGTTAAGTAACAAGCAAATACCAGAACGCAAAAGGGCCACCCCAATGGGGTGGCCCTTTCACATGTAGAACTTTTAGCCCATGTACACGATCGACACGACGAACAACACGACCAACAACACCACCGAAGAGATGATGGCATTTTTGTGGTTTTCATATGGCCACAACAACTTGTTGCCAGCCTTGATGCCACCAAATAATCCCAGACAGTTCATTTGCAAAAGAGCACTAATGACAAGAGAAATCAATACAAAGGTGTATCCCTTACTTGTAGTGGCAGCGAATGCTTCAGGGTAGTAGTGAGCCGCACCCACCATTAAGAACAACATTGGAACCGAGAAAATCATGTTCTGTCGTGAGGCCAACATGGCACGGCGCCCGGAAGTTGCTGCATCAGGATTTGCCTCACCACCAGCAAGAACATTGGTTGCATTCGCAATCACAACTTTTTGGTTCTTCCAAATGACCATCCAAACGTTCGCTGCCATCGTGATACCAAGAATCATGCCCACAGTGATGGATGCATTCTTTGCATTCGCAGGATTATTTCCCTCGTGGTTCATAAAGTCCTGCATGTAGTCCGGAAGTACCCCAACGATGAGAAGGCCGGTTGCCAATGTGGCGATTGACGCCCAACGGAACCACCACAATGCTCGAGTTGCGATTTGGGTAATGGTGATGTTGCGAGCTTTGCCTTCATCACCATATGCCGCGAGGCCAGGAACCTGAACCAAGTTGAAGTAGTAGAGCAAACCAATCCATGCAATACCAGCAAGGACGTGCAGGTAACGGAACCAGAAGTTTCCTATTGCGTATTGGTCGAACAGAGATGCTGCGTTCATGAGAGTTTCCCCTTTAGTAGGTACCCAGAGGGTGGGCACATCTCCAAAGTAACAGCCACAGGTATGGACAGGCGGAATATGCGTGTCGCGAACTAACCTCAAAGCACCATGGCGCACGAGTTCATCTATACCTGTTACAAATTGGCCCGGTTTTACCCGCCGGACCGCACAATCCTTGAAAACATCTCACTTTCCTTCTATCCAGGGGCGAAAATCGGTGTTATTGGCTCAAACGGCAGTGGTAAGTCCAGCTTGTTGCGCATCATGGCGGGTCTCGACGACGGATTTACTGGTGAAGCACGTCTAACGCCTGGCTTCACGGTCGGCCTCCTCGAACAAGAGCCCCAACTCGATCCTTCAAAAGATGTCCTTGGCAATGTCATGGACGGCGTTGGTCCTATTCGCGACATGTTGGCTCGCTACGACGAAGTGATGGCCATGTGGGGCGACCCCGATGCTGACTACGAAAAAGTCGGCGCATTGCAAGCAGACCTTGAAGCAAAAATTGAAGCAGCCGATGCGTGGAGTCTTGATCGCAACGTTGAAATTGCGATGGACGCATTGCGCTGCCCACCAAACGATGCAGATGTAACAAAGTTGTCAGGTGGTGAGCGTCGCAGAGTTGCTTTGTGTCGCCTTCTTCTTGCTCGCCCGGATTTATTGCTTCTCGACGAACCAACAAACCACTTAGACGCAGAGAGGGTTGATTGGCTCGAGCGATTCTTAAAGGAATACCCCGGAACAGTTGTGGCAATCACCCACGACCGT
>SYAZ01000031.1 GCA_005788815.1 Actinomycetota bacterium | reverse complement strand
GTGGCTTGGCCACGAGTTTTGTCATTGCGAAAAGTAGACATACGTTCCTTACGTTGCTGGTGAAAAGGGAAGTGACATGTTGTGAAGTTGTGCCACCACAAAGGGAGCAACACCAAGAAGAAAGAACGAAGGAAGAATCAGTAACACTGTGGGAAATGTGAGACGAACTGGAAGTTCCTGAATACGAGAATCGATGAGGCGCCGGTGTTCTGTTCTGGTCTCAACGGAAAGTTGATGGATAGTGGTAAGTACGGGAAGACCATCGATTGACGCCTGCAGCAATGTGTTGGCCAGTGCTACTCCAACGGCACCGTTGCCCTCACGAAGTGGTTGAAGTGAATGCGCGAGAGTTTCATTGTTCTCAATATGTTTTGCTACAGCTGCTCCCACTTCGTTGCATTGGGCACTACGTGTACAGGCCTCGGTGATACTGCACCCGGCTCGCATAGACACACAGATGTGACGGCCCAACTCAAGTGCTGGTGACTCGGTGAGATGAAGTGACTTCTTCAGTAGATGTTGTGACCACGCGCGTCCAGCGAAATTGAACAACAGACCAAAGGCCACGCAGTAGATCATTGGAGGTGAAAATATCTGCGTGCGAATGTCTGGCTGCACCACAAATGCAAAAGCAAGAACAGCAATAGGTAGCCACGACAGAATACGAATTGTGATTCGGGCCTGCGATGTGGCCACTCTTGCTGCACTCGTAGCGTGTCGTTCTTCTCGGAGTATGTGCGTAGCATGATCAAGCGCAGCCGGAATAAAGTAGCCATCGATAACACTTGAGCGAAGTAGTTGCACAATGAGTGGGGCATCTTTGTGCGGGGCAGAATCAAAAACCATCGGGCAATATGAGGGTTGTAATCGCACCAAAGCATCGTGAGCAAAAACACCACTTCGAGTTTCGCGAGATAATGCTTCACACAGTGCAATATCGTCGGGCGAATCTGTGGTCTTAGTTGACACTCCTTGTGGTTGTGGTGATTGTGTGGCGAAGTGAGGAGGGGCAAAGCGTTTCATGGTGCACTGGCGGTCAAAATATAGATACAACCGAGGCGAAAGAAACCGCAGCCATGCAAAGGCCATGGACCCAGCGCACAGTGCAGCCAACATTTACGCCGCCTTGTACAGGTGTTCCATAGAACCCTGTGGATGCAATTGAATGATGTCGCAGATGTGCCGCCGGTGAGAAGTGGTGCGTGTTACGTGTACCACTGCATCGATGGCGTTATGGATTATCTGGAGTGACTGTTGGGAAGACCATTGTGGTGAATCACGAAGAACTAACGCTGATAGACGTGAAACCGTGCCGGTAGCAGAAGAAGAGTGCACGGTAGACCAGCAACCACGATGGCCAGATGACAAGGCCAACAGCATGTCAATGACTTCGGCACCTCTCACTTCACCGACAATGAGACGATCTGGGCGTAACCGCAATGATGCACGCACCAGTGATTGCATGTTGATTTCACCACTGCCTTCTTGATTAGGTTGTCGTGTTTGTAAAGACACCACGTGTGAGTGGGCAAAACGCAACTCGGCTGTGTCTTCTACGCAAACGATGCGTTCATGTGGAGCAAAGAATTGTGAGGCAGAAGAAAGGAGCGATGTTTTGCCGGACGAAGTTGCCCCACTCACGACAATGTTTGAATGCGATGAAATCAAGTGCTTGACAATTTCCGTTGCGTGCGCTGGTCCGAAGGCAGCAAGCGGCAGTATCCGTTTGCTGAATTTGCGAATACTGATGGTGGGTCCACTAACTGAGATGGGAGGAATCACTACACAGGCGCGAGAACCATCGGGCATGCGTGCATCGAGAATTGGTGACATGAGATCGATGCGACGGCCTGATGAGCGAGCGATTTGTTCGACACATTGTTGGGTTTGTTTTGAATCAATTGAAGCAACGAAACGAAGGCCATCAATGTCTTCAACCCACACCTTGCCATCGTTGATGACCATGATTTCGTTGATCTCTGGATTGTCGAGGTAAGTCTGAAGCGGACCCCAATTAACAGATGCCAACATCAGTTGGTGAAGTATGGGCCAAAGAGAACTTCTGCTCGGCTAACAAGAAGCCCTGCATCGACAGCTCGGCTGATAGTTGAGTCGTATGGGATTTGAGCCGCAATAGGGGCGTGTAGCACATGACTGACGTCGTTGACTGTGAGTGCGCGTCCTTCTTCCTTGATGACAATGATGTTGTGTGGATGAAAATGTTGCGTGGCACGGCGCAAAGTGAGGTAGCAGGGTTTGACAACCATCGTGATTTCACCGACGACGGCGACGAGTTCCTGGGGAAGATAACCAGTTCCAGCGTCAATGATGACGTTGAAAGAAGATTCAGAGATGACTTTGGCTAACTCTTTCCATCGTGGTTCGCCTTCGACAAAGCGAGACCCTCGCTGCAGCACCATGAGATTCTCAGTGACAGTTGATCCGAGCAGCAATAAAGCCTGTGCATCTGCTGTGTTTCGCTCTGCTAGCCAATCGTTGATGCCAGGGCCAGTGGACTCAGGCAGGCCCAACACTGCTGGTACATCGCCACAGAGATCTATGAGCAGGGTCTTCCCATTTCGTTGTGCTGATAGGACGGAAAATGCTGCAGCGGTCACCGTTGTGCAGTTGCCGCCTTTCGATGACATGAAAATTGTTGACATTGAAACTCCTTTGGTTATGGGAGTCAATGTGTACGAAGGAACGAACGGAGTGGAACTAGATAGTGACGACGTTGTGCATTGTTTTGTTTTCTACAAACAAGGCAAAGTTACTCACGAAAAGTTCTTCGGCCCGCAGTTCAGACTTCTTCGATGCGCCCGAACTATGAGGGGTGATGATGACATTTGGCATTGACCACAAAGGAGAATCTTCGGGCAGGGGTTCTGTGGCAAAGACGTCTAGGGCAGCGCCAGCAAGATGTTGTGAGTTGAGTGCACTGATAAGCGCAGACTCATCGACCAATTCACCGCGACCGACATTGATGAAGTGCGCCCCAGTTTTCATGCGAGCAAATTGTTGCTGGTCGAAAAGATTTTGGGTATCAGGCGTTAGGGGAAGGGCAAGTGCGACCCAATCTGCACGTCCCAGAACTTCGGATAATTGATCAAAACCAAATGTGGGGCATGGTTCGTGGCCTGTAGGGGATCTGCGAATTCCTTCTACCTGCATGTTGAGCGCTACGCCGAGCCTGGCGATTTCCTCACCGATCGGCCCCATTCCGATTACTGCTAGTCGTGCGCCGTCTAGCTCAGTGAATTCGTGGCGTTCCCACTCCTTGTTGTCCTGATGTTCGAACCACGCGCGCACGTTGCGGCTGAGTGCGAGCATGTACAAGATGGCGGTTTGTGCAATAGGAGACGCGGCTGCGCCAGATGAATTAGTCAGCGTGACACCTTTCTTGATGAGGTCAATAAAGAAAGGGCTGTCCACACCAGCAGAAAATGTGTGCATCCATTTCAGGTGAGTTGCTTTCAGAATTGAAATCACAAGACCACGTGGTCGGTCCGGCCACACGTCACTAGAAAAGAAGGCGATATCGATGGTGGGTAGTAGGTCGTCGGCAACGGGTTCATCACCCACGTAGATGATCGGTTGGGTGTCAGGGGCAATCGCCAGAATCTCATTGGCGCGCCGTTCCCACACGGTGTCACTGATGAGGAGGACTGGTGCGGTGACAGATTTGGACATGGGTACAGACTATGGAAGATGGGGGCGGGGAAGTACCGTCTAGGTGTGGGCATTTTCCTTGGATTTCTATCAGTGTTGTCACTAATGCCTGCTCACTTCGGTTCGGGCGACAGCGTGCAAGCGCGCGATACCGAATCAGTGGTTACTTCTGTGGCCCCGGCTCTTCCGAGCGGCGTCGCAGTAAAGATTGTGGGCGGCGACGCACTCTTTCGTCTTGAATCCACAAACCACGAGGTGTTGGTTCCTGGATATCAAGACGAGCCCTACATGAAAATTACTAGCGACAACAAAGTGTTTGTAAACGATGGCTCGACCACTGCGTTTTTAAACGGAGATCGATATGGAAACGTTGATGTTTCGGGGTTTGCGGCAACAGATACACCGAAGTGGCGCTTGATTGCAACAAATGGCATCGCGATGTGGCATGACCATCGTGTGCATTGGATGAGTCCGATACAACCTGCACCAATTGACGTAAAAGGAACAGTGCTTTATTGGAAAGTTCCAATCACAGTTGATGGAACCGACATTGAAGTTGCAGGAACGTTGTTCTTGCGCGAGAAAGCTGCAGTGTGGTGGTGGTTGAGTGGCGCAATGCTGATGAGTGCGGCCATCGCGTTGTCGTTGACGCGGCGCAGATTGTTATTTGTGTTGCTCTTGGCTTTGTCCATAGCGGGCGTTATAGCGGGGTTCTTGCAATACCTGGGCCTGCCAGACGGTGCACGCATCACGCCATTACTGCTGATGTTTTCAAGCGGCGGGACACTACTGACGACAGCTGGATTATGGCTGGGGAGAAAAACTGATGCGCCTCAACACACAGCATTGTCGTTACATGCAGGTGCGGGTACTGCTTTAGTGATTTGTGCGTGGCTATGTGCAGACCAAGTAAGGGCTGCGTATGTGCCGGGCATTGAACCAATGTGGGTAGTGCGCGCGTTGATACCAATGTTGCTTGGTGTTGGACTTGTGGCCACTATTGATTGCGTGACGCGTGTAGTACGCGGCGCAGCGTGAGTTAGACCGAAAGAAGGTCGCGCGCACCAGTGTCTGACGATGGGTGACGCAGTTTGCTCATTGCACGTGCTTCGATTTGGCGAATACGTTCGCGAGTGAGATTGAAGTGTTCGCCAACTTCTTCGAGTGTGCGGCCTTCGCTGCTTCCGTCGAGACCAAAGCGCAAGCGCAGAATTTCGCGTTCGCGTTCGTCGAGTGGTGCAAGCAAGCGCTGAATTTCTTCAGGGAGCAATGCGGTGGCAGCTGTTTCGAATGGTGATTCTGCTGAACGGTCTTCTACAACGTCACCGAGTTCGGCATCGCCATCTTCACGAAGTGGTTCGGACAATGAGAGTGGCTCTGCGGCAAAGCGCAGTGCTTCGGTGACTTTGTCTTCTGGCATTTCAACTTCTTTTGAAAGTTCAGCCAGCGTGGCAGGTCGACCGTATTTCAACTCGAGGCGAGAGCGTGCTTTTTGCAAACGAGCAAGTGTGTCGCCTGCGTGGACCGGGAGACGAATGGTGCGGCCGGTGTTTGCGATACCGCGTGTGATGGCCTGACGGATCCACCATGTTGC
>SYAZ01000030.1 GCA_005788815.1 Actinomycetota bacterium | reverse complement strand
TCGAAGATCTGCATATGCCTTGGCGAAGGTAAATGTACGTGGCGACAATCCCAACAGATCGTGCATTACTAATACCTGTCCATCACAGGAAACACCTGCACCAATTCCAATAGTAGGTATGGATACTTTCTCTGTGATGTTTGCAGCAAGAGGCGCTGGGACTGCTTCGATGACAATCGCACATGCTCCAGCTTGCTCAACTGCATGTGCATCTTCTAAGAGGCGTTCTCTGCTTCCAGCAGCGTCACCAGAAACGCGACCTTGGACTTTGTTGCCGCCCATTCGGTGATAACTCTGAGGAGTTAAGCCAATGTGTCCCATCACTGGAATATCAGCTGCTGCAATTGCGCGGATTTGTTCTGCCACATGTAGGCCGCCCTCAAGTTTCACTACTTCGGCTCCGGCCTTGATGAGGCGAACAGCGTTGTCAACTGCATCTTTAACAGAACTTTGGTACGAGCCGAATGGCATATCGCCAACAATTAGCGCGAAGGGTTTTGATGCAGCGACGAGGCGAACGTGGTATTCCATGTTCTCCATAGAAACACCCAGTGTGTTGCGCTCACCTTGCATCACGGTCGCTACGGAGTCGCCAACAAGAATGATGTCGACGCCAGCACCATCGATGATTGATGCAAATGTAGAGTCATACGCCGTAACCATTGCTAACGGTTCGCGATTCTCTTTGCGCTCCCTCAGCATGGGCACAGTCATCTTGATTCGTTTGTTGTTAGACATTGCGCCCCCTTGGTTATGAAGGTTATTAGCGCATCAGAAATGACACACTTTCAGACTGGTGAAAATCGTCTCATTTTGTGAAAAGTGTGCGAATCTCTGGTTCTGGGTCAAGAATAAGTTCTGTTCTTGCATCAATTCTCAATGTGGAGCGTGTTTCTGTGTCGTACTGCGCCCAAGAGGGGTGGCCATGGTGTGCGAACTGGGTGATCTCAGAGGTGAATCGATCTGCAATCGCTTGGCGGTCAGCACCATCGCCTAAAAACATGTCAGCCCCAGGGGCGTTGATGTTGCCAAAGGCAAACGGAATGTCGAGTGCATGGCAACTTCCAAGAATTCCGCCCATCGCGGGGGACTGCCACGTAAACCAATACATCCACGAAGGTTGCGCGCTTGCCACACGTTGTTCTGCGAAAGAAATCGCACGCTGTCGAAATCCGGTGTCGGTACTTACTGCTGAGATGAGATCTTTGTGTGTTTCGCCGGGGCGAAGTTTTTCGTACACCTGCCGTGCAACCGGCGCTTGTTCACCAAAGGTTTCTGTGCTCAATGTGTGCCACAGAGCCTCGTCAGCCTGAGCCAATTTTGGATCGAAAGCTGTCCATAGTTTGTTCTCATCCCGGTTAGTGCCAACAACGAATTGCACTGGTGATTGACTCGCTGTTCGAAGAATCTCAGGCGAAATACCAGCTCCACCACCCGTGGGTGCAAAAAAATCAAACGATCTATTAGCGGTGAGCAGTTGTGCAGTTTGACATTCAAGAATCTTTTCGAGTGGCATAGACCGAAGATCTTCGATGCTCTTTACTCCGGCAATTTCAAAGAATTCATTGGCCAACTCCAGTGAGCGTGAATGCTCTCGTAATTGACCAATCGATGGACTCATCGCCCAAACACGATGAAAGAGATCTTTCGCGGTTGGGCAAGCCATTAGCGAAATGACCGCTGACCCTCCAGCCGATTCTCCAAAAATAGTCACATTGTTTGGATCGCCTCCAAATGCCGCAATGTTCTTGTTCACCCATCGCAGAGCAGACACCATATCGAGGGTGCCGTAGTTGCCATCTCCGAGAAATCCGAGGGCACCTAAACGGTAATTGATGGTGACAACGACGGAGCCTTGAGATGCGAGATTCCCGCCGTGATACCACGCGGTAGATCCAGAACCGTTTGTGTAGGCACCACCGTGAATCCATACGAGCACTGGTTTCTTGGTGTTGGCATCTGGCGTCTCTGAAGCAAACACATTAAGAAAAAGACAATCCTCATTCATGTCGCTCGGGCTAAACCCGAGAATGTTCTCCAACATGCCCGGAATCTGTGGGCTAATAGATCCGTATCGAGTGGCGTCGTACTGACCATCCCACGTTTCTATGTCAACTGGAGCGCTGAAACGTTCTGCTGTTGCAAAGCGAATTCCAAGATATTCAACTGAGCCGTCTGCGTTCTGTACGCCCGTGAGTTGGCCCGATGGACATGTTGAAGAGATGTGAGATGACATGGAGTTATCGTAGTTTGCTTGCCCGAAAGGATGGCTAGCGTGGGGATGTGCCTCGTCATTACATCGGAAAAGCCTTTGGGAAATTGGTGACGGCAGTCAGCGACCGAGCCGCTTTTTGGGCCTCAATTGGGCCCCACAACTCACGAAGTAAGCACTTTGGTTCGTTCGGCGAGCGCAGCATGATCATGTGGAAGCCCACAACAATTTTTAACGAGCAATACATCCACATTGGAGACGATGTTTTGATTGGGCCCGGCGTTGCGTTGTCAGCTGGAATGGTTCCGGGACAAGAATGCCTGATGAATCCGGTTGTCTCTATCGGAGATCGTTGCCTCATTGGCAGAGGAAGCGGAATCGTTGGCCATTTTTCGATCTCCATTGGCAACGACGTGTGGACCGGGCACCATGTGTACATCACCGATCAGAATCACGGTTACGAAGATGTCTCACTGCCCATCTCAAAACAATCACAGCCTGAACGTGCTGTCGTTATAGGTGACGGTTCCTGGTTAGGTCATGGTTCCGTGGTGTTGCCCGGCGTGACGATCGGGCGACATGTTGTGATCGGTGCCAACTCTGTTGTTACCAAAGACATTCCAGACTTCAGTGTGGCGGTTGGAGTTCCGGCAAAGGTTGTTCGACAGTTTGACGAAACTCGTCAAGAGTGGATTCAGATCTAAACAGACAGGTCGAGAGGCGGCTGGCAGGCTTTCATTTTGTTCTCTCGCGCAAATTTGCCCAATCGTTCGCTCACTGGCACGCCTTCAACTTCGGTCTCTGCGAAATAGGGGCGTGTAGTCGCTGTTCGTAATGTTTGGGCAAAAAGGCGACGGTCCTTGAGGTACATCCGATACTCGTCGATCCATAATGGGACGATTGCTTGTCCCTTTTCGTCGTTTGGTGTGTCATTTGCAATTGCATTTATTGCAGTCTCAAGAGCGTCGGTTGCCTTCTCGACAATCTGTGCCTTCTTCTTTAATGCTTGCGGGTCGTTTGGATTCATCTCCGTCAGGTCTTCAAGAGAAAAACGCACATTTTGTGCAGTCATGCAATATGCCTGAGCTCGTACAGTCCAGGCCTCATCGTTGATTTTGTTGGCACTCTCTCGTGAAGCAAAGAGAAATGCATATACCCACATCGCAGCTATGAGGGAGCAGATGCTCCATAAGAAGATGCGAGTAATTACACGGAAAGGCATGGACTGATTGTAGAAGTTATTTGGTTTGAGTGGGGCGGTAGGAGACAGCCAAATGACACAATGCAAGAACAACGCCTGCGGGTAACACCCATAACCCGTAATTCACATCAATGTTTAATTGGTGATCGAGACTGTACGAGCCGCCTCCAAGCATGCCGAGCACAGTGGCGACTGACATGATTGCCGCACAATATTCCCATCCGCCGTTTGGCAGGAAAATAAAGTAACCAACTCGCCAATGAACGGTGACGATGGCCACTGTCATGAGAGCTATAAACGCGACGCTGGAGGGCCAAAGCAGTAGTCCACTGGCTACAAACAAACCAGCAACAATTTCTGTAGTAGCTGCCGTTTTGGCTTGAAGGCTCGGCCATCTCATCCCCAGATTGAAGAACCATCCGCCCGTGCCGGAAATTCCTGCAGAACCGGAAAACTTGTTATACCCATGAAACGCCAGTGACAGGCCAAATGAGACGCGAAGAATGAGTAGTGCAAGGTCTGGGTTGTTCATATCTCCACTTTAGATGCACCACAGTTGTTGGTGATGAACTGACAGAATGCATGTATGAGAAATGCCCGACTCTTTACCTTCGCATTGGTAATGATGTCGATTTCGACCCTTGCCAGTTGTTCGGCATTTTCTACAAGCGACGATCTTTGTGGCTCCAAGGTATCTGTGGCTGATTTCCTCGCATCTGTCCAAGATGGCGTAGCGGCAATACCTGATAGTCAATACGCCCAAGTTCGCATGTCCGCTTTTGATGCATACGACGCAACTGTTGCTGCAATGGAGAACGAAGTTACAAAATCTGCTGCTTCTTTGCTTCAACCAAAGTTGCAAGTGTTCATTCAACAAATGGACTCTTTGTCCTGGGATTTCAGTGCTGTGGCTGACACTGCTGATGCCGTGACAGCATTATCTGCCCTCAACGAAGAGGCGACGTTACGTGAGGCCAACGAAGTGGACATTTACATGATTACGCGTTGTGGTGTAGCGAGCACTCTCCAGGAGAGCCCGTCGAACGAAGTAACACTTCCCAGTCCGCAAATTGGTCAGCCCAACGACACGCTTCCGACAACTAATGAGCCTGACGAGAAATCTGAAGCGGCTGCGCTCGGATTCACAGTTGCTACGGCATTTGGTTTGACGCTCACTGAGTCCGAGATGACTTGCCTCGGCACTGCTTTGACTGGTGTGTATGACGCAAGTGGTGCGGGCGCGAATTCTGATCAATACACGAAACAGTTTCAAAGTGCATTTGATAATTGCAACATTGACTTTGTCGTGTCGTGAAGTGAGATAAGGAAAATATATGAAGATAACTCTTGTTCGACATGCTCAACCAGAGTGGGTGAAGGATGGATTCAGCGTCGACAACCCACCACTCACCGATTTAGGACACAAGCAATCTGAGTTGCTTGGGGCCTGGTGTAAGGATCAACGTTTTGACGAAGTGCTTGTGTCGCCACTAGTACGAACACAGCAAACAGCTGCGCCGATGTTGAAGACCTTGAACCGAATGTTAGAGATTGAACCCTGGTTGGAGGAGATTCGTAACCCTGTCTGGCACGGAACTCCGGAGGAGAAAGCTGCAGAAGCGTGGCGGGCGGAGAAGAGTAAGAATTCTGTTGACCGTTGGAGCGGCATTGACGGTGGTGAGAAGGTCATATCTTTTGTTGATCGCATCAATGTTGGGGCGAGTCTCTTCTTAGAAGAACGTGGAGTGGTTCGCTCTAATACTGATTTACCTGTGTGGGAAACCACGTCTGCGTTCAATGACGATGCGAGCATTCTGTTGATTGCCCATGCGGGAACCAACAGTGTCACCATTTGTCATCTCCTTGGTTTGCCTCCGACACCATGGGAATGGGAGCGGCTTGTGATTGGTCATGCAAGTGTGAGCGTTGTAGAGACACTTCAACTAGGCGATGGAATCACTTTCGGGCTGAATCAATTGTCAGGCGTCGAGCATCTTCCTCCAGCACTGCGCACGTACTAAAGGTCACCAACTACCTATGGTTTAGGCTTTGCTGTATGACGACTAATATGCCCATAAATCTTGATGCTTTGAAGATGACATCGTTTCAGGTGTTCAGCAAACTAGAAGGAGCTGTGACATCCGGGATGATTCATCTCGGCGACCGACTTGGCTTGTACACGGCTTTGTCCCAAGGTGAGGGTGATACTTCTATCTCACTTGCCAACAAATTGTCTCTGCATGAGCGCTGGGTGAGGGAATGGCTTCATAATCAAGTTGCTGCTCGCCTTGTTGCATGCGATGACTTGTCGGTCGAACTTCCTGTTTTTTACCTGACTCCCGAAGCAATTGCTGTCTTTGCAACCCCTGATCACCCTGCATACGGAATGGGCATGTTTCATCGTCTCCCACAGACCATGAATGCCCTAAACTACATGCCAGAGTCATTCCGTACTGGCATTGGGCACAATTACGATAGCCACGGCCCTGAAGGTGCAGTTGGAATCGAACGAAGTTTTGAGCCATGGAATCAGAATTTTCTAGTTCCCGTCGTTCTACCAACATTAGGCAGCGGGTATGAAGCACTGAAGAGGGGAGCCAAGGTTGCAGACATCGGTTGTGGTTCAGGTGGTGCAGCGTTGCTTATGGGTAGAACCTTTCCGAACAGCACCTTCGATGGCTTCGACATTTCGCAGTTTGCACTAGAACGTGCTGAAGAACGCAAGTCCCAAGAGGGAACAGCCAATGTCTCGTTCTTTGATCCACGTGTTCATGCCATCGCGCAAGATAACAGTTACGACCTGATCTGCACTTTTGATTGCATTCATGACATGACGCGTCCAACAGAAATGATGAGCATCATTCGCCGAGCATTGAAAAACGATGGTACGTGGCTGTTGGTCGACATAAAGGCCCATGACTCATTGGAATTAAATGTTTCTAAGAATCCAATGGCGTCACTTTTGTATGGCATCAGCGTTTTGAGTTGTATGTCTTCGGCCATGTCTGAACCAGATGGAGAGGGTCTAGGAACGTTGGGTCTCTCGAGTGAGAAGGCCGAAACGATGGCTCGTAGTGCTGGTTTTACATCTTTCGAGAAGTTAGACATCGAGCATTCAGTGAATGCTTTTTATGCAGTCAGGCCATAAGCCAAAATATCCCAACACACCATGGATCAGCGGCGTGTTGGGATATCGGTGACGGCCTTGAAGCCGAAATCTATGGTGCAGGTATCGGAAGCGGAGTAGTGACCTTGCAGGCATCAACTGCAGCTACTACTGGTGTTGGGTCGATAGCTCCGCTTCCGTACGGATGTACTTCTAAGTGAAGGTGCGGTGTTGTTGTTGCACCTGTCTTACCGAGGTAACCAAGTACTTGTCCAGCCTTGACCTTCACGCCGGTGCCGATTCCATCAGCGACACGCAGCATGTGGCCATAGAAGAAGTAGGTGCCATCGGCGCGTGTTAAACGAACGCCATTGCCAGCAAGTTTGTCAGTTGCAGTGGAATACATCTTTGTGATTGTTCCATCATCAACTGCATACAGAAGGTTTCCTTCTTTGGCGATGATGTCAACACCGAGGTGAAGTCGGTTGGTGCCACGTGGTGCGTGCCATGTGTTCTCATATGAACACAGACCCTGTACAGGAAAGACTGAAATAGCAATCGCAGGAGCAGCAACGAGACCCAACTTGATGGCTGTAGGGGTGGTGAGCGTTCCGGTTACTTGCAGACCATTGGCAGCTTGGTAGTTGCGCAGAGACACAGTGGTTGCAACACCAAAGATGCCGTCGGCTCCGCCCTTTACAGGCGTGTTGGATGCAATAAGAGCCTTTTGCAAGTGGCGAACATTTTCGCTTCGCTCTCCACGCACAGGAAGTTTGCCCGCAATGATGGGTGTGCTTGTTGCAGCAGCAGCCGAGACGGTAGGAGCAGGTGCTGGCGCAGGCGCAGCGACTGGTGCCACAAGACCAAGAGATGCGGCTGTGGTTGCATCGAGAAGTCCAGATGCTGTCAAGCCCTTTGCGCTTTGATACGTAGCGATTGAAGAAGTAGTGCCCGATCCGAACATTCCATCAACGCCGCCCTTGACAGTGATGCCAGCGACAACAAGTGCTTTCTGCACGAGCAACACTGACGCACCTTTTGCTCCACGTACTGGAAGGGTTTCTACGGTGAGTGGATACTTCACTGCTGGAAGAGTGGTGGTGGGCGCAACGGTGGTCGTCACTGGTGCAACAGTTGTAGTTGGTGCACCTGTGGAGACTTTCAGCACCTTTGCGGTTGGAGCGTCGACAACACCAGAGACTCGAAGACCGACAACTTTCTGAAAATTCTTAAGCGCGCGCAAGGTGTTCTTGTCGAAGACTCCAGTCACGCCACCTTTAAGAGTGAATCCGTTACGAACGATGGCGGCCTGTACGGCTGATACATGCGTTCCCTTTTCGCCGAATTTTGGTTGACCAGGTGCGGTCTTTGCGGTGGGGGCAGCTGAAATGGTTGCTGCTTGAGCAGTCTGAGGTATCGCAACGAGTCCCATAGAAAGGATTGCTCCTGAAATGATGACTTTGCTGATTGTGAGTGTGCGGTTGTGAGACATCTGTCTTCTCCCTTGTTGATCCGGTAAAGGGATCGGCACCTGGGGAGAAAACTTGAGGAATTTCTCACAGAAAATGTTTAGTTGGTCACTTAGAGTGGTTTCAGTAGTGGAGTCATCACTAAAAGTGCTGAATCTGGCCTCTCACGGACAACGTGGAGTGATTGACGATCTCCACTGCTATGGGAACATGGAGACGCGGACAAGCAATCAGGGGGTCCCACATGGGTTTTAGTCGACTATCAAGGAGCGTGGCCGGGGCCCGAGTGCTGGTGACGGGGGCGGCCAGTGGAATGGGAAAGGCGACGGCTCAACTATTTGCTGATGAGGGAGCCAGGGTTTTTGCCACCGATTGGGATGCAGAGCCTTTGGTGGCCGTTACGCAGGAGATTCAAGACCTCTATGGCAAAGACAGGGCGAACTGTCGAGCGTCAAATGTGGCTGACCAGGCTGATCGGGTAAATCTCGTTGCAGCGGCCGTGGATTTCATGGGTGGAATTGACATATTGATCAATAACGCAGGAATTAGTCGTATTACTTCTGTCCATTCAGATGATGAGACGTTCGTGGCGAATTGGGATCAGTCGTTAGCCGTTAATGTTTCGGCTCATGCGCACTTGATTCGTCTCGTGTTGCCGCACTTGTTATTGGCCCCTCATGGAGGTCGCGTAGTCAACGTTGCATCTACAGAGGCCATAGTGGCGACTCGTGGTATCGCTGCCTACACCGCTTCAAAACATGCAGTGATTGGACTAACCAAAAGTTTTGCTGTGGAGTTGGGTCGTAGCAACATCACTGTCAATGCGATTTGTCCTGGTCCTATTCTCACAGGAATGACGGCGGGTATTGCGGAAGAGTCCAAAGAGAAATATGCGCGACGAAAAGTGCCACTTGGTCGATATGGAGATCCTGAGGAAGTTGCTCAGATGACGCTGAATGTTTGTTTGCCAGCATCATCATTTCTTAATGGAGCATCAATTGTTGTGGACGGCGGGATGTCCATCAATCACGGATAGCTACTGCGATGTGTAGCCGTCGGCCAAGCCCGTGAACCCAGAAGGTGAGTGGGCTCCAAGAACTAACGTTTCAAGTATTCCAATTCCTTTGTGTTGCGTTCCGTCCGACATCGTGCAAGTGACATGGCTGAGTGTTTGAGTATGCAGATGTTGCATGTCCATGGGGGTCTCTACAGGGACTTGAAAACGATCCCCACCAGTCTCAAGTTCACCCTTCCAATTGCCATGACCCCAATCGGCACTCAAATAACCAAGCCCCACCATCTGGAAGTGTGTGATTGGTTCAAACTCAAGGTGAGCAGTTTCGTTTGAGAATGTGTACGTGACTTCGAATTTCTCTGACCGACGAGTACCGGCTTCATAGTGGTACTGGTAGTCAATGCGATGCGCATGTCGAATGGTGTCGTCTCCGACAAGCATTGCTCCCGACTCATGCCACCGTTGACCATCGGCGTACTCGTTTACGTCGAACACTGTTCCAAAT
>SYAZ01000029.1 GCA_005788815.1 Actinomycetota bacterium | reverse complement strand
TGCGGCTTCGTGTGCGCCAGCAAGAATTTCACTGGGGGCACGGTCGCCACCCATCGCATCAACGGCGATTGGCAACATATTCGAGATCTCGACAATCAGTCGATGGTGATAGCAACTCGGCCCTTGTACCAACCGCATACGCCGCACACAGTGTGTGGCAATTTGGCTGAAGCACAGCGTGGGCACGTGCTACGAGACGGAGCTTCGAGACGCCAGTTTGAGGCGCGACGCATCCGTGTCTTTGATTTCGACTTCTTTTTCTTGGGAACGGCCACCGTGGTCTCCCTGTGCTAGCGGCGAATGCCTCGTGATGAGGCTTGGAAATTGTATCTACCAAAGTGAGAAAACTCACTAAGAGGGGTCATCAAGTACATCTTTCAGTGCGTCAAGGACCGCCCAACGGGGGTCAGAGGCCACAGAAACACACCCACATTGGGTCTGGGCGAGGTCAGCCCCGCAATGCAGGCAGAATCCCGGGCAGTCCTCGCGGCACAACGGCCCGAGCGGAAGAGCCAGCAAAATATTCTCCCTCACCATGGGCAATAGGTTGATCTGATCGTTTTCTATCTCGTAGGCCTCGTCGTCGTGCACCGTTGGTTGGTACATCTCATCGAACTCCACCTGCATGAGTTCACGCAACGGAGTGAGGCAACGACGACACTCACCTGCCCATGCTGCGTGAGCCACACCAGAAACAGACACTCCATTAGTGATGGCTTCCATGTGCACGGCAATGGCGATTGGTTCGCTCACGATGCGTGCGTCTTCAAACTCGAAGTCATCTGCAGCAACTTCGACAGCGATGTCTTTTGAAGACCCCGGCCAACGGAGTAGTTCAATGACATTAACGATGAGTGGCTTTGCCAACTCTCGAACCGTTCCTACTACTCGTCCTGATCGAAAAAGCCAGCAGGATCGTCTTGATCGTCTGCTGCCTCTTCTGTTTCAGGTGATGGAACTTTGTCGCCGATTGATAGGCGCTCGCGACCGTTGTGCACCGTTTTTTGCAAACGACCAAGAAGAATTTCAAAACTTCCGAGACGCTGATCAAGGAAGTCCTCTGTCTCGTGCTTCAAACGGCGAGTTTCTTCGTCGGCTGCATCGATTACTTGACGCGCGCGTGCCTCGGCTGCGCGTACGACTTCTGTTCGCTGCACCATGCGCTCGGCTTGCTGGCGCGCTGCACCAAGAATCTCATCTGCTTCGCGCTTCGTTTTATCAAGGAATTCCTGACGTTCCTTCAACATCCAGCGCGCTTGGCGAATCTCTTCTGGAAGGCGATCAAGGGCATCTTGCAAAAGTTCAACAATCTCGTCGCGGTTGACTCGAGGCGAACTGGACAGCGGAACACTTGGTGCCTGAACAATGATGTCGATTGTTTGACGAAGAATCATTTCGCTCTCACCTAAGCGCGCTTGCACTGGCGCTGGCTGCTCAAACGTGTCGTCGATCAGTTCGTCGTCGTAGTCATCAAAACTCATTATTTACCCCGAGAAGAAAAATGGGTCTTCAAAACTTGTTGCACAGTTTTTGGAACCAGTGCTGAAACATCGCCACCGTGCATTGCAATGTCGCGAATGTACCGGCTGCTCACGTAACTAAAAGCAGGGTCACACGGCACATACACAGTGCGAACTCCGGCAACAGCAAAGTTGGTATGCGCCATTTGTTGTTCAATCTCGAAATCACCTGGGGTACGAAGACCCTTCACAATGCACAACGCGCCCACAGACTTCGCAGCATCGACGGCAAGACCAGCAAACGCCTGCACAGAGACTGTTGAAAGATGCGCGCATGCAATTTGTGCAATTTCTACACGTGCCGCAGTGGTCAACACGCCAGATGGTTTGTCGGGGTTATGCATAACTGCCACCACCACGTTGCCAAACAGTACGACGGCCTGCTCCACCACATCGAGGTGGCCTACATGGAAGGGATCAAAACTGCCGGGGTACAGCGCGGTGCTCATTCGCCCTCCACGGTACCTGCTGGCGTGGTCGGGCATTGGAGAAATGCCACATGAGTGCGGCCATATTTCTTTGCTCGCACGGTCTGCCAACCCTCAATGTCGCCCACTTCACGGTCTGATTCCAAAACAACAAGGCCAGCGGTGACGCCAACAAGCAAACGCGCCCAGTCGTTGTATCCGTATGGCGGGTCCGCAATCAGCAGGTCAATCCCCTGCTGTTGAGAGGCTTGCATGACTGCATCGCCAGAAATCACAGTGGATTTATCGGCAATACCCAACTGCTGAAGATTTGTCCTCAGCACGGCTAAGGCTGCACGGTCAGACTCCACGAAGACGCAATGCGCAGCACCGCGAGACAATGCTTCAATTCCCATGGCCCCTGTGCCAGCAAACAAGTCAAGAACTCGTGCACCCTCCACTACATCCATGCTGCGCAATGAATTGAATACCGCTTCACGAACCTTGTCCGTGGTGGGCCGCGTGGCCTCTGTCGTTGGGGCTTCTATTCGTCTTCCCCGCAGGTCACCTGCAACAACTCTCACACAAGGCAGACTACGTCGGTGATTAGTCCAAGTGAGTCCATTGTCTGTGTCGACTGTGGTGGACCCTGCCATCTACTGACCCCACCTCACGAAGATGGCATATGGGAAGTGGGCGATGTGGTCTCGTATCGGTGCCGTGACTGTCGAGATGTTTGGTATCTACCGCTAACGGAAGACGACACCGACGACCAACCTGACTGAGTCAGCCTTTGTCAAGCGGATCGAACTTGATGCCCATCGAGGTGAAGTTTGCAATTCGAGTTGGTGCATGGTTCAACCAAAACTGAATACTTAGGCGTTTGGGATCACGCACGAACGGCTTGTTTTTTACAACTGCATTGACCGTGCGGCGTGCAATCTTCACTGGGTCTGCAGTCGGGATGAGTTGCAACACTTGGAAACGGCGCACGACTTTTTGCACTGAAGTTTTCTTTTCTTCAATTGCATCCCACATGCCGGTGTCCACTGGGCCTGGCGACAACACAGTGATATTGACGGGCGTTGACTTCAATTCGCGCGACAATCCATTGACGAAATTCAAAATGCCAGCTTTCGTTGCGCCATACACCGACATCCCTGGGAATCCGGCTGTGCCGGCGAGCGATGACACGAAAACAATGTGACCGACATTGCGATTCAACATTCCAGGAAGCACATGACGTGTCAGCAACAACGGCACTTCAAGATTGACTCGCGACACTGTGCGAATCTCTCTTTCATCTTCAACGGCAAATGCAGTTGAAGTTTCAAGACCTGCATTATTTACAAGCACATCAATGTGCCCATGATCGCGTTCAATGTTTTGAATCAGAGTGTCCACCACAGAATCATCAGTGAGATCCGCCACGACCGCAGTGCCACCAATTTCGGTTGCGACTCGTTGCAAAGCATCAACACTTCGCGCAACCACTGTGACTCGCGCACCTTGTGCCGCAAACTCTCTGGCTAACTGCTCACCAATTCCTCGTGAGCCCCCTGTAACAACCACATGTTTTCCTGCAAGCTTCATGTTTCCCCCTTGACCGCTTCAACCGTAGTACGAAAAAATTATGACTTAAACAGGAACTCTTCATCTTCGGCAGAAAACAGCAAGTCGAGTTCGTCTCGAAGTAACGGCAACGTCTCCAGCATGGGGTCCTTAGCAATGATGGAGACGGCGTCTTCACGAGCCCACTGAATGAGATCAAAGTCTCTTTGTAGAGATGCCAATGTGAGGTCGCTCTCACCCTTTTGGTTCACACTCATAATGGTGCCTTCACCACGCAAACGAAGATCTTCCTCTGCCAACACAAACCCATCTGTTGATGCAACGAGTGCTTCGACTCGTGGCGAGGCGTCGGCAGTTTGTGTCACCAAGTAACAATGTGACTGCAATGCTCCGCGACCAACACGGCCTCGCAACTGGTGAAGTTGAGCAATGCCGAATCTTCCTGCATCAAGAATCACCATGCTTGTTGAGTTCGGAACATCGACACCCACTTCAATCACGGTGGTGGCAACGAGCACTTGAGTTTGATTCTTTCGAAAAGACGTCATCACCGCTTCTTTTTCTGCCGATGCCATTCGACCGTGAAGAAGGCCAACTGTGTAACCGGCAAGGTCAGCATGTGTGAGTTGGTCGTACGTCTCTTGGGCAGAGGCAACTTCTAATTTTTCACTCTCTTCAATGAGCGGACACACCACATACACCTGCTCACCTGCATCGAGTCGCGCCCGCACTGAAGCCCACATTGCTTCTATCTCCACAGGGCTATTTACCCAGGTCGTAACGATGGGTGTGCGTCCTGGTGGCAATTCATCAAGTGTGCTCACATCTAGGTCGCCGTACACAGTCATTGCCGCAGTACGAGGAATAGGAGTAGCAGTCATCACTAAAACATCTGGCACTAGTCCATGTTCTGACTCTTGTGCCTTGTCACGCAAACGCGAACGTTGCTCAACACCGAATCGATGCTGCTCGTCCACAACAACTGCACCAAGACTCTTAAACGACACTTTGTCTTGAATGAGTGCATGCGTTCCGATTGCAATATCAACAGAGCCATCAGCAAGACCAGCGAGGATCGATTTGCGTTGCTCCCCCGTGACTTTGTTAGTCAGTAATTCGATGCGCAGACCGCGCGCACCAAAAAGTTGCGAATCGTCTGAGACTTGCAACGAATCAAGTAAGCCACGAATACCAATTGCATGTTGATCTGCCAACACTTCAGTGGGGGCCATAATTGCTGCCTGATGGCCACCCTGCACTGCCGCCAGCATGGTGGCAACCGCAACGAGAGTTTTTCCAGAGCCCACGTCTCCTTGCAGCAACCGATGCATTGGTCGTGGAGATGCAAGATCTTTGTAAATCTCTTTGATGGTTCTCTTCTGTGCGCCCGTTAATGGAAATGGCAACGCCTTCATGAACCCGTCAATGAGATGGCCCTTGGTGTCGTGTGCAAATCCGGCCGATTCACGTTCCCACTGAGCCTTGCGGCCCACCAACATCAACTGCACGCGAAGCACTTCATCGAATGCCAATCGCCGTCTGGCCGCAATGTGATGATCGTTTGACTCAGGCAAATGAATGTCGTGGAACGCAACTTGTCGGGACACAAACTCGTGAGCATCGATGACTGACTGCGGTACTGGGTCTGCAATGCCGCGTGGACCACATTTTTTCAATGCATCAACAATCCACTTGCCCAGTTCCTTCGTGGTGATTCGAGATTTTTCGCTTTGCGGATAGATGGGAAGGATGCGACCTGTTTGGTCGCCCACTCTGTCGACCACCGGGTTTGTCATTTGTAATGCGCCGCTGTACAGATCTGGTTTTCCAAAGACTGCAACTTCCATTCCTGGTTGCAGTTCCTTCTCGCGCCACTTCTGATTGAAAAACGTGATTGAGAGTTTTCGATGTCCATCGGTAACAACAACTTTTACCATTGGCTTGCCATTACGAGTGGTAAACAACTTCGACGATTCCACCGTAACAATCACAAGTGCGGGAACCCCCGGCTCGAGATCGGCAATGGTGATCATGTTTGTGCGATCGATGTATCGACGCGGATACGTCTCCAACAAATCGAGAACGCTTTGGATGCCGAAGTTTTCTAACGCAGCCTTCTTCTTTTCCTTCGCTTCATGGATGCGATCAAGACCTATTTCATCCAGGTCGCGAAGGGTCAGTGGTGAATTACTCAACGCCGAATAAATATGGATACAAGGGTTGTCCACCCGCGTGCACTTCAATGGCTACATCTGGTCGATGCTCAGAGACCCACGCCGAGATCTGATCTGTCTGTGCTGGCGTGGCATCAGAACCGGTGATGATGGTGAGCAATTCACCTGAGTCGCCGATGAGGTGGTCGAGCAGTTGAGTGGAAGCACTCGCAAGTGTTCCCGCGATTGCCACAATGCCATCACCGCGCACAATCCCGATCCAATCGCCTTCTGTT
Source organism: Actinomycetota bacterium (assembly GCA_005788815.1). Taxonomy (GTDB): domain Bacteria; phylum Actinomycetota; class Acidimicrobiia; order Acidimicrobiales; family Ilumatobacteraceae; genus UBA2093. The sequence goes on along the minus strand of SYAZ01000029.1, from coordinate 6,243 downwards.
ACCTGGCCGGCGTCGGTCTGCGTATCGCGCACTGCTTGAGTAACTTCACCTGTGGCTACTGCTTCTGCGGCCATTGTCATGTTGCGTGCATTTGACTCGGCTGATGCCACTGGGTCATACGACACCAAACATGCAAGTGCTTCAGGCATAGAACACGTAGGAACAACACGCACATCTTTGGTGGTAAGCGCATCGATCTGATGTGCAACCGGAATGATGTTCTTGTTGTTCGGCAAGATGACAACTTGACGCGCATTCATGTGTTCTACCGCTGCCAACAATTCGGCAGTCGACGGATTGAGAGTTTGACCGCCAGAGATCACACCATGAACTCCCAGTTGACCAAAGAGTTCCGCGATTCCGTCACCGCTAGCCACTGCTACTACTGCACAGGTAACGGGCGGCAATGACGTAGTGCTGGTGCGCGACTGAATAGGCGCTCCCAACTCGGCCTCGCGCGCTGCGTGTTCCTCTGCAACTTCTTCGAACAAATCTGTGACGCGTATCTGTTTTGGTCGCCCACCCAATAACAGCGGCGCTTCAATTGCTGCACCAATGTCATTCGTGTGAATGTGGCAGTTGTACAAACCTTCGCCGCCGACCACAACAATGGAGTCGCCAATAGAACCCCATGCAGTTTTGAACGCGCCAGATTGTGCATCGTCGAGGTCAAGAAGAAACATCACCTCGTAGCGGAGTTCACTCACATCAACAGAACCGTCGTCGTGGTGTCGTTTTGCAACAGCTTCTAACTGATCAACAGAGGGACCAGCTGATTCATCTGGTTCTGGCATTGGTTCGCCATCCACCACATGAATTGCCGAATCAAGGAGCAACAAGAAACCTGCGCCCCCAGCGTCGACAACACCAGCATCTTTGAGAACTGGCAACAACTCTGGTGTTCGTGCCAATGCGTCTCGGCCAGCAGTTCGAGCCGCTTGCAATGTGGCAGACAAAGTTGCGCCACGCACTGCGGCTGCGGCTGCTCCGTCGGCTGCTTCACGCACCACAGTCAAGATGGTTCCTTCGATTGGTTTCAACACCGCTTCGTACGCTGCAGCAGATGCGCGCTTCAATGCGTCGGCCATGCGCGCTGCATTGACCTTGCCGTCGGTGCTTTCATTAATGGTGGCAACAAGACCACGAAGGATCTGGCTGAGGATGACACCACTATTTCCGCGAGCCCCCATGAGCGAACCGTGACTGATGGCTTTGCAGGTGGCATCCATCTCGGGGCCGGCGCCTTCAAGTTCAGCCACCACGGCATCAAGGGTGCGAGACATATTTGTGCCCGTATCGCCGTCTGGGACTGGGTAGACGTTCAGGCGGTTGATTCCTGGGGCGTGGGCACGCATCGCGTCACGGAAGGTAACCACCGTGCGCCGGACCTCATCTGCCCCCAGTAGCTCCAACCCTGCCATGGTCGCCAAGGCTACTTTGCTCAAACGGTTGGGGGTGCTTTGGTCTCGCTGGTAGTTTCTATATCTGCGTTCGGAAGCCACGAGGTTTCCCCGAAGCGAAGAGGAATCCAAAATGGCTGCAGTTTGCGAAGTGTGTGGCAAAGGCCCATCATGGGGCATGTCAGTGTCACACTCACACGTCCGTACCAAGCGCCGCTGGAGCCCAAATATCCAGCGCGTTCGTGCAATGGTTAAAGGCACACCACGGCGTGTCTATGCATGCACCGCATGCATCAAGTCCGGCAAAGTCACCAAGGTCGCCCGCTAACGCGGATTGCCATGCAAGGCGTCATCAAGGCATTCGATCCATCCAATGGTGACGGAATCGTCGTCAGAGATACCGACCTGTCCGAATACAACCTTGCCCCCAACGCCCTAGAGGGATCCATCTTTCGGATGTTGCGACAGGGCCAACGAGTGGTCTTTGTTCTCGACGCCTCGGGTCGTGCCACAAGTCTCAGCCTCGGTTCAGAATCTGACATGGGCACCCCCATCGTTTAGTTTTTAGACTTGAACTAGCAATGTTGGATTTCCCCCGAATCCACTTTTCCGAACAGAGGTCCTTCGATGGCTGCAACCACGAGTAACACCCGCCTTACACAGTGGGTGAATGATTGGGCAGAAATTCTGCAACCAGATTCCATCTATTGGTGCGACGGCACTGCTGACGAGTACGAGACGTTGTGTCAATCACTTGTCGACGCAGGAACTTTTCACAAGCTCGATGAAGCAAAGCGTCCCAACAGCTACTGGGCACATTCAGATCCGGGCGATGTTGCTCGCGTTGAAGATCGCACATTTATTTGTTCCACGAACGAAGCAGACGCTGGCCCCAATAACAATTGGCGCGAACCATCAGTGATGCGTGCAGAAATGAACACGTTGTACCAGGGTGCGATGAAGGGCCGCACTATGTATGTGGTGCCATTTTCCATGGGACCACTTGGTTCCCCCATCGCCCACATTGGTGTACAACTCACCGACAGCGCATACGTTGCAGTCAGCATGCGCATCATGACTCGTATGGGCCAAGGCGCTCTCGATGTATTGGGCAACAACGATTGGGTGCCATGCGTGCACTCCGTAGGCGACCCACTTGCTGCAGGTCAAAAGAGTTCTGCATGGCCATGCAACCCCGACAACAAATACATCGTGCACTTCCCTGACACGCGAGAGATTTGGTCGTTTGGTTCTGGCTACGGCGGCAACGCACTTCTTGGAAAGAAATGTTTTGCGTTGCGCATTGCATCAGTGATGGCTCGCGATGCAGGTTGGCTTGCCGAGCACATGCTCATTCTCAAACTCACAAATCCTGAAGGCGCGTCGAAATACATCGCGGCAGCATTCCCTTCGGCTTGTGGCAAGACAAACCTTGCAATGTTGGTGCCAACAATTCCGGGCTGGAAAGCAGAAACAATCGGTGACGACATTTGCTGGATGAAGTACGGCGCCGATGGCCGCTTGTATGCAATCAACCCTGAAGCCGGTTTCTTTGGCGTTGCACCAGGCACCGGCTACGACACCAACGCAAACGCAATGGAAACATTGTGGGGCAACAGCATCTACACAAACACTGCCCTCACTCCAGATGGTGATGTGTGGTGGGAGGGCATGAGCGACACCGCTCCAGCACGTGCAACGGACTGGAAAGGCAACGTATGGACTCCTGAGAGCGATGCAGTTGCTGCGCACCCAAATGCTCGCTTCACTGCGCCTGCATCACAGTGCCCATGTATCGCGCCTGAATGGGAAGACCCTGCAGGCGTTCCCATCTCGGCCATCTTGTTTGGCGGTCGTCGTCGCACCACTGTTCCATTGGTAACAGAAGCATTCGATTGGGAGCACGGCGTGTTCCTCGGCAGCATCATGGCGTCTGAGACCACTGCCGCTGCAGCAGGTGCAGTGGGCAATCTTCGCTTCGACCCAATGGCGATGCTTCCGTTCTGTGGTTACAACATGGCTGACTACTTTGGTCACTGGCTCAAAGTTGGTTCTTCTACAAAGAGCGAAAACCTTCCAAAGATTTTCTTTGTCAACTGGTTCCGCCGCGATGAAGACGGCCGTTTCCTCTGGCCGGGCTACGGCGAGAACAGCCGCGTGCTCAAGTGGATCTTTGATCGTGTTGACGGCAAGTCAAATGCAGTGAAGACATCAATTGGTTACTTGCCTGCACCTGCAGACATCGACACCAATGGCATGTCCATCGATGCAGCAGACCTCGACACTTTGTTGTCGCTTGACACCGATGGTTGGAAAGCAGCAGTGCCGCAGATTCGTGAGCATTACGCACAATTCGGAGACAAGTTGCCATCAAAGTTGGCAGCATCGCTCTCCGAACTGGAATCAGCACTCGCGTAGTTTCAAAAACTCTATTAAGAAAGCCCCTGCCTCTGGCGGGGGCTTTTTTATTTAGGCCTGGCCCACCAACATGGCACGAATTCCGAGCCCCATGAGAAAAAGACCGCCAAAGCCGTAGAGCAAGTACACACGGCTCTTCAGTTGCAAGCGATAGCTATAGATAATGGCAACGGCCATGATGGCAACAAATCCGTAGAACGCGTGAAACGCCGGGAACTCGAGTTTTTCCTTGTTCACCATGATGACGCCGAGTGTGACCTGCACAAAAATAGTGAACTGGGCAACACCCGTGTACCACCACAGTGCACGTGTACGCAACGGCATGATCTTGTGTGCAGCAAGTGCCCAGACGCCAGCAAGAGCATTGCTGAGAATTGCAACCCATGCCCATGAGTTGTGGAGTTCAGAAATCATTAGCGACAGCACGTAATAAATCTACCTAGCGAATCAGAGTGTCGGCTTCGTTGCCGGCCTCAATTAGTTCAAGTCGACCATCGGCATGCACCTCAAAGGTTGTGACTGAGCAGTTATCAAGACTCGTGACCAATACAGCATCATTCTGCGTAGCAACGCCAATGACTGCGTTGATAGCGACGAAATGACTAAAGATAACTGTGTCTTCTTTGATTGATTTCACAAAGTCACCGATTGCGTTGCGATATGTCACGTAATGAGCACCAGATTTTTCGCCTACCTGGGCCCACGTTCCCGCCATCGCGTCGCGCAACCAATCAACGCGGTCTTCAAGTGCGTATCCCTCTGGCGACGGAATCTCTCCGACAAGTGGCTCGATGACTATGTCTTGTTTCCACGCAGTGGCTAATGGAAATGCTGTTTGTTGGCAACGCAACAACGGGCTCGACACCACGGGCAATGGTCCGCGAGAAGACAACTTTCCCGCAACAGTGAGAGCTTGCGTGCGACCTAATTCATCGAGTGCAGGATCAGGATCAACATTCCATCCGGCTGCGGCACGACCATGGCGCACCATATACACGCGCGTCATTCGAAAATCCATCCGTCGCGCATCGGCGCATCACTCTTTGGATCAATAAACCATTCGTTGCCGAACTGTCGCGCAAAAGTGTCGTCGTCCATCGCTAGGAAGAAACTGGAATCGCTCAATTGGCTTGCATGGCATTTCATTGCGGCACGCTTTTGTGACACGAAACTCACAACATCAACTTTGTAATTGATTTCTGCTTCAAGTGTTCCCATTGGATTGCCATCGTCCATTGGGCCATCGGGGTTAAACCCTTCGCCCTCTGGAAGAAAGCCTGCAGCACGCGCCGCTTCGATACCTCGACGCATTTGATCGCGATTCATCGTGCCTTCCAAGACGCGAACTGAAGGGAACAACTCTGCGGCGCGGTGCCCTACTTTGTGCACCATGATGTGATCTGGGTGACCATAACCACCATGCCAGTCGTATGTGGTGAGCACGTCGGCGTTTTCTTCACGGAGCACAGCAGCAAGTTTGTGCGCAGCTTCGTCGAGAGATGCATTACAGAAAGCACCAGGAAGACTGTTCTGTTCCCAACCGGTCATTCCACTGTCTTCGTAACCCAGCCACACCACGCGATGCACGCCGAGAGTTTCTGCTGATTTCAGAGTCTCTGCGTGACGAACTTCTACAAGTGTCTTGTCTGCTGGCATATCTGCCGGGACTTCGCCATGGTCGCCGTTGGTAGCAACAACCAACACCACGCGATGCCCTTCAGCAGATGCGCGCGCAATGGTGCCGCCGGTGCCGATGCATTCGTCATCGGGGTGTGCATGAAAACAAACGAGTGTTGACACCTATGCCTGCTTGGCTGCGCCACTAGCAATGAGAGCATCAACGTTGGCAACGCCCCACTCACGCAACACTTCAGCAGTGTGCTGACCAGCATGTGCAGATGCACGACCAACCTGGGGAGTTGTACGTGAGAAACGTGGTGCGGGCGCTGGCTGCATATGGCCATTGACATTGATAAACGTGCTTCGCTCCACGTTGTGTGGATGCGCTGCTGCTTCGCTCATTGTGAGTACCGGAGCAAAGCACACGTCGGTTGCTTCCATGATTGCGCACCACTCGTCACGAGTCTTTGCCTTCATCACTTCACGAAGACGATCTTTCAGATGTGGCCACATTGATTGGTCCATCTGCTTTGCAAACTCTGGGTCACCTTCAAGTCCTGTGAGTTTCAACAACTCTGCGTAGAACTGTGGCTCAATAGAACCAAGCGAAATGTATTTGCCATCGGCGCACTCAAATACATCGTAAAAATGTGCACCAGTGTCGAGCAGGTTTGTTCCAGGAGCATTTTCGTTGAAAATTCCCATGGACTTAAACGACCAGAACATTGTCATGAGAACTGCTGCGCCGTCAACCATCGCTGTGTCGACAACTTGGCCCTTGCCAGACTTTTGCGCTTCCAACAAT
>SYAZ01000028.1 GCA_005788815.1 Actinomycetota bacterium | reverse complement strand
TAGTGGCATGCACCATGCGAGTTACTCCAGTGGTACCGGCTACTGCACGTTCAATGGTTGTGTTGCAGCTATTCAACGCGCGCTCGACATGGGAGCAAAGCGAGTTCTTCTTCTCGATTTCGACGCGCACTCCGGCGGCGGGAGCATGGACATCATCAATCGTCTCTACAAAAAGGAAGTTGTGCATATCGATGTCACCGTCTCTCCGTTCGACTGGTGGCACAGCAATGGCGAACACAAGATCTATCGCGCAGACGAAGATAACTACGTCGCAACAATTCGCAAGGCACTGAACCACGCGAGAGCATGTGGTCCATTCGATTGCATTGTGTACAACGCAGGAATGGACCCCATTAACTGTGGTGTTTCTGTGGAATCTGTCCGTAAGCGTGAACGCATGGTGCGTGACTTTATTGGCGACACACCTGCAGTATTTGGACTTGCTGGTGGCTACACCTGGGGACACGAGATGGGCGAAGTGGTTGATTGGCACCGCATGACGTTGACCGAATGGGCAACTCCGCGATAACCCGGCGTCGGCACTGCTTCCACGGAAACTGATACGGTTTTGACTGATGAAAATTCTTCCTGGCCTCACCTTTTCGTGGAAGCGTGCTCTTGGCGTGACCGCCGCAAAGCGCAAAATCTCACGGGCAACCGGTATCCCACTCACTCGCTCAGGGCGTCGAAACAAACTGGGCAAGTGGCTGGGCATGAAATGAGAATTCGATTAGCAATTGCTGTAGCAACTTTCAGCGTCACAGTCACAGCGTGTGGTTCTAGTAGCGATACTCAAGACGCAGCGCAGGTGCAGGCGTTTTGCCAGATGGCAACCGATCTTGAAACCGCCAGTAGCGGCCCACACGGAGAAGATCCTGCGGCTATTACCGACCCGGCCAAGATGAAAGAAATGTACGCCACCATCACTGGAATGGCGAAGAAAATGCGCGACGGTGCACCTGCAGAGATCAAACCAGATGTTGCCACAATGGTGGACAGCCTGCTTGCGATGAACACAATCTTCGAGAAGAATGAATATGACTTACTTGCAATGTCGAAGGACGAAAAAGTGCGTGCGGAACTTGCAAAAGTGACCGACGATGAATCTGTTGGCACTGCATCCACCCGTTTCAACAAGTACATGGCGGCTAACTGCGCCAAATAACTGCGCCACACGTGTCGGTTATATTCATCAGTAGAGGAACCGGCGAGGCGACTCACTTTCCAGAGAAGCCACGTCGCTGAAGGAAAGGACCGCCACATGAGCGTTTCACCAAGTTGGAAACCCAGCACCAAATTCATGGATGCATTTGAGTGGGCCTGCGAACTCCACACACTGGACGTCCGTAAAGGCAGTGATATCCCCTACATCGGGCACTTACTCGGAGTTGCGTCTTCTGTTATCGAAGCCGGCGGGTCCGAAAACCAGGCAATGGCTGCATTTCTACACGACTCCGTGGAAGATACAAGTACCTCAGTAGAACAGATCGCCGAAAGAATTAACCGTGAGGTTGCCGACATCGTTGCAGCTTGCACAGATGCAACAGCCGAGCAGAAAGCAGTAGAGAAGCAGATTCGTAAATCTCTAAGTCGCGAGGACTACGGGCACCACTGGTGGCATAAACGAAAGAAGCTCTACGTTGCCGAGCTAACAGCAAAAACCATGGATGACACTTCGGTGCTGGTCGCTCTCGCCGACAAAACGTACAACGCAGAGAACACTGCTGCCGATCTACGAGGACTCAACGAGGCCGATCGCGCAAAAGTGTGGGAGAAATTCAATGCCGACGAGAAATTCCAAAGGGAATGGTACTTAGGACTCTTGTCTGCATTTCGAGCGAACAAGGTGTACGACAGTCGGTCTGAGCCATTGTTTCGCCGCTTCGAAGCCGCCGTCAATGAAATATTCCCCATAGAAGAGAGACAGAACAATGTCAGATGAAAACTTTGCAGTACAAGTACTACGAGCTAAAAAGGCATTGATCAGTTGGATGATTGAAGCCGGGGCCGAGGCCATAAACACCGACGAAGTTCAAGACGACATTGAAAATGAATTGTTGGATTCCGAAATCTTCACCGTGACAAGGAATGACGTTGAATACTTCATCGGAGACGCGACATGCGATCCATCACACTTCTACGAGTTGGTTACGGACAAGGATTTCAAACTTGTCTCGGTTAGCCGTAACGGTCACCACCACTTTGAAATTGCAGCTCTCATTCTCCTTGACCCAGATCTCTCTTCCGAGAGCCTTCACGACACAGTGAATGACTTAAAACCAGACATAGTTGAATCATATGTGAAAGAAGGAAATACTTTTCTCGATGGATCCATGAAGCCAAGTTTCTGTCTGCCATTTCATATCGAGGTGCCTGGCGATGGCGAGGACAACAACGTTTGGGTGGTTCGTCGCTTTCGCGTTCAAGATTTTGAAGACGGCTCTTACGTTGACTTAATGACAGAATTTCTCGCACTTGTGGACCAAGTTGAGAATAAATTTGAGTCCTGACTCTCACATTGAAAAGGCAATACATTTGAATAGCTCAGGCATCAATCGCTTCCTACTGGCCCAAGAAGGAACACACCCACAACAACCGGGACAGACGTACGCCAAGGCAAAAGCAGAATTACGTAATGGCCGCAAGTCGTCTCATTGGATTTGGTACGTGTTTCCTCAGATTCAATTGGGATCTTCACCCACATCAATAGAGTTCTCAATCAAGTCGATGACGGAAGCAAAGGAATACCTTTCTCACCCCATACTCGGGGCTCGATATCAAGAATCTTGCGAACTACTGATGCAGCATGCTTCTCAACACGCGAATACGTGGGATGGCATTGTTGCCGTTCTCGGCGCTGACGCGAACAAGTTTCGTTCTTCCATCACACTCTTTGGCGAAGCTGCAACTATCTGTACAGACATTGGACGTCCCGCCATTTCCCAATTATTGAACATGCTTGCTCCAGGCATCGAGACACGGTGTTCAGCCACCCGGAAGTTCATTAATGACTCTCCTCCCTGGTGTAAATAACACCCTCGGGAACTGAGACACACCCTTCCTCTAATATAGGTAGTAATTACTTATATCGGTACGGAGGTGCCCAGTTGACCACATACGAGATTCCATTAAATTCCCTCGATCTACCCAGACGTCCACTCGACCCAGTTGCATGGTGGCGGCGTGTTTGTTTCGTTACCGATCGTATTGCGATGAGTGGCGGCATTAGTCCAAACCACAAGATCGCACTTCAACAATTGCGCGAATGGGAAGCAGCTGGCATCACCGACTACATGCCGGTGCATATCGAATTCGACGAACAAGTATTCATTGAAGAGAACTCCAGCATTCGTGTTCATCACATTGGAGTCGACGACGATCTTCGTCAGCGCGACCCAGCATGGTTTGACGCAATTCGTGACACTGCAGATGTATTACTCGCAGATGAAGACGTCGTGCTCATGGTGACATGTTGGGTGGGTTGCAACCGCGGTCCTTCAGCGACACTTGCGATCTTGCTCTCTCAAGGATGGGATGTTCTTCCAGCTCTTCGTGCGATCCGTTCTGCTCGACCAATCGCAGCAACTATTTATGCTCCCGACGCTGCGGCTTGGTGGGTGCAACGCAATGGTGGGTCACCATCCGAGATGACCAAAGCGATGCAAGAAGTTCGTGATTGGTTTGATCGTCACCCACTCGATGCGGGCTGGGTCATCGGTCGCATTCACTACGCGAACTAATTAGCGCAATGTGGGCGCAAGCCCACCCCATCACTTAGCCGTCGTGCGAGGCGACAAAAGCTTCCACAGCGGCCAAGTCATTTGGCAAGTGCGCTGTGTGTTCGGGGCGATCTAACAGATCTGCAAGATGTTCAGGCAGTGCAGGTCGCTCCCCTGTTGCACGCTCTACAGCGTCGGGGAACTTTGCCGGATGCGCTGTGGCCATGGTCAACATAGGCACACCATCTTCAGCAAACTCTCTTGCCACTTTCACACCAACGGCCGTGTGTGGGTCGATCAACATGCCGATGTTTTCATATACAGAACGAATGGCAGAAAGCGTGTCGTGGTCGCTTGCTCGGCCAGCAGCAAAAGTAGGAGTAATCCATTGATCAAACTGATCAGGTTCCACCACAAGCTTGCCCTTGTCTCTGAAACGTGACAACTGCGCAGCAGTTATAGCCCCATCACGATTGTTCATCTCGAACAGCAAACGTTCAAAGTTTGATGACACTTGAATGTCCATGCTGGGACTAAGCGTGGGGTGAACACCAGTGACATCCATCGTGTGCGAATTAAAGAATCGCGTGAGGATGTCATTGTCGTTTGAAGCAACAATGAGACGACGCAACGGCGCGCCCATTTGCTTTGCGATCCAGCCACTCAACACATTTCCGAAGTTTCCGGTGGGAACAGTGACATCGATGGGGCCACCCACGCGACGTGTCGCCTCTACGTAATACACAACCTGTGCCATCACTCGCGCCCAGTTGATGCTGTTCACGGCCGACAAATTTTGCGCTTCCCGAAACTCCGCATGATTGAACATGGCCTTCACTAAGTCTTGACAATCATCAAATGTGCCGTCGATAGCCACAGTGCGCACGTTCGGAGAATTCACAGTTGTCATCTGGCGACGCTGCACTTCACTGACGCGTCCCTCTGGGTACAAGATGACAATGTTGATGTTTGCGCAATCCTTCACGCCGTCAATAGCTGCACTTCCGGTGTCGCCACTTGTTGCTCCAACAATCATGACTTTTTGCTGACGTTCAGTCAAGATGTGATCAAACAAGCGGCCGAGCAACTGCAAGGCAACATCTTTGAATGCAAGTGTTGGCCCGTGGAACAGTTCCATGAGGTGATGGCCAGGTTCAAGATCGACTATTGGCACCACATCAGGATGACGAAATGTTGAGTACGCCTCGCGACACAAACGAAGCATGGTGTCGGCAGCAATGTCGTCACCCACGTAAGGCGCAAATACACCAGCTGCTAATTCTGGATACGTACTACCCAGGTTGCTTGGCAGCGCAGGCCATGACTCTGGAACATACAGGCCGCCGTCGTTAGCTAAACCGGCAAGCACAACATCAGAAAAACCGAGAACTGGTGCTGCACCGCGAGTAGAGACGTAACGCATGACGATGAGTTATTCGCCGATGACGCGTATGAGACCAGATGCTCGTTTCACCACTGGCGACTTACGGAATTCACTCACGCATGCTTGTACGTCTGATTCGAGTGCGCGGTGTGTAATGAATACAAGGCGTGCATCTTCGCCAATGCCTTCTTGTTCTGCAGCACGAATGCTGACACCGTGGCTCGCGAACACACCAGTGATTGCATGCAATACGCCGGGCTTGTCTTCCACGTCGAGACCAATGAGGTATTGCGAAGATGTTTCGTCAATTGCTAGCACGGGAACACGTTCAAAAGAACCAATTGTTCCGCATGTGCCTTTACGCAAGTTAACGGCAGCGTCAATGACGTCGCCTAATACCGCAGATGCCGTCGGTGATCCGCCAGCACCACGGCCGTAGAACATAAGAGACCCAACGGCATTGCCTTCAACAAACACTGCGTTGTATGAATCACGAACACTGGCAAGTGGGTGCGCGATGGGGACCATGGCTGGGTGAACACGCACAGCGACTGGTTGTGACTGACTTGATTGTTCAGCAATAGCCAACAACTTGACAACGTAACCAAGGCGACGAGCAATTGAAATATCTGCAGCTGTGATGCCACTAATTCCTTCGTGATACACATCTCCCGCAACAACGCGCGCACCAAAAGCGATGCTGGCGATGATTGCTGCTTTTGCACCAGCATCGAAACCTTCAACATCTGCAGTCGGGTCACGCTCGGCGAAACCTAAACGCTGCGCTTCACTGAGGGCCGCTGAATAATCTGCGCCTTCGTCGGTCATCTTCGTGAGAATGAAGTTTGTTGTGCCGTTGACAATACCCATCACGCGAGTGATCGGCTCGCCGCGAAGAGACTCCCGCAAGGCACGAATAAGTGGGATGCCACCTGCAACTGCAGCTTCAAACAAAAGGTCGACACCGGCGGCGTCTGACTGTGCCCACAACTCGTGGCCAACGTTGGCAAGAAGTTCTTTGTTGGCAGTGACTACTGGTTTGCCGTTAGCGATCGCAGCAGAAATAAGTTCACGTGCTGGTTCGATCCCACCAATCACTTCTACAACTAGATCGACTGTTGGGTCTGACACCACAGCGTGAGCATCACGAGTAAGTACACCTTCTGGCACATTGACATCGCGGTCACGACTGACGTTGCGCACTGCCACACGAACTACCTGAAGACGCACGCCCGTACGCGCCTCGATGATGTCGGCTTGGCGCTCTACAAGCTGAACGAAAGCTGCGCCGACGTTGCCACAGCCCAAAAGGCCAATGCGCACGACGGACGGAGAAGATGGGGCTTTTGCCATAGGGATACAAGCCTATTGGCAGACGCTTGCCCCGAGAGGCCGTATTTAGCCTTGCCCGTTACAAAAGGGGTCTAGATGTCGAAGCGCACCAGATCTTCGAGGGTCTCGCGCCGCACCACTTCGCGCGCCGCACCATTTGCCACGAAGACAACTGCGGGCCGTGGCACCTTGTTGTAATTGCTCGCCATGGAATGACCATATGCACCAGTTACTGGAGTGACGAGCAAATCACCAGGCTGAACATTCGGTGCAACAAGCGCATCGTTAATCACGATGTCGCCGCTCTCGCAATGCTTACCCACAATGCGCACATGTTCGGTGCGATCAGCAGACGTACGTGCAGGGTCAAACGCTTCATATGCACTTCCGTACATCATGGGACGTGGGTTATCACTCATGCCGCCGTCGACAGATATATAGGTACGAATTCCATCAATGGACTTCACAGTGCCAACTTCGTACACCGTGAGACCAGCGGTGGCAACAATTGAACGACCCGGCTCTACAAAAACTTTCTTCTCTGCAGGAATCGCAGACGTTGCTCGCTTTAGAACATCAGCCCACTCACTCATCGAAGGTGCAGTTTCGCCATTTGTATATGCCACACCTAGCCCACCACCAAGCGTGAGTTCTGGCAGATCAACAGAAAGAAACAGATTCACCATCACTGCGCACGCATCAGCAAAATTGGCTACCGACAAAACATTGCTACCTATGTGGCAATGAATACCCACTAACTCAACTGCAGCAGATGCCTGCGCGCGTTGAATGGCGCGCATTGCATCACCATTGTTGAGATTGAATCCAAACTTTGAATCGTCTTGGCCCGTAGCCACATAATCATGCGTGTCTACGTGCACGCCTGGCGTGATACGTAGTTGCACTCGTGGAGCAGGCAAGCCTTCCGAGTGAAGTTTCTCAATGCGGTCTAACTCATCGAAGCTGTCAACAACGATGTGTTGAACGCGCGCTGTAATGGCTGCTCGCAACTCTTCTACAGATTTGTTGTTTCCGTGCAATACGCAACGCTCACCGAGAACGCCAGCATGAAGTGCAGCAAAAAGTTCACCACCCGTTGCGACATCCAGCAGGAGTCCTTCTTCGTGCGCGAGTCGCGCCATGGCACCACACAAAAATGCCTTTGTTGCGTAGATGACTCTGTCCTTGCCAAATGCAGCCACTGCTTCACGACACCGATTGCGCAAGTGCTCTTCGTCGTACACATATAAGGGTGTGCCGAACTGCTCTGCCATCGCTGCAACAGCTACTCCACCGATACTGAGAACACCAGCGTCATTCACTGTTGCAGTACGCGGCAACAATTGGGAATCGATGATGCTCACATTTGCTCCGGTGATCGAATGCCGAGCAATGCAAGGCCTTGTTCCATAACGCGGGCTGTTGCATCACACAATGCAAGGCGTGACTCACGAGTGTCTTCGTGCCCTGTCTTCAATACTGGACAGTGCTCATAGAACGCAGTGAAATCTGTAGCCAATTCAAACAAGTAGGTGCACAGTTTGTGTGGGCTCAACGTGTCGATTGTTTCCCACACTGCGGAATCAAATCGCAGCACACGCAATGCCAATTCACGTTCTTGTGGTTCCCCAATGTGAGGCACTACAGAACGAACCGAGGAGCGCTCAACACCTGCACGGCGAAAAATGCTGCAGATTCGTGCATGGGCATATTGAAGATACGGAGCCGTATTGCCTTCAAACGAGAGCATGCGATCCCAGTCGAAGATGTAATCCTTCACACGGTCCGTGCTGAGGTCTGAATACTTCACAGCACCAATACCAATCATGCGCGCGACATCAGAGCGATCCGCGCTCGACATCTCTGGATTCTTTTCGGTCACTGCGACTTCCGCGCGCTCTACTGCTTCGTCTAACAATGCAGCGAGTTTTACTGTTTCGCCACCCGAGCGACTCTTCAACATTTTGCGATCAGACCCAAGAACACTTCCAAACGAGATGTGATTCATGGTGGAACCTTCGGGCAGCCAACCAGCCTGACGCGCCACGGCCTCCACCATCTGTAAGTGCTGCGCTTGCGGTGCACCAACGACATACAACATGGATGTTGCCTTCAAACGTTCAACACGATCAATGACACATGCCAAGTCCGTGGTTGCGTAGTTATAGCCGCCGTCACCCTTACGAATAATGAGTGGCAGTGGTTCGTTTTCGCGGTTTGTGAAACCGTCGGCAAAGACAACCTCTGCCCCATCGCTCTCCACCAACAAACCCTGCTTTTGCAGGCGTTCGACAACTGGTACTAACAAATGGTTATATGCGCTTTCACCCATGAGGTCATCGTCTGTCAACAACACATCTAGTTGGGTATATACGCGATTGAAATATTGAGTGCTTTCACTCACAAGCGTGCGCCAGAGTCGCAACGTGTCTTCGTCGCCGCCTTGCAACAACACAACTCGGTGACGAGCACGATCTTTGAACTCGTCAGAACCTTCGAACTTGCGACGCGCTTCTTTATAGAAGCCATCAAGGTCGCCAACACTCAATTCGTGCGCGGCATTTTGTTCACCCATGTCAATGAGGTGCTCAATCAACATGCCAAACGGCGTTCCCCAGTCACCAATGTGGTTCTCGCGAAGAACTGTGTTTCCAACAAATTCAAGAACACGCACAATGGCATCGCCGATGACGGTGGAACGTAAATGTCCAACGTGCATTTCCTTGGCAACGTTTGGAGCTGAGTAGTCAACAACGACTGTTTCAGGTCGTGCTGACGCACGCACGCCTAAACGACTACCCGATGTTGCCTCGAAAAGTTGTTGCGCAATAAACGAGTTTGAAAAAACAAGGTTGATAAAGCCAGGTCCAGCGATTTCTGTTGACGAGAGAATGTCTGATACATCGCCAGCTGCTTCAAGCACTTTCTGTGCCACTTCACGCGGCGAGATTCCAAGTGATTTCGCTAAGGCAAGTGCTCCATTGGCCTGGGCATCTGCCCTATCGCTGGGGCGAACCACAGGGTCGCAGGCCGAGCCCGCCACTGCAGCAAAGGCAGGGGCAAGCCGTTCAGCAACGGAAATAAATGGATCAGCCATGGGGCTCTATTCTGCCTCGCCACGGGGTTCCAACGGTGTTCCAATTACTAGTGCCATAGACTGAG
>SYAZ01000027.1 GCA_005788815.1 Actinomycetota bacterium | reverse complement strand
CGTGCACTGTTCGTCTTTGAACCAATTGTGTTTCCACCCATTGATGAATCTGTTGAGAGGCCCCCTAACCCATTGGCTGGTGGCGCCAGAAAACGACGAAGCACGTTCGACAGTTACGAGGACGCACTTGCCAACTACGCCTCTAAACCACCAATGTCTGCGTTTCATCCCGATGCTCGCGAACAATACGTGCGTCACGGCTTTAAGAAAACAGCACACGGTGTGGAGTTGAAATGCTTGCCCGAACACGAAGCAGTGACATACGAAACCGGTGGGTCAAGTGGCGCTTGGGAACAACTCGGAAACATCAGAACGAAAACATGGGTCATCTCTGGCGCACTCGCACCCTTGCAGCCGTCTTCTTTTGCTGAAGCAGTGTCACAACAAATGACTAATTCCACATTTGTACGGTGGGACGAGGTGGGACACTTTGGGCCACTTGAAAGACCAGACCTAATCATCACCTATGTAGCAAGTGTTCTTGCAACTCTCTCGTTATGACTTTTGATTCAATCGGAGACCAGGTGTTTGAACCACTGCGTAAAAATGCAGTGAGTCAGCGCGTGTTCAGCATGGCAAGCACTGTTGGTGACTTCAGTGTTGTATGGCATGTCATCGGGCTGCTGTGTGCAATAACTTCTGTCATCTCATTTCGTGAAACACTTTCCTTGTCGGTTGCGCTCGGATGCGAAAGTCTCATTGTTAACCAAGGCCTCAAGCGAATATTCCGTCGAGATCGTCCAACAGTCTCGGGCGATGAACGATTCGACGTTCGCACGCCATCAACATCTAGTTTCCCGAGTGGTCACGCATCATCAGCCACGTGTGCAGCAATCATTCTCACGTCATTCACTGCCATGCCATTGGCCATCGTGTGGATCCTCGTTGGCGTGGTCGTTGCCCTAAGCCGAGTGGTTGTACGCATCCATCACTTGTCAGACATTCTGGGTGGCCTTGTTGCTGGGGCAGTTCTTGGCGGCATCGCTGTGCCTGTCATCAACGCAATTCTCTAGTAAAAGATGCTGTAACCCCCACGGAAAACCACCGGCAGACATCTGCGATACGGGCTTGTAGGTTGATGGCTATGGCTAATCAGGAAAAGAGAATGAGCGATACAGAATCGCTGATGTGGCGACTTGAGAAAGACCCGTACCTTGCGTCCACTTTTGCCAACATCACACTTCTCGATCGCTCGCCCAACATGGACACTCTGTATGCGCGCATGGAACGTGCCGCTCTTCTTTTTCCGCGTCTACGTCGTCGTGTGCAGCCCGCGCCTGGCAACTTGGGAAATCCAACATGGGTAGACGACTCAACGTTTGATATTCGATATCACGTTCGCCAAATTTCGCTATCTGCTCCTGGCGACATGCGCCAACTACTCGACCTTGTCACATTGCTCGTTGCCGACCCATTCGATAGGTCGCGCCCTCTGTGGCACTTCATCATTGTTGATGGACTCGTTGGTGGCCGCAGTGCATTGGTTCAAAAAATGCATCACACCGTGACAGATGGTCAAGGTGGCGTAGAACTGTCGCTGCAGTATCTCGATTTACAACGCGACCCGGGCCCACTTCCCGCACTCGATGCAGACATAGTGAACGCTGCTAACTCAATCCCCCATGTTGACGCAACAGAAGCTTTGCGCGGCGCAATGAGTGACTCCATGAGAATGCCGCTTGCCGTTCTTCGTCAAGTTCGTGACGTGTTGTCAGACCCCTCCCTCATCGGCACTATCGGTTCTTCCACTTCAGCCACCGTTAAGAGCCTCATGGCACAACTCAGCGAGACAGACTCTGCGCGTTCACCGCTCTGGACCACTCGCTCACTGCGTCGGCGACTTGAAACAACTCGTGTTTCGTATTACGACATGCGAGGTGCAGCAAAAACCCTTGGAGGAACTCTCAACACATCGTTCATCACTGCAGCAGCCCATGCGGCCGGCGCGTATCACCGCCAATTAGGAGCGCCAGTGGAAAGTCTGCGTTCATCTATGGCCATCAGTACGCGTACAAGCGAAAGTGGCGGCAATGCATTCACATTGGCTCGCATGCTTGTCCCCACTGGCGACATGCCCATTGAGGAACGATTCGCTGCAGTAAACGAAATTCTTAATGCAGCGCGCACGGGAGCTGCTTCGTCTTCACTTGAAGCAATTGCAACCGTGTCGTCAGTGGTTCCCACTTCAGTGATTACTCGTTTGGCCCGTTCACAAGCCGAAACTGTCGACTTTGCAACTTCAAATGTTCGTGGTGCGGGCGTGCCTTTGTATGTTGCAGGAGCAAAACTGTTAGAGAACTACCCCGTCGGGCCTCTTGGCGGCGTTGCATTCAATGTGACCCTCATGTCGTACATGGGAAGCCTCGATGTTGGCCTCAACATTGATGAGGCTGCAGTAGAAAGTCCAACATTGCTCGTTGATTTACTGAAGCAGTCGTTCAACGAACTTGCAGCGTTTGCACCCGCAAGTGAGCCATCTCATTCATCGGGTTCAGTAGTTGAACCCGCAGCGACTAAACGTCGGTGGTGGCGGCGGTCGCAGTAAGAAGCGAGCGTAGGTCGAGCAACAAGTCGCCTACTTCGACAGCAGAAACCAATTCGCGTCGCAACATTTCTGCCAACGCTTTATCGATGACGGCAAGCGCCTCGGTGATCACTGGTTCGCGTGTGTCGATCATGTGGGTGCTCCTCTCGATGAGCGAGACGGAAATCTGGTGAACCAGCTCCCCGCCCGCTTCTCACATCGTACAGATGGGGCGAGCCAAAGAGTGGATACCCACCGAATGTCTGGTGACTTGACAAGGTGACTGGTGCCATAAGGTCATATTTATGAATCTTGATGGAAAAACCACAGTTGTCACCGGAGCAGCCAACGGAATCGGAGCAGCCCTTGCCCGCCGATTTCATGCAGCCGGCGCCCGCGTTGTGGTGGCCGACCGCGACGCGAAAAATCTTCAAGCGATTGAAGCCGAACTAAATGCCATACGTGCCGATAGTGCATTTGCAGTTGTTGCAGATATTGGTAGCGAACAAGGAAACGTTGCCCTCATCGACGCTGCACGCGCGAAATTTGGTTTCATTGATTTGTTCTACGCAAACGCAGGCGTTGGCATGGGCACCGACTTGGAATCAACAGATGAAGAGACATGGGAAACAGCCATGAACATCAATTTGCATTCACATCGTTGGGCTGCAAAACATTTGATGGGTGAATGGCTCGCAGCTGGCGAAGGTTATTTCTGCAGTACTGCATCTGCTGCGGGCTTGCTTTCCCAAATTGGTAGCGGTCCATACAGCGTCACAAAACACGGCGCAGTTGCATTTGCTGAATGGTTATCCATTACTTATGGCGATCGTGGAGTGCGCGTCACGACTTTGTGCCCACAAGGCGTGAACACCAACATGTTGAACCCACCAGATGCAAAGGGCGATGTGGCAAATAGCGGCGGTGGTGCTGTCAAGGCTTCCGGTGCTGTGCTTGAGCCATCAGAAGTAGCAGACATTGTGTATCAGACAATTCTCGATGAGCGTTTCTTAGTGATGCCTCACCCCGAAGTACACACATATGAAAAGCGCAAAGTAGACGACAGAGACCGCTGGCTCTCTGGCATGCGTCGTCTTCAGGCACGTGTCTCTGGCTAATACCAACAGCCCACCCTGTTCTAAGGTTCTGTCATGGCAGTACGACTAGATCCATCAGACGAATACATGCACGAGCTCGGCCCAGAGTCGAACTTCAACGAGAGCATGTACATCAATTGCTTCGATCCTTCCTCACAAGTAGGTGGATGGTTCCGTATGGGCAACCGCGCCAACGAGGGTTACGCGGAAATGACAATTTGTTTGTACTTGCCAAATGGCCGTGT
>SYAZ01000026.1 GCA_005788815.1 Actinomycetota bacterium | reverse complement strand
GCTCTTCAATTGATTGACAGTGAATGCAGCGAACTGGTTTGGTGTCATTGCCGCAACTTGATTGTCCTTTAATGCCGAAATGACTTTCGTTGCCAATGCAGTAATTTTGCTTGGATCTAGTTCTGCCAACGCACTTGGGTCTAACTTGGTGAATTGAGATGGGTTGAACGCTGCAAGAGCTTTCTTTGTAAAACCATCTATTTGTTCAGGAGTGATACCAGCAAAGGCCGACGACTTCAATTTGCCCAACTGCGTTGCAGACATAGCAGCAATTGCAGAGACATCGAGATTTTTCATCTGGTCGGCAGTAAACGACACCATCACTGTTGCACCAAGACTCTTCATTTGTTCTGGAGTCATTCCAGCCATCGCGCTGGGAGCCATCGCGGCAATCTGTGAAGGAGAAAAACTCGCAAACGATTTTGGATCAATGTTGCCCAACTGAGATGAAAGCATGGTGGTTAACGCTGAAGGCTTAAAATTCTTGACATCTGATGGCTTAAAAGAAGAAAACATGCTGGGATCGAGCCCGGGGAAATCGGAACCAGAAATCTTTGACAAGTCATACCCAGGAGGAATGGTGAACGAGGTTGGCGCTCCGGGCGCCATTGTGCCGTTGATGGTGTTACCTGTGGTACCCACGTAATAGCCAGCGGGACAAGTTCCGTCAGGGTTGTTGGCAATCGTGTTTGGCGGAGACCCGGGCACGGTCGGCGGCTGAATGCACAAGGCTGAGGCGAAAGAGCTGGTTAGAGCCAATCCCGCCACGGTGCCAACAGCTGCAGCAACCACTGCTGATTTCATTAAGACACTTGGTTTCATCAGCGTAAATTACCAAGCAGAAACCCAATTTTCAAGAAGTCGAAAGCACTTTTTTGTGGCCCTAACCGATGGCCACGGCAGTGACCACGGTCTTGACCACAGTGAGGTTGGCCCTGTTTTCTAGGTAATCCTTAGTCAACATAAACGCTTCACCATCACGCATTGCCACGCGAACAGTCCATCCACGTTCTGACGCCACTTTTACGGCTTCAGTTTCGGTGAGACCAATCAAGGACTTCGCGGTTTCTTCAGTCAATGTGGTGGGCAGGATTCCTGGTTCGACTGCTCCCCCGTCAGTCGGTGAATCGCCTCCTGTATTTCCGGGAGTTACTCCAGCACCCGGATCAACGGGTTGAGGTGGCACGACGGTATTGAGTGCAATAGATGGCGCATTGAACGTGATGTCTTCGTCTTTCATGGCAATCACTGTTCCTACATCGCCTTCGTTATTGAAAAATGTGTACGCCGGCACAAGGATGGACGCATTATTCGTGAGTGCGGCCTGCATGAGTACGTAACGCACGCCAGTAATTGGCACCACTGGTGGTGGCACCGGCGCCCCGTTAGTGACTAGGACACTGTCTGTTGCAGGCGCACTTATAGAGGACACAGCGATATCAACAGCACTACGAGTTGCCGTGCCCCACGATGTGTAGCGAGAGTCATTGAGCCTTTTCACTGCGTCATTCGGCGACACTAGGTAATACCCGTTGGCGCGATTCACATAGAGGAACGGCCCGCTTGCTGAAACGAGTGCGCCATTTTCACCGTACGAGAAAGACACCGAAAGATTGGTGGGCACTCCGGCTACGGAAAAGAGTCCCGTGACATCTGTAGACCAATCGGAAGTTTGTGCTGTGAGATGGAATGTAGCGGGGTTGTAACCACCGCGAGTCATCAACGTTGCGGTGCGATTCAATGCATCACGCGCTGATAACAAATTCTTCGGAAGCACGATCGGGTTTCCACCGCACTCTTTATCGTCTGGTGCGCACGGCGATGAGACCGCGGTGGAATTCATTCCGCTTGCATACGACCACCAAGCTCCAGCAGTGTCTACCCACAGCCACATGCCAGTGCCCTTATTGGGATCTAAACCAAGGGTGAAAGAGTTCTTCTCGTTCTTTTTTACTTCGCCGATGACACCAAACGCGCTGGCCAATTCTCGAAATGCTTCTTTCGCTTTCGGCTTTGTCACCACAGACCATGCAAAGCCAGAAATACGATCAACGCTGAGGTCATTCATGACTTTGTATTCCACTTCTGAATACATTGCCTCTTTCGCACCATCAACTGTGGCCGCGATAGAGCGATTGTCGCCCGATTGCGCTTGCGACAATTTCAAAGACAATTGCAAAGGACCAGGTTCGCCACAACTTGCCAGCAATCCGATCCCGAGGACCGCAAGCATCACATAACGAGAAGACCGAAGAAGCCGCATCTGTTTAGTCTTGCTCACCGTGGACCACACATAGCGTCAGGCTTACTCGAAAAGGGCAGCAACAAATTCGGCTGGGTCAAAGACCACTAAATCTTCTGCGCTCTCGCCCAGTCCTACCAACTTCACGGGTATTCCAAGTTCTGTCTCGATGGCAAACACAATGCCGCCCTTGGCAGAACCGTCGAGTTTAGTGAGCACAACACCAGTGACATCTGTGGCGGCCGCAAATTCTTTGGCTTGCGACAATCCATTTTGTCCAGTTGTTGCATCAATGACTAACAACACTTCATTCACGGTGCCAGGTGCCTTATCTGCAACGCGTCGAACCTTCTTTAGTTCTTCCATCAAGTTGGATTTGTTTTGTAGTCGGCCAGCAGTATCACCCAACACCAACGTGACACCTTTGGCTGCTGCGCTTTGAATGCCATCGAAAATCACAGATGCTGGGTCGCCACCTTCGGCACCGCGCACAAATGACGCACCAGATCGCTCTGCCCACACTTGTAATTGTTCTGCGGCTGCTGCGCGAAATGTGTCGCCCGCGGCCATCAACACTGAAGTTCCTCGCGCTGCTTGCGCAGTTGCAATCTTTCCGATGGTGGTGGTCTTGCCCACACCATTCACACCAACAAACAGCCATACGTTTGGCATCTCCGCAGCATCGAGATGCAAGGCTCGATCTGTTGAGGACAATTGCGCAGTCATTGCGGTTCGCAGCGCCTGAATCACTTCGTCTCCCGAACGCAAGTCACCATCTTTCACGGACTGTCGTAGTGGATCCAGCAATCGAGTGGCCAAGCCAATACCAATATCTGCCAATAGCAATGTCTCTTCAAGTTCATCCCATGTGCTTGCATCTACATTGCGGCTACGGATGGATTGGAAAGCGTTGACAAATAGTGATCGTGTGCGACCCGCACGGTCACGCACGTTTGGCAGTTCAACGTGTGGCGCGACCTCGGTGGTAATTGGTGCAGCCACATCTACGGCGTCAACATTCCCTACAACTTGTGTATTGGCAGATTTCTGTTCAACAGGCGTAGATGTTGTGGCGGCAGATTTACGCGCACGCCACAGAATTACAGATGCAGTCGCGACAAGCCCAACACCACCGGCCGCTATGAACGGAACAAGATCGGTCGACGATTCAGCGAGCATTACGACTGACGGGAGATTGCGTCACTGGAACGTTCAGTAACAACCTTTGACGAACCACCTGGCTGCATGGAAACACCCAACAGACAGTCAGCTGCTTCCATCGTGCGCTTTTGGTGGCTCACAATGATGAGTTGTGCATCGCGACGGAATTCGCCGACCAACCCAAGGAATCGATGCAAGTTCACATCGTCGAGCGCAGCCTCAACTTCATCCATCACATAGAACGGCGACGGACGACTACGGAACACTGCAAACAAATATGC
>SYAZ01000025.1 GCA_005788815.1 Actinomycetota bacterium | reverse complement strand
GCGATGGATGGAAATCAAACATGGTTTCCAAAGCACTAGGTATTGCCACTTTGATTGTCGGCATCCTCTGTGTGCGTGGAGTTATCTTTTAGTAGATGCTTGACACTTGCCGTGCAAGACACAACGTCGCTAGCGATTACCGGGAGCCATGTAGAACCAGACGGGAAACTTCGCGCCTGCATCTCTCATTGCCGTGCGAGCCTTCAAAACAGTTGCTCCCGCTTCTGTCTTTTCAAAGAACCAATTCTCCATGGCTCTTCCGCCTGGTGCCGGCCCGTCAATCAGTTCGAGTGCTGCTTCTTCGTAGTACGTACGAATGTCATGGCATAACGACATGATGTTGCCACCAGGAATTTCAGCGGTGGTCCAATCTTGGCCGTTCGCAATCGCATGAAGAACCGCTAACGCGCTTGGTACTTCATCAGCGCCAATACTGCGACCGACTGAAGTAACTCCCCTGCGTTCTAACGCGCGGATATATGCCTTCTTGATTCCCCGAGCTTCGTCAACACACGGTGGAAGCGACGCATCAAACCGAGGCGGAATCGCACAAGAGACGGGTTGCTCATCTGCTTCAATTACGACTGGATGATCAACGAGGATAGGTCCAGATGGCTCCGTCAACAGCGCGAAAGCTCGACGCAGTACATCCATTTGAAATTCAACATCATTCGGAATTCCTAATGGGCGCCCGAGTGGAAACTCACAATGCAGTGCCCGCGGAGGCGCCACCTTTTGTGCAACCTCACGTACGGAAGACAACACAACTGTTGCAATTCCTGCAGCTTCAAAAATATGCGCAAGCACACTCACGGTGCGCGTACAAAGAGGTCAAACAGGGGTCAAGATGACAACATCGACGCCATCTTGACGGAGTTGTGCAGCTGCTGCCGGGCCAGTATCTAAACGAATTGTTGAAACATCGTCTGGCTGATTTCCAGCAAAAGAGATGTGCCTCGGTGCAACAGAACCAATTATTCCCTGTGCGGCTAATTCTTCAAGACGATCAATGGGATACACCACATTGAGATCCATCTTCACGCCCATCTGGTCAAAGTTGGGACTCCAGTGACCAAGAACTAAATCACGACGTTCGCGATCAATGATTCGGTAACCAGTGTCGACGGCAGAGAAGGCTTCGTCACCGGCTGCGTACAAAGCTGCCGACGTCACTATGGCAACCCGCGCGTCGGCTAACGCAACAGGGCTCACCCATGCAGGATTATCGAATTGTGGCGCGGGAAGCGTGGCTGAATGCGCCCTCATCATTTGATCACCGTTCATAGGTCCCCTTTGATACGAAGAGTGTATGCCATAAAGGGCTAGCTAGAGTCACTGACTACGCTCGTGGAATGACCTATATCGAAGCTAACGAAGCCGCCATCGATGCGATGCGAGCGCTTAATCCCAGCGAATCAATCATCATGTTGAACCTATTGAAGTTTCGTGACAAAGCACTAGATGGCTTCGGCGTAGACGGCATGTCGGGTGGCGAGGCATTTCGTCGATACGGCGAACTGAACGACGAAGAGGATGTGAAGTTCGGTAGCGATCCGATCTGGGTGGGTTTAGCGAAGAACACTGTCATTGGGGGCGAGGACTGGGATTTAGCGATTCTTGTGCGCTACCCCACGCGTCAACATTTCATTGACAAGGTGGACAATGCAAAGTACCGAGAGATTGCAAAAGTTCGTCATGCTGCAATTCTCGATAGTCGAGCCATCGAACTTACACAGATCATTCCCGCTCTATAACTCTTTCTAGACAGAGACAGTGAGTGCGTCGTACTCATAGACCCAATCAAGAATTGACATACCGGGTGGGCTGATAGAGAAAAACAGGTCTCTATCTTTTTGTTCTTGACCATCCACCATGTGAAACAGATCTCGATTCATGAGCGACGACGTTTGAACTTGTGCCGTGCGACCCTGGCGTGCATCTTCATATCTGCGTAGTGCGATTGCAGCGTCGCTGGTATTCGCATCCGACAGGCAACGCGCTAGAACAATTGCATCTTCTATTGCTTGGCAGGAGCCTTGCGCCATAAAGGGAAGCATGGGGTGACACGCATCACCTAGCAACGTGGTCGTGCCAGTTCCCCACTTCTCAAGTGGTTCACGGTCATACAACGCCCATCGAAATATCGGTTCTTCTACTCGGCCAAGAAGCGAGAGAAAATCTGGAGACCATCCTTCAAAACGTGAGTACAAATCTTCCTTTGTTCCTTGTTCGGTCCATGATTCGGTTTCCCAGGAATCCTCAGGCGAGATGCACACAAGGTTGAGATAACTGCGATTACGCCCAATGAAGTAACTCACTACGTGACGGTCTGGCCCCATGCGATTGGTGACGTCAATCGGTAGGTCTTCCACGGCACTTCGCGGCACCAACGCGCGATACGCAGCCGAGCCACTAAATCGCGGTTTATCTACGCCGCCCACACATGGACGAACTACAGAATGAATTCCATCTGCCCCAATCACAATGTCAAACGACTGCGATGAACCATCTGAGAACTGAACAACTGATGCCGAGTCACCGGGTTCAACTGCAACAACATGCGCTGAGAATTTCATAGCAATGTTTGAGCGAGCAGCGACTGCATCACCCAGAATTTCCACCAGTTCATTACGCGCAACGTTTGCTAGTGGTACATGGTGTTGAGTGATGAAACTCTCGTCAAGGTCAGTAGCACGAATAATGGAATCATCTTCCCAGCGACGAAGGACAACTCGATGTGGGTGTACCGAGATTTCTGAATATGCCGCACCGAGACCGAGTGAATGTAAAAGCCTTCCAGCATTAGGGCTTATTTGTACTCCGGCGCCAATCTCTCTGATACCTGCCGAACGTTCGAAGACCGTGATGTCGTGTGCGCTTTCAGACAGCGCAAGAGCAGCGGTGAGCCCACCAATTCCTCCACCTACGATTGCAATCTTCATTACTGGCCGTCAGCTAGCAAGACGGCTCCATATTTATCAAGTGACACATTTGTCGCAACGAGATGCTGGGCCGAACCTTGTGCGTCTCTAAAGCATCGTTGTAGCGGACTTGTATTGAACAGCGCGCCAGCACCAGCAAAACTCATCAGTCGTGAAATTGCCGACACTGCAGATTCCGTGCAATACGCCGTCATGGCAGTAACGCCAGCTTCGTCTCTCGCGCTAAATCCACCGCTATTTTCCATGGCTTCGTCAACTTCAGCGAGCGTGGCAAGTGCATGAGCTTGCACAGCCTTCAGTTGTTGCGAACTACGACCAAGCTCATATTGAAAGGCACCGCGATCTGCAAGGCGACCATCAAAACCTCTTGATTTACCGCGTGCATACACCACAAGTTCGTCAATAAATCGTGTGCATGCGCCAAATGTAAAGCCAAGGTTTTCACCGGCTACAAAGACTGGGTAGTTCAACCCAAAGATTGCTCCACCACGTTTAGGTGGTTCCATTGGATCAACGGTTAGTGCTGTGGGTACGAAGACATCTTTCGCGGTGATTGAGACGCTGCCGGTTCCCTTCAGCGCCATCACATTCCATTCGCCATGTACCGTGGCCTCTGCAGTTCGAATGACTGCCAGAGTTACTGAAGGCTGATCTGATGCTTCTATCGCAGTAAGCATGGCCCAATCTGCGTGGCGCACACCACTTGCATAATTCCATGTGCCGTTCATTAACACTCCACCATCAACTTTGGTGAAGGTTCCGGTTGGTGCAGCCACAGCCGCAAGAAACGGCGACGGATCGGAGCCAAATAACAATTCGATTCCTTCATCGCTTAGACGAGATCCGGCGGCTGCAGCAGCACCTGCATGGTTAAAACCAGTCCATGCTGCTGTGGCATTTGAATAACTCAACGCTGTGAAATAGCGACATTGGTCGGCTAACAACAGGCGATCACCACCAGCTTCAAGTGGCGCTTTAATCATCGGCACGCGAATCTGGCGCATGAGATCTACTAACGCTGGTGGAGCATCGCCGATTTCTTCGGACTCTGCAGCAGTTGCATCAAATTGCGAATGTAATTCTGCAATCTCGTTAACCAATTGTTCAATCGGTCGGGATACATGACTACTTGCACGTGAACTTGTCATTGTCATCAGAAAACTCCTTCATAACTGCCGCCATCGAGCTGCAGGTTTTGGCCACTTATGTATCCGGCTTGCGCCGCACAGAGAAACGCGAACGCATCTCCAAATTCGTCGGGACGACCAAGACGCCCTGCTTTGATTGAGGCAATCTGCTGTGCTCGTGCCTCTTCGTATGTGATGCCGAGAAACTTCATCGCAACGTGGGCCATTTGTTCCTGGCGTGCAGTGTCAAAACGTTCAGGCAACAACTGGTTGACCGTGATGTTGAACTTTGCAAGATCTTTCGACAAGCCCTTTAAGACTCCTGTGAGACCCAGACGTGTTCCATGCGACAAACTCATCAACGAGTTTGGTGATTTCACCATTGCAGAACTCACAGCAACAATGCGGCCGAACTGGCGCTCTTTCATTCCTGGCACGACTCGTTGTACAAGGCCTAACGGCCCAGTGAGAGCTTGAACTATGGCGTTATTCCAATCCTCGATTTCGATATCAAGAAAGTTCTTCGGTGAAGGCCCTTGGCCGTTGAGCAAAACAATGTCTGGCTGCGGGCAAGCCACCATCAGTTCATCTTGCACGCTTGCCGTTGCCGAATCACCCATCACTCCAATCGCTTCTATTCCATAACGCGATATGAGTTCTTTAACAGCAACATCAATATCTGTTTGAGTGCGGCCATTGATAACTACATTGACGCCTTCACGTGCAATGCTTTCTGCACATGCACGCCCCAACCCTCTGCTTGAGCCAGCAAGAATTGCCCATCGGCCTTTGATTCCCAGATCCATTGGTTATTTCAATCCGTTTGCTTCACGAGCTGCTGCAATAGAAGGGAGATCTGGCGGGCTAAAGAAAACCTCTGGCGGTTCATTCGGACCCCACACTGCAAATCCGGCGGGCCCATCTTCACCTTCCCAATCGAGACGGCGATGTACGCGGTCCCACACTTCTTCGTCGACAATCTGGTCCATGTCAGAGAAGAACTCAAACATGTTTCCTGATGGATCTTGCAGATACCAAAACACATTGGCTCCGAGATTGTGCCGTCCAACACCAATGATGCTCGAAACCCTTTCATCCTTCAACGCGTGTGAACCAGCAAGTCCGACAGCATCAATGTCATCCACTTCGACTGCGTAGTGATTCAAGTAAGAAGTGGGTCCGGGCTGAATCATCAAATTGTGGTGGTCAGACTCGACGCGCATAAACGTTGCAAAGCCCTTCATGATTTGGTCTGAGATGCGATAGCCCAAGACATTGGAGTAGAAGTCAACTGCTTCAGCAAGATGTGGTGTACCAAGAACAACATGACCAACGCGACGCACGACTGGCATCTCTGTATGAAGCACAGCGTCTGCGCGGGTATTAACACGAGTGAGTTCACCAGGACCGTTGAAGGCACGTTTTTGTGTTGGCGTTAGCGAATGTGGTGAACCGACATCAATCACGATTGCGTGTCCAAAAATGGGGTCAACACATCTCACGCTTGTGCTGTCAGATGTGGATGTGATTCCTGCATCGGTCAAGCGTTTTGTAATCGCAGCAATATCTGCCTCGGTGTCGCAACTGAGATGCATGGATGAGAGGTGACGATAAGTTCCTTCCGCTATCTGCATCTGCACGGGGCGATCAGGCGTGCCAAGTACGCCATCTGCAGTTGCGCCCATTCCGTGCTGTAACCAGAAGTCGAATAACTCCTGGGGATTAGGAACCGCAATCTGAATATCTAGTAATCCGTTCAGTGCCATGCCTGAAACCTCCCTCGCCGCTGCTGCCATTGTCGGCATTGGTTCAATGGCCCTACTGAGCCAAGTAAAGAAATAGTACGGCATCAAACTATTTGATGTCAAAGTATCTGTCTAGAATGGGGCCGTGGAAATTGGGAAATACATAGATGAGACCGTTTCAGGCTGGCAAGAGCAAAGGCCTGACCTTGATTTCGTTCCCATGGGATACATGCTGCGGTTCCACGCCATGGCAGAAGCGGCGATGGACAAGATTCAGGTCATTGCCAAGTCACATGGCTTAACTGTTGGTGAGTTCGACGTTCTAGCAACTCTTCGTCGCCATGGCGTCGCCAGCACATTGTCTCCCTCATACATCGCTGAAGTAGCAATGGTGTCACCTTCTGGCCTCACACACCGACTGACGCAGTTAGAACTATCTGGTCACATCACACGAATCGCCGACAACTCAGACCGGCGCAGTTCTCTTGTTTCGATTACGAAGACTGGCGCTAAAACGGCAGACCTAATCATCGAACAGATTGCCGAGCAAAGTGCGCGAATGTACGACGCGATACCAGCCAAACTTCTTGAACAGTTCAATGAAGTTGTAGCTCATGTATCGACACAGTTGGAATTGGACGCACTTTCATTATGACAACGACAGTCACACTCACTGGCACTGGTTTACCCAACGTTGCACCAGGTCGCGCAGGCGCCGGCGTATTCGTGAAACACAATGATGTTGTAGTGCAATTTGACGCAGGTCGCGCAACATGCAATCGGTTGATTGAAGCTGGACTCAAATTGGCAGATCTTGATGCAGTGTTCATCACGCACATTCACAGCGATCATGTTTTTGGATTGGCTGAACTTGTTTTATCAAGATGGATCGAAACTCAGTTCGACAAAGTGGCTACTCCTCTGCCGATATTTGCTCCATCTGGTGGTGCAGCGCGCTTTGTGAAACGAATGCTTGAACCTTACGAGGAAGACGTTCATCTTCGTCGCGAACATACTGGGTCACGGGAGGTTGTACTAGATGCCCGAGAGTTTGCTGCCTCATTCACTCAAACTGAAATCTGGGCATCTGCAGATCGTGCAGTAATTGTGGAATCTGTCGCCGTGCACCATGAACCAGTACCCGATGCAGTTGCATACAGGGTCAGCACGCCTGATGGTTCAGTAGTCATTTCTGGCGACACCCGCGTATGCCAAGAAGTTGAAGACTTCAGTCGCAATGCAAATGTTCTTGTTCACGAAGCATTTCGCCGTGCACCACTTGAACACATCATTGAGCACATCCCACGCATTAATTCGATCCTTGACTATCACTCCGACACGATTTTGCTCGGTGCCATGGCGCAGCGAGCACAAGTGCAAACGTTGATGCTCACGCACCTTGGGCCACCCCCACGTGACGAAACAGAAGAACAGGGATTCTCAGATGATGTCAAGGCTGGTGGCTACACCGGTCATTGTTTGGTCGGACGCGACCTGATGTCAGTTACGTTCTGAAACAAGAGTTCGCATACTCTTGTACGTATGCGGATTCGCCATAGTTATCTCTTGGCAGCATCTGCAATGTTTGCTTCCGCTGGTAACTCAGCTGTAGACATTGCTATCCCGTGGCTTGTCCTTGAAATAACTGGCTCTTCTGCAAATGCTGGTGTTGTTCTTGGCATCAGCGGTTTCTCGGTCATTTTCACAGCACCGATTATCGGTGGTCTGATTGCCATTCTTGGTCCGAGACCTGTATCAATTTGGGCCGACATCATCTCGGCTGCATCTGTTGTGCTCTTCCCAATCATTGGAACTTTGTTCGGACTAAACCTTGCATCACTCCTGATAATCGCTATCGCCGGTGCATTATTTGATCCCGCAGGAGCAACCGCACGCAAATCACTGATTCAAGCAGTAGCTGAACGAGATGGACTGTCATTAACAAAGTTCAATGGAACGTACGCAGCAGCGGCCACTATAGGAACCGTCATCGGGCCAACTGGCGCAGCACTTGCCATCAGTTTTGTCGGTATCAACAAGACTTTTTATCTCATCGCAATTGTCTTCGTCCTCGCCTCTAGTCTCGCTATGTTCATTCCTGTTGTCACAAGCCACATTCAAACAAAAGAATCATTTTCTGTTGGGAACGTATTCAGAGAAACACGTATAGGCATGAACGCACTGTGGCGTGACAAGCCGTTGTTGTCGCTTGTCGGCCTGTATACATTGCTCACCGCGATTTACATGCCTGTTGAATCAATAGTTCTTTCGCGTTACTTTCGCGACCTCAATGAGCCTCGAACATTGGGGTTTGTTCTGTCGGCGATGTCCGTGGGCATTGTGATTGGAGCCCTTCAATTTCACCGAGTAGTACGCACCTTCTCCCCCGGCAACTTGGTCATTATTTCAATGACACTCATCGGCGCTGCAGTGTGCGCAATGGCGTTCCTACCTAACGCCCTCAACTTTATTGCTCTCGGTCTCGCACTTGGATTGGCATTTGGCCCCGTAAGCCCGATGAGTAACTATCTAGTCCAGAAACGAATGCCACAACATCTACACGGTCCGGTTTTTGGTACACAGTTCTCACTCATGTACCTGGCAACACCTGCGGGCACACTTGCTCTTGGACTCATTGTTCAATCAGTATCAATCGCGCCATTGCTATTTGTGATTGGCGCTCTCTTTATTGGTGTCACATTATTGGTTGGCTTTAAAGGGCCGTTACGCCAACTCAGAATTGAAGCCACATCTCAAGAAGTCGCCGATTGATCGCTTCGTTTTATTCGATGCGCAGGCCGGAGATTGCACGGGCAATCACCAGATGCTGAATCTCTGAAGTACCTTCAAAGATGGTGTGAATCTTTGCGTCACGGTGCCAACGCTCTACTGGGTATTCGCGCGTATAGCCATAGCCACCAAGATTCTGAATTGCTTCTTCGGTAACACGAACTGCAGTTTCCGATGCCTTGTACTTGCTCATTGACAATCGGAATTAAAACTGTTTAGATGAATCTCAAAAGAAAAAAATTATGTTTCACCTAAAATTAAAACAAACGCTTTTTATTCTTGCAATTGTTAGCCAACTCATGTTGCCTGCGTCAGTAGAAGCAGCCAGTAATTCTGACTACAAGGCCATCAAGGCACGGCATTCAGATCAAGCGCAGAGTGATCGAATTCAACCATTAACTAATCTGTCGAAGCTCGATCCGAAGATCGTCATAAAGGTTGCAGATCTCGCAAGTTCCGGAAACTTCAGTAATGCTCCAGAATCGTTCGTTCTGATGGCGACCTCTGGGTGGATTACTGCCGGCAGTTGTACCTATCGACAAGCGGTTGACAACCCGCACCTGTCAAGTGGCACTACATCTGTCCATGGGTGGTGGGAGACCTCGACCACCTCAGGCTGTCCCGTTTACTCCAATGTGGATACTTTACTACAGGCCTTTTACTGCAACATGTGGGGATGTTCTTATGTAACTATCGCGTCTGATAGCAGAGACGTGCTAGCCGGCGGCGGAAGTGGACGGCGAGGTAACGCCAGAAATTTATGTCTGAATTCCAGTCTCATTAGTTATCGCGGAGCAGTCGACGTGGACTTGATAAACCAGAACGATCCGGGCGGACTTACCTACTCTCCCGAAGTTGGCGTCAATTGTTATCCGGCATAACACCCACGAATTCTCCCACGGTCACAGGTCTAGTCGTGTTGTGCATCGTGGACGAGTCAGTTTCCTCTACAAGGGTGGCTTCATTCGCTGTGTCAGAGTTTCTCGAAGTCAATAACTCCGATTTGATTCTGTTGAGAGACGGTCTCGGTTGGACCGTGGAGGCGGTCAATGGTCCTCTTGATCTAAATCTTGCCCAAATCACATCAAATGTAAAGAACGTGCTCTTGCCTGACGAGGACGACAAGTCAGATGACAGGAGCCCTTGGAATTTTCTCAGCCTACTTTCCCGCGGCCGGGGGATCGACGTCTCCGCAAGCCAACTCGCTCGGCTCCCGTACAAGTTGTACTTCTCGGATGACGTTCTTCAACTCTGCACTTGAGCGTTCCGAACGTCGGACGAATTACATTTATTCCACGCGCAGGCCAGAGATTGCGCGAGCAATCACCAGCTGCTGAATCTCCGAAGTGCCCTCAAAGATGGTGTGAATCTTTGCGTCACGGTGCCAGCGCTCTACTGGGTATTCACGCGTATAGCCATAGCCACCAAGAATCTGAATTGCTTCTTCAGTAACACGAACAGCAGTTTCCGATGCCTTGTACTTACTCATTGAACCTTCGGCATTCTTGAAGCCGCCGTTCTTGCTAAGCCAAGATGCGCGCCAGATGAGTAGACGTGATGCATCAATTTCAGTAGCCATGTTGGCAAGCTTGAATGCAATTGCTTGGTTCATGATGATTGGCTTACCAAATGCGACACGCTCTTTGGCGTAGTCGAGTGCGTATTCGTATGCAGCACGTGCAACACCGAGTGCTTGTGCACCTACTGCTGGACGAGTTGCTTCGAATGTCTTCATCGCAGGCTGGGCACCAGCAGAGTGTCCGCCTTCGCGTGCACGTGCAATTTTTGCATCAAGCTTTTCTTTGCCACCAAGAAGGCAACGACCAGGAACGCGAACATCGTCGAGCACAACTTCTGACGTGTGAGAAGCCTTAATTCCGTGCTTCTTGTACTTCTGCCCCATTGACAGACCTTTTGTATTTGGAGGAATCACAAACGATGCTTGGCCACGACCTTTGAGTTCAGGATCTACAGCAGCAACAACAACGTGAATGTTCGCAATACCACCGTTAGTGATCCATGCCTTTGTTCCGTTGATGACCCATTCATCATTTGCTTCGTCGTATACGGCGCGCGTGCGAAGAGAAGAAACGTCGGAGCCGGCATCTGGTTCAGAAACACAGAATGCACCGAGCTTCACGTCGTCAGCAGTTCCGTAGCACTGTGGAACCCACTCCATCATTTGCTCAGGTGTTCCGTTTCCAGAAATTCCTGCTGCTGCAAGACCAGAACCCATGATTGCCATTCCAAGACCGGCGTCGCCCCAGAACATCTCTTCAATTGCAACTGGCATAGTGAGACCAGTTGGGTCTGCCATGGCATTCATCAGGAAGTCGAGACCATACAAACCAATCTTTGCGGCTTCTTGCACGATGGGCCATGGGAACTCTTCACGCTCATCCCATTCATGCGCGTTGGGGCGCATGACGTCGACAGCGAATTGATGAATCCAATCTTTGATTTGTTCTTGGTCATCATTGAGGGAGAGGGAGAAATCAGCCATAGCAATAAGTTACTGGGGAGTAACCCCGTTGCGTCAAATAGTGATGTGTGTTCTTGGTCTAGCGCAGCGTTTCTCGCCACAACCCAAACCTCTTGCACACATTGGGTGGCAAAGTCCGAAAAAGGAGGCTATTTTGACAATTGCAGAGCACGACAGATGGTTATTACACAATCGACTACGTGACGTCATTGGGTCACAGGAGGCGGACAATCCTTTGGAAATCGCTGAATTTCGAATCGCCATGAGACGATGTTTTCGAACCCAGATGCGGATAATGGTGGCTTCAATGATTGCGACACAAAGCATCTCAGTTGCCATCATGGCATCAATGGTGAACTCGCTTCGATAGCTACTGTGCGTGTGCCACGCGAGTGCGCGTGATGTCCCACACCGAGGCAACCGCAGCGCAGATGAGCAATCCGCTCACAAAGAACGGAGCCCCAAGACCAACATGGTCAAAAAGTGCACCGGCTAATACTGGGCCAGCCACTCGACCAAACGCCGCAGTGCTTTGCTGATAGCCCAACGCTTCACCTCGGCGATCAACGGGAGCTAGCTCTGCAACCAACGCGCTTCCCGATGGTGCCGACACGCCTTGACCGACCGACAGCAAGAACAAAGCGATGAACATCACAGCCCACGTGGAAGCAACGCTTAAGAGAAGTAGCCCGATAGCAACAAGCGACAAGCCAAGGCGCAACATTTTGCGAGAACCCAGCCGAAGTGTGAGCGGACCGATGAGTCCACCTTGCACTCCTACCAATGTGATTCCTACAAACACGAACACCAGCGATGCTGATCCCTCAGTGAAACCAAATTGCTTTTCGCCCCACAATGAGAACGTTGCTTCAAAGCCAGCGAAACCGAGCATGGATAGAAATCCAACCAATGCGAATCGTTGCAACGCTGGTGACAGTGCCTTACCGCGTTCCGATTTCTCTGTGATGTGCGATGTGTCTGGCTTGGTCTCTGGCAATCGAATGATTGCGGCAACTGCATTGATCGCAGCAATCGTTCCGGCAACATAAAACGGAACATGTGGACCACCAAGAGCAGCAAGACCACCAAGTGCCGGACCCACAACAAAACCAACTCCGAATGCTGCACCAAGTAGTCCCATCAACCGCGCGCGTTGGTCTGGTGGCGAAATATCTGCAACAGCACCTTGTGCCACCGCAATACTCGCTCCCGATGCGCCATCGATGAGTCGACCTAGGAACAACACCCACAGTGCACCGGCTGCACCAGTGATAAAGCTTCCAACTGCAGTACCAATGAGAGAAAAAACAATGACTGGTTTACGACCGACCTTGTCGGAGATGCGTCCAAGAATTGGAGCAAAGAACATCTGTGCAACCGAGAATGATGCAAACATCAGACCGACTTGTAAACCACTTGCACCAAATCGCTCTGCATATCGTCCAAGAATGGGCGCAACAATGCCAAAACCTACAAGATCAAGTGCAACTGTTGTCCAGATTGGCCAATACCCCTTGGGCATTGGTGTGCGTTCTTTCTTAGCCACGTCGTACGCGCGTTCCGTCTTTTGTGGTTTCAACTACGTAACCAGCAGCTTGTAATTCATTACGAATTGAATCGGCTGCAGCAAAGTCTTTAGCGGCACGCGCAGCATCTAGCGCAACACCCTTAGCAACAATGTCTGCATCAATGTCGTCACCGATTGATAGCTCAAGACCAAGTGCACCAAGAATTTCAATGACTGCTGCGCGAACAGATGAAACAGTGGCAACGTCGTCAGCATCCATTGCCGCATTTGCGCGACGTACCGAATCAAACACCAACGCCATTGCTGCAGTGGTGTCTAGATCGTTATCCATTGCGGTGCGGAAGTTTTGCACCACGTCTGAGTCTGGTGTGCCAGCCGAATGCGCACTCGTTCGCGCAGCAAACGAATCAAGACCTGCCAATGCTGTCACACATGCATCAATGTTGTCTTGGCCCACGCGCACCGGCGAGCGATAGTGGGTCTGCAACAACAACATGCGGTATGCGCGTGCGTCGTAATGCTCGAGAAGATCAAGAAGATTGGCTACGTTGCCCAAACTCTTGGACATCTTTTCGCCTTCTAAGTCCACAACAAATCCGTTGTGCATCCAATGCCCCGCAAAAGTCTTTCCCAATGCAACTGCCTGTGCTCGTTCATTTTCGTGATGCGGAAATCGCAGATCTGCTCCACCGCAATGAAGATCAAAACCTTCGCCCAAAAGTTCAAGACTCATCACAACACATTCACTGTGCCAACCTGGTCGACCATCACCCCATGGTGCAGACCACGCAGGTTCGCCTGGTTTTGAAAATTTCCACAACGCGAAATCCGCAGGATTTTTCTTGTTGCTCGCACCCAATACTTCTCGATCGCCACCGCCGCTCAGCATGTCATCAAGACTTTGATGTGCGAGTAATCCATAATCAGGAACAGACTTCACATTGAGATACACACCATCGTCAGTGACATACGCGGCATTGCGTTCAATGAGTGTTGAAATCATGCTCACCATCTGATCGACGTAATCAGTGGCATGCGGAACTTCATCAGGACGCAATACGCCCAACTTGCCCATTGCTTCGAACCACACGTTTTCGCACTTGTGGGTGATGTCTTCCCACGCACGATTTTCACGATTGGCGCGGTCGATGATCTTGTCGTCGATATAGGTGATGTTCGACACGAGCCGGACTTCCAAGCCCGACCAGGTGAGGTAGCGACGCAAAATGTCGTACACCAGCGTGGCTCGCCCATGCCCCAAGTGGGGTGGTCCGTACACCGTGGGGCCACAGAGGTAGATGCCCACCTTGCCCGGCTCGCGCAGAGCCAGGGTTTTCACACTTTGTGTGGCGGTGTCATAGAGGTTCAGCACTCTGACCAGCCTACGATTTATGAGGTATGTCCACTGTCCCTGAGAAGCCCACCCTCGAAAACATCGAGACAAAGTGGATGGATACTTGGCGTACCCAGGGCACATACGACTTCAATCGCTCCGCCACCCGAGATGCCGTCTTTTCCGTCGACACCCCTCCACCCACGGTGAGCGGCTCTCTCCATATGGGCCATGTCTTTTCTTATACCCATACAGACACAGTGGCTCGTTTCTGGCGCATGCGTGGCAAGAGTGTGTTTTATCCCATGGGTTGGGATGACAACGGTCTGCCCACCGAACGTCGCGTGCAGAATTATTTCGGTGTGTCATGTGACCCTTCGGTTCCGTATGTTCCAAACTTGCAACCACCGTTTCGAGGTGAACCTCCAAAGAACCACACACCTGTTCCGGTATCTCGACCGAACTTTATTGAATTATGTGAAGAACTCACTGCCCAAGACGAACAAGTTTTCGAAGATCTCTTTCGTCGTCTCGGACTTTCTGTCGATTGGTCTTTGCTATACACCACCATCGAAGACAGATCACGTCGCACTAGCCAGCGTGCATTTTTGCGAAACCTTGCACGAGGTGAGGCATACACGCAAGAGGCACCAACATTGTGGGACGTTGACTTTCGCACCGCAGTAGCTCAAGCAGAACTTGAAGATCGTGAACGTCCTGGCGCATATCACACCATTGCATTTCATAAATCTGATGGCAGTGGCGATGTACTTATTGATACGACTCGTCCGGAATTGTTACCTGCGTGCGTTGCTGTTATTGCACACCCCGATGATGAGCGGTACAAACCTCTCTTTGGTACCACGGTGCGTACTCCCCTCTTCAATGTTGAAGTGCCAGTACTTGCACATCCACTTGCTCAAATCGACAAAGGCACTGGCATCGCAATGTGCTGCACGTTTGGTGACCTCACCGACGTCATTTGGTGGCGCGAACTGCAACTCAACATGCGAGCAATCATTTCTCGCGATGGTCGTTTGATTGCAGAAGCACCTCACGGCCTTACCGACGAAAGCGGAATTGCGCATTACAACGCACTTGCAGGAAAGTCAGCAAAGCAAGCACAAACTGCAATTGCAGACATGCTCGCAAGTTCGGGTGAAATGGTGGGCGAACCGCGACCTATTACTCACCCTGTGAAGTTCTACGAAAAGGGTGATCGCCCGCTTGAAATCGTCACGAGCCGTCAGTGGTACATCCGCAATGGTGGACGCGATGCAGAATTACGTGACGCACTTCTTGCACGCGGTGCAGGCCTTACCTGGCATCCAGATCACATGCGTCACCGTTACTCGAACTGGGTGGAAGGACTCAATGGAGATTGGCTTGTAAGTCGTCAACGCTGGTTCGGCGTTCCAATTCCTGTCTGGTACAAACTCAACGAACACGGCGAAGTACTTCATGAATCGCCACTTGTTCCAAATGAATCACACCTTCCTATCGACCCAAGCACCGATGTGCCAGAAGGTTTCACCGAAGCACAACGAGGTCAGCCTGGTGGCTTCATTGGTGACCCCGATGTCATGGACACATGGGCCACTTCTTCTCTTACTCCGCAAATCGCTGGCAAGTGGGAAGACGACAACGACCTCTTTGCACGCGTGTATCCATTCGATGTGCGCCCACAAGGTCATGACATTATTCGTACCTGGCTCTTTGCCACCATGGTGCGCTCACACTTTGAACACAAGACCGCACCGTGGAGCAATGCTGCGTTGTCTGGTTGGATTCTCGACCCTGATCGCAAGAAGATGTCAAAGTCCAAAGGCAACGTTGTTACACCTGTGGACTTGTTCGAACAATACGGCAGCGACGCAGTGCGTTACTGGGCTGCCGGCGCGCGACCTGGTGTAGATACAGCATTCAGCGAAGATCAAATGAAAGTGGGCCGCAAGCTCGCCACAAAGATTCTTAACGTCACCAAGTTTGTTCTTGGTTTTGGTGATGCCGACGAATCAGTTGCCCCAACAGAACAAGTTGACTGCGCAATGTTGCATCGACTCGCAGCAGTTGTTGAAGAATGCACCACGGCGTTTGAAGCATTTGATTACGCACGAGCACTTGAGCGAACAGAAACATTCTTCTGGTGGTTCTGTGACGATTATGTGGAACTTGTCAAGACACGTGCCTATTCAGAAGATTCACCCGAGGGTTCACTCTCAGCACGAATCGCATTACGACGCGCGCTGTCTACCTTGCAACGGTTGTTTGCGCCATTGCTCCCCTTCGCAACTGAAGAGGTGTGGAACTGGTGGCAAACCGGGTCTGTGCACCAAGCACAATGGCCCACCAGTGCAGAACTCACTGCATCTATCTCTACATCTCCAGACGAAGAGCTACTAAATGCTGTCTGCACAACTTTGGCCATCATTCGTCGTTCGAAAACTGAAGCAAAAGTCAGCCAACGCCAAGGTGTCGATATGGCATCCATCACTGCCTCTGCAGACGCCGCTCGGGCAATTACCGCCGGCTGGATTGATATTGCAAATGCAGGGTCAGTTGCACAATGGGAAATCGCAATATCCGAGAACGCGGAAATTGCTGTCGCAGTGACCCTCGCTCCAGTTGCGCAATAGGCGCATCCTGCACTGATGCGACCAACCCGAAGCACCCACTAGGACTACCGTAGAGATGCCATGACTGAAGCCCTACCAAAGCCCCGTCGCAGTGGAAAGCACAAAGCGTTTCTTGTATTTAACGTGCTGCTCGCGATGACCACCGTGGCTGCTGGGTCTGGACTGCTGTATGCAAACTGGAAACTGGGCAATCGCCAAGTTGTCACTATCGACACTGTTCCTGAAGGCGACGGCGCACTCAACCTTCCACCGGGTGACCTCTCTGCAAAGAACTATCTGATCACTGGTTCTGACAACAGTGCATGTGTTGCTCCCGATTCCCCGTACGCAGGCGGCTTCGGTAAGCGCGCAAGTTTTGGCGAACGAAGTGACTCCATCATGGTGATTCGCGTAAACCCCATCGACAACCAAGCTGCGGTCATCTCCTTCCCTCGCGACATGTGGGTGAAGCAGGCAGGTTCGTCACGCAGCGGACGTATTAACTCAAACTTTGACAAGAAGAATCCGAATCGTCTGATCCGTACCATCAAGGAAAACTTTGGCATCTCGGTTGATCACTACGTCAACATTGATTTCTGTGCATTTGCAGAAATTGTTGATGCAGTTGGTGGTGTCCGAGTTCCTTTCCTCTTCAGAGCACAGGATTACCGCACCGGATTCAAAGTTCTACGGAAAAATGTTTGCTATCGATTCGCTGGCGATCACGCACTCGCATACATGCGCTCTCGTCA
The DNA here is from genome assembly GCA_005788815.1 of Actinomycetota bacterium. Classification (GTDB taxonomy): domain Bacteria; phylum Actinomycetota; class Acidimicrobiia; order Acidimicrobiales; family Ilumatobacteraceae; genus UBA2093. The sequence goes on along the minus strand of SYAZ01000025.1, from coordinate 9,696 downwards.
TTACCGCTGGTACGACTCCACATTGAAGAAATGGCGAACAGACCAGTCATCTGACTGGGGAAGAATTGCTCGCCAACAAGACTTCATGCGACGCATGATTCGAAAGGCGCTCGATAAGTCACGCACCAGTCCACGAGTCGCCACAAACATTTTGAATGCCGCACTAAAAAATGTCATTACCGATGATCGGCTTACCCCTCTCAGTGTCTTACAACTTGGACAAGCAATGAAAAACTTCAATGCAGACACCATGGGTAGCTACACAATGCCTGGTGTTGGTCAAATAATCGACAAGGCGTCCGTAATCGTTCCTGATTTTGAAAGCGCAACATCGAAAAAGATTCTGTCTGTGTTCCAAGGAAAAGCCAGCCTCTCTATTACGGTTCCCGGATCAGAAAAAGCAGACGCTTCAGCAACAGTTGTCGCTACAACATTGGCAGTTGTCGCCGCCACAACCACAACAAAGCCTCAGCCAATTACCACTGTAAAAACGGTCCCCACCACTGTTGCACCAGTAGTCACCATTTCGCGTACACCCACTACAACTGTTCCTAAAGTCACCATCAATCAAGACACACGCGGCATCGTTCCTCCGAACGATCCCAACTGCCCGTTCTAAAGTCGCGCTTCGAGCGCCTGTGCGAGAACTTCAGGAATTTCACTTGGCCCATTGACCAATGAGATAACAGCTCCTACTTTTAATGCGAATGCTGTTGCTTCATCATGATCTTCTGCAGGTGCAATGACTACTAATTCATCAATTCCAGCAGCAGCTGCGATTGCATCACCATCAACTGTTGCGCGACAGTCTGATAACAGGATTGCAATGCGACGGCCAGCGCGTGAGCGCGTCAATTGTTGTTGCGCCGCAATGAGAGCACCAGCTAGGTCCGTAGTGCCGTAACCACGCAATGTCAGAACATCGTTAATCACCCGCTCGCTCGATTTGGGAACATCTTGCGATTTAGTAACTACAACATCTTTTCCAAAGGCAATCACGCTGTAATCATCAGGATTTCGACTGGCTATAGAAGCAGTAGCCACCGCTGACGTTGCAAGAGGTTGCCCACCCATAGAGCCACTTCTATCGAGTAGCAAACAGAACGCAGTTCCAGGTTTTCTCCATCCACGAATACGCAATCGGTCTGGGTCTACCGCAAGGCCAGCACGCGCCTCACCAATCGCATCAAGACTGGCGTCAACGTCAAGATCTCCGCCATCTGCTCGGTAAGGCAACTCCACCATCTTGCCAATGCCCCGCGGACGCGCTTGCCCGCGATTACCAAGCTCAAGCATGAGTCGACCCGCTAGTCGTCGTGCTAACTCGCGCAGTTTTGGATCTGTTGCTCCAGTGAGATCTGCAAGTAACCCAAGCATCTCGTCTGGTGAATTCTGCATTGCTTCATCAACTGCAGCTTCGTCAAGTTCACCTACTTCGGGCGAAATCTGTTCAAAGTTTTCGTTGCGCGACAGATCACGTCGTGACGTGGTCTTCTTTCCAGCATCTGCGACTGCTTGGTCAGCAGCCTCGCCTTCCTTCGTTACCGGGAGGTCGTGGCCCCTGTCGGGGCTCCAGCTTTTCCCTCGCCGGCATCTCCTTCACCGTCGACTCTGCCAAAAACGTCTTGCCAAATCTCTGTAACAATTTCTTCAGAGGTGCGCACGCCACCTTCACGCACTCGCACACGACCAGACAGCGCCACTAACGCGGCATCGAGTCCAACGCTTGGCTGTGTCACTTCAGATTCGCGAAGTGCAGCTAAAGACACCGCAACCTTTGCAAAGTCCACTGCGCCGCGTACTGAAGAACCCACTCTTAGATCTGTGTGAGAGCGAGTGAGGCGAACAACTTTGACCGCTTTTGACAACCATGCATCAGTAAGGTCAGAGCCCTCTGTATTGCGACGCACAATTGCTTCTTCGTCTTCAGCAGATTGGTACGACATAGAAACGCGACACACACGGTCGTACACGGCACCAGAAATACGTGCAGTACCTACAGCGTCAAATGGGTTCATGGCCGCAACGAGACGGAAACCGTTTACTGCGGCAACACGACCGAGACGAGGAACATTGAGTTCGCCTTCGCTCATCACAGTGATAAGTACATTGAGAGTCTCTTCGGGGATGCGGTTGATTTCTTCCACGTACAACAAGGAACCGTCACGCATCGCAGTCACAAGTGGCCCATCAACAAAGACGGACGGGTCGTAACCATCACTCAGCACGCGTGCTGGATCGAAATGCCCCACAAGACGCGCTGGTGTCAATTCAGCGTTGCCTTCAACGAACTCGAATCCGATGCCTAATCCTTGGGCTACGGCACGCAGCAACGTGCTCTTTCCCGTACCTGGAGGGCCTTCAAGGAGAACATGGCGATCTGCAGCTAAAGCAGCAAGAACCAATTCAACCTCTCGTTGACGCCCAACTACTTGACTCGACAACGCCGAGCGGAGTGACGCAGTATCAGTCATTGACGATGATGCCGCGAATATTTTCGCCTTCACGCATTGCGCGGTAGCCCTCGTTGATGTCTTCAAGTGGATAGCGCTTTGTGATTAGTTCTTCAAGCTTGAGGTCGCCAACGCGATACATGTCTAGCAACTTAGGAATATCTGCACGCGGGTTCAGGCTGCCAAAAATGGTGCCCTTCACTTCTTTTTGCCACATGGCGAGTTGGAACAAATTGATGTCTGCACTTGTCTCGTCCATTGGAGAGATAGCAGTAACAACACATGTACCGCCCTTGCCGACCATTGTCATTGCTTCACCCATCATGTCGCCGTGCAACACGCCTGGAGTCATGATGACACGGTCGGCCATCTGACCCCATGACAATTCCATGAGATGTGGAATTGCTTCAGTCATAGATGAGAACGTGTGCGTTGCACCAAACTCCATCGCCTTCTCGCGCTTGAATTCAACTGGGTCGATAGCAATGATGTGCTTTGCTCCAGCCATGCGAGCACCTTGCACTGCGTTAACACCAATGCCGCCGATACCAACGACAACCACTGTGTCGCCAGGTTGCGTGTCGGCACGGCTTGTAGCTGAACCCCAACCAGTTGCAACACCACAAGAAACAAGTGCCACGCAGTCAAGTGGAAGGTCCTTTTCAACTTTGATAAGTGACGCCTCTGCAACAGTTGCGTATTCGGAGAATGTTCCCAACTTGGCCATCATTTTCACAGCGCGACCATCTTTTACGTGATGGCGATGTGTGCCATCGGTAATCATTCCACCTGTCAATGTGCCGGCACCAAGGTCACACAGGTTCTGGCGACCTGTGGAGCAGTAACGACAACGACCACATGATGGAACAAAACTTGCCGACACATGATCGCCTACCTGTAGTGAACTAACACCAGGCCCAACCTTCACAACAACACCGGCTCCTTCATGGCCGCCAATGAATGGGAAGAAGTCATCGACGCCCATCATGGCGAGGAGTTCTTTGGGGGGAACCATGTCGCCAGTGACGAAGTGCTCGTCTGAGTGGCACATACCGGCAACTTTCCAATTCACCAATACTTCATTGGCTTTTGGATCATCTACTTCAATCTCTTCAACCACCCATGGTTGATCGATTCCGTACAACACTGCTGCTTTGGATTTCATAACTATTCCCCCTATGTAATTGTTTGTGTATCTCCGCCGAAGCGAAATGATTTATTCGTAAACTAGGACTCCGCGGATGTTTTTTCCATCGCGCATGTCTTGGTAGCCCTCGTTGATTCCTTCAAGTGGGTACGTCTTTGTAACAAGGCCGTCAAGATCGAGTTGGCCTTCGCGATACAAGCCGAGAAGTTTCGGAATGTCTGCACGAGGGTTACCTGAACCGAAGAGGGAACCAACAAGTTGCTTTTCCATGAGTGTGAGATCGAGAAGGCTCATGTTTGCTCCACCCATTTCAAATGCAGGGTGAATGTTGGTAACAACAACACGGCCACGCTTTGCTGCGAGTGCCATTGCTTCACCCATCAGTTGTCCGTCGCCAACACCCATTGTCATGATGACTTTGTTTGCCATGGTTCCCCATGTGAGATCTTGCAACAGTGGCAAAGCTTCAGTCATTGAAGTTGCTGTGTGCGTTGCGCCGAACTCCATAGCTTTTTCACGCTTGAACTCGATTGGGTCGATAGCGACGATGCGCTTTGCACCGGCAAGACGTGCACCTTGAATTGCATTAGCGCCAATACCACCGACGCCAACAACGACAACTGTGTCCCCAGGAGAAACATCTGCTGCATACACAGCTGAACCCCAACCGGTGACAACACCACAACCAAGGAGGCAAGCCTTGTCGAGTGGAACGTCTTTTTCAATCTTGATGCATGACGCTTCGTTCACCACTGTGTGATGTGCAAAAGTTCCGAGCATGCACATCAGAGTGAGATCTTTTCCTTGTGCATGGTGACGAGATGTGCCGTCTGAAATCTGCAAACCGAGTCCCATAAGTGCGCCGAGGTCGCACAAGTTCTGATGTCCGGTAGAACAGCTGGGGCAACGTCCACATGATGGGATGAAACCAAAGACCACATGGTCACCGACCGACAACCAACTCACACCTTCGCCGATGGCTTCCACAACGCCGGCACCTTCATGGCCACCAACAATGGGAAGTGCAAACGGAAGGTCACCGGTAGTGAGGTGTTCGTCAGAGTGGCACATACCCGATGCGGCAATTTTGACCAAGACTTCGCCCGGTCCAGGAGCATCGAGCTCAATCTCTTCCACGCTCCACGGCGCATTAACTTCCCAGAGAACTGCAGCTTTCGTTTTCATCGAATGCCCCCTATTTGACGAGCCAGGCAACCTGGCGGTGTCCTTTGAGAATAGCCCTATCCCCCCAACATTCTCTAGTGGGCGTCTTTCCAACTACTGTTAGCGCCATGGAACAGGACAACACACCTACCCCCGTCGCCCCGACTGCAGATGCTGCAGTGGAATCTCCCGTCACCGAGGAACTCCTCGTGGAAGAGATCTCCATTGACGGCATGTGCGGCGTGTACTGAGCCCCACATTTTTAGCGGGGCGATGAATGACCGTCACTCTTGAGTCGGCATGCGAGTTACACCCGCAGGTGGCATTACGACCAGAACCATTTGGTGCACTTGCGTACCACTATGGAAATCGGCGGCTGGTTTTTCTCAAACACCCCGACATTGTTCGCGTGGTGAAGACCATGGGTCAACATTCTTCTCTTCGTGATGCTCTTATGGCTGAAGGCGTCGACGAAGCTCGTTGGCCATCATTTGTCAGCGCCCTGTCCTCACTCACTACATCGGAGATAATTCGTGTCCTCTGAAACACTCTCAGCACAAATGAAGCAAGGCCTTGACGCGCCGATCTGCCTTACATGGGAATTGACCTATGCATGCAACTTGGCATGTGTCCATTGCTTGTCTAGTAGCGGTCAACGTGACGAGCGTGAACTTTCAACTGCGCAAGCAAAAGCTGTTATCGACGAACTTCGCGACTTGCAAGTTTTCTACATCAACATTGGTGGTGGCGAGCCAATGATTCGCCGCGACTTCTTTGAGATTATTGAATATTCAATTTCCAACAAGATTGGCGTGAAGTTTTCAACCAATGGTGCTTTCATCGATCAGCGCAATGCTGAACGTCTGGCGGCGATGGATTACCTCGACATTCAAATCAGTCTCGATGGCACTGACGCCGCAACAAACGACGCCGTGCGTGGCGAAGGTTCATATGCCACTGCAATTCGTGCAATGGACAACTTGAAGGCTGCGGGTTTTGGTCAATTCAAAATTTCAGTAGTCGTTACGCGTCACAACGTTGACCAACTAGATGAGTTCAAAGCACTTGCAGACAGTTACGGCGCACAACTACGTATCACTCGCTTGCGTCCTGCTGGTCGCGGCGCCGATACTTGGAATGAACTGCACCCCACGAACGCACAGCAGCGACAGATCTACGATTGGTTGCTTGCTCACGGCGAAAACGTATTGACGGGAGACTCGTTCTTCCACCTCAATGCATTCGGTGAGTCACTACCTGGTCTCAACCTGTGTGGCGCCGGACGTGTTGTGTGCCTCATCGATCCAATTGGCGATGTATATGCATGCCCATTCGTTATCCACGACACTTTCAAAGCAGGCAATGTTTTGGAAACAGGTGGATTCACACATGTGTGGCGTGAATCTGATTTGTTTACTGAATTGCGTGAGCCACAAAGTGCTGGAGCATGCGCATCATGCGGGGCCTTTGATGCGTGCCAAGGCGGATGCATGGCTGCAAAATTCTTTACAGGGTTACCACTCGACGGACCAGACCCAGAGTGCGTAGGTGGCGACGGCGAAATTCTCTTGGCTTCAGTCCCAGTTGCATTGACTCCTCGTCCGTCTATGGACCATTCAAAACCGCCACGCCATAAGGTCAACGCATGAACCCGATTGTCGCTGTTCTTGCCATTGTTCTTGCATATTTCTGCGGCACATTGCCAAGCGCCATCTTGATTGCAAAATCAAAAGGCATCGACATCACAACTTTTGGTTCCGGCAATCCGGGAGCCAGCAACATTTCGCGAGCACTCGGTGCAAAGTACGGCGCCCTGGTCTTTCTGCTTGATGCAGCAAAGGGAGCGATTCCCGTAGTCCTGACACTCGGATACCGACCAATCGCTTTTGCGTGTGCTGCTGCAGCAATTGTTGGCCACATGTTTCCCGTCATGCGCCACTTCAAAGGTGGCAAAGGAGTCGCAACAGGCGGTGGAGTTCTGCTTCCACTTCACCCACCCGTCATGATCGGCACACTCATCGCATGGCTTCTCATTATGAAAGTCAGCAAGAAGGCATCAATCGCTTCCATTGCAATAGTTCCAATCATGCTCATTGCACTTGCTGTGCGCGGAACTGCTGGCTGGGAATTGTTGGCCCTACTCGGAATGGGTGTACTCGTTGAGATTCGTCATATCTCCAACATCAAAAGATTGATATCTGGCAGTGAGCCTCCCGTTACTGGCGTCAGCCATTAACACTGTGGTCGCCTGACCAAATAACATGACACCACCGATTGTTCTTCTTGCCCTTGGTTCTTGGGAACAGCATGGCGCCCACTTACCGTTTGATACCGACACAGTGATCATCGAAGCTGTCGTAGATGCGGCGATTCGTTCTGTTGATCCTGAGAACACACAATTCTCGGTTGTGCCAACGATTGGTGTTACCGCCAGTGACGAACACAACGGGTTTGCTGGAACGCTGAGCATTGGTACTAATGCTCTATCCGACGTAGTTGTTTCCATTGCTCGTTCCGCTTCGTGGGCGCGCGGTATTTGCATTGTGAATGGCCATGGCGGCAATGCAGACGCACTGAAACTTGTCCATTCAGCACTTGACTACGAAAACATTCGGCATTCCATCTGGTCCTTGCCTTACTACGAAGGTGCAGATATGCACGCAGGTCATACCGAAACTTCATTGATGCTGCACCTTGCTCCAGACACTGTGCGCATGGACCTCGCAGAAGTTGGCGCAATCGGAGACTCTGAAATTCTGATTGAACGCATGCGAGCTGGTGGAATAAAGGAAGTGTCATCAAATGGAGTTGTGGGCGACCCCACTAACGCCACCGCTGCTCATGGAGCAACCATGTTGAGTTTTTATGCAGACCACTTATCAAAGCTATTGCTACAGATACAGACTTCTTGGACATGACCGACAACTTTTTCGCCGACAAGCAATGGTTTCGTTCAAAGGACGGCAAAAGGCTTCTCGCTGGTTCTCCCCTCACGCTATTTACAGTTTCAACAGCTGGAAGCGCCATCCTCGATGCGATTGAGAGCGATACTCCTCTACCTCCTCAACATCAACAACTCACCGACCGTCTCTCTGCAACTGGGGCTATTCACCCGCAGAACGTCGCGTCATGTTCAGCGGAACAAGTCACCGTGGTTATTCCGGCCTTCATTAGTGACCAAGAAGATGCGGTAGCCCTACAGGCATTGGTTGATGAATTGCGACCACTCAGAATTGTGATTGTCGATGATGCCTCACCATTTTTCTTTGAGATTGTTAAGACAACGATTGTCCGTCTTGAAGAGAACAGTGGTCCTGCGACTGCTCGCAACACCGGATTGAAACACGTTGAGTCACCTTTCGTAGTTTTCGTGGACACAGACGTTCAGATTTCCGCACTAGACGTACTCAACTTGGCAGGCCATTTAACTGATACTCAACTTCTGGCCGTCGCACCGCGCGTTGCAACCGAGAGAACTAAATCCTTTATCAATGAATACGAATCGTTTCATTCGCCGCTAGATCTTGGGCCAGACCCAGCAGTCGTGCGCCCCTTGTCGCGTGTTGCATATGTTCCGTCGGCGGTTCTCGCCTGTAATGCAAGTCACCTTCGTGAACTTGACGGCTTTAATGAAGAACTACGCGTGGGTGAAGATGTAGATCTTATTTGGCGTGCAGTTGAATGCAAGTTTGTTGTGCGATATGCACGTGAAATAGTTGCTACACATTCTCCACGCCGCAATGTGCGTTCAATGTTGAATCAGCGCATCTCATATGGCTCAAGTAGTGCTGCATTAGATGAGCGACATCCTCGCTCTTCGGCCCCATTACGCACACATTTGTTCTTTTTCGTACCGGTCATGCTGCTTTTCTTGGGCTATTTGGTAACCGCGGCAATAGCACTGATCCCAATGTTCTTTTATTTTGCGCTCACATTACGGAATACCGGAATGTCTCTGCTTCAGCGCACTCGAATCACATGGTGGGGTTTAGTGAGCACTACCAAACTGACTGCTTCCGCAATACGACGAGTGTGGTGGCCATTGTTTGCTGTTGCATCGCTAGTAACTACTCGACCAGTCATCACGTGGTCTTTTTGTGTGCTCATTCCAACATTGTTTGGGCTGATGAAAAAGAAACCACGTCAACCTCTCACCTACCTTGTCGTGCGAAGCCTCGATGACATGAGTTATGGAATCGGAGTATGGAAGGGCGCAATTCGGCGAAAGAACCTGCGTTGTCTGTTGCCAGTCTTTACTCTGCGTGCATCAAGCCGGAGATGAAGATTGGATGCGTTGACTAATGTCATTGCATTCAGCACAGACTGATTCTGGAATTAAACCCCATCGCATAAGGCGCGCAAAGATCGCGCACCCCAAGCAGAAGCCCACAAAAGCTTCCAACGAAGCAGCTCCAGCCAACATCGCAATCACAACACGAGACGCCGTGTGCGCGTCGGCAAACCACAGCACCGAGCCGACGATAGAGAACAAGGCGCCAATCCCTTGGGCAAACCTTTTGGGTGGTCCGGGCACAAGACGGTGATCGCGCTTGATGCGTGGTGTGATGATTTGTGTAGAAATTCTTCCTAGTGGACTCAGCAATGGCCCCGTGCTCACTCGAGCGATAAAACCATATGTAAGCGGCAGAAGTAGCCATGGATTTCCCGTGATTACAAAAGCCACGCTCATCACCACGGCCCCACCAGCCACGATGCGTGCTGAAGTTTCATTGACGGGATTTGGAAACCCAAAGATTCTGGCCATGCCCCCACGCTAGGGCAATATCTCTGTCTGACAACGTAGGAATAGTCGGGGCGACTACGGTCAATGGGGTGACTATCCGCCTTGCCGTGCAACGAGCCCAATGGTTGGCCCATGTGCACCGCGTTGCCGACTCGATGCCGGGCATTGTTCCTGTTGTCAAGGGCAAT
>SYAZ01000024.1 GCA_005788815.1 Actinomycetota bacterium | reverse complement strand
TCCGGCAGTCTTGGCACCAACCTTGGCTTATTACGGAGCCACGACCGATGAAGAGACGTATGTTCGCGCTCACTACGGCGCCATGGCTGCAAAGTCGCGACAAGGTTCTGGCGAGGATGATTGGTCTCACTACAACAATGCATACGTCCAATTAGTGGGCGTGCCAGAGCACAATCGCAAAGCTGCAACCTTTGTGTTGTCACGCACGCGCCATGCGCACTTATGGCGCGCACCGCTTGCTGGATCCGCCGAAGCACTTCGAGGGCTAAATGCCGCGGGTGTTCCAGTTGGTGTAGTGAGCAATGCAAGCGGACAGATTGAAGAAATTCTTGAGCGCAGTGGAATCTGTCAGGTGGGTGATGGCCAGCATGCAAGTGTTCGGTGCATTATCGACAGCCATGTTGTTGGCGTCACAAAACCAAACCCGCGAATCTTTGATTTCGCGTTGCCATTTTTTGATGGCATCGAGAAATCTCGCATTGCGTATGTAGGCGACAGTGTTGTTATGGATGTTGGCGGCGCAACAGCAGCAGGATTAATCCCAATTCTTGTTGACCCATACGACGACGCCGCAGATCTTGTGACGTGCCGACGCATTGCGTCGCTTCTCGAACTGTAGTAACTATTTGTTCGCAGAGTCGCAAAGGTTCTTTGCGATTACCTTCAAGCACAGTGTTTCGTCTGCGCCTTCAAAGATGGAAAGAACGCGAGCATCTACATACAGACGACTCACGCTGTATTCCTCTGCATAGCCATAGCCACCGTGGATTTGCAGTGCTTCGCGAGTGACCCACTCTGCTGCTTTGCAAACATACGCCTTCACCATGCTGGCTTCCATTGCGCCTTCACCCTTGCCCATGAGGCGAGCGACTGCATAAGAGAACTGGCGTGACGCCTGGACAATGACTGCCATGCGACCCAATTTCACTTGCGTTAATTCGTAGTCGCTAATCGGATGACCAAACACTGTGCGGTTCTGTGCGTAGTCGACAGATGCTTCGTACGCCGCCTGCATGACGCCCACTGCGCGAGCTGCTGTTTGCAAGCGTCCATTTTCAAAGCCGGCCATCTGAAGATAGAAACCTTTACCAAGACCATCGCGCTCGCCGATGAGGTTTGCTTCTGGAACCCACCAGTTTTCAATGGCGATTTCGTAACTGTGCATTCCACGGTAACCAATGGTGTCAATGGGGCGACCTTCCATTTTTCCACCGCCATATTGCGTGAACATGAAGCCATGTGCGTCACCGAGAGGTTTTGGAACAATGAACAATGACAAACCACGGTGAGTTTTCGAACGATCAGGATCTGTGCGAGCAAGAAGCATGAGGACGTTTGCGCGTGCACCAAACGTGCACCATGTCTTCACGCCGTTGATGAGCCAGCCTGCTTCACCATTTGGACCGGGAGCTTCAACTGCGGTGGTCTTGAGCCCAGCAACGTCTGAGCCATAGTCAGGTTCGGTCACTGCAACTGCTGCCATCACTTCGGCGCTGGCAAGTTTTGGAAGCCACTCATGCTTTTGTGCTTCTGTTCCGCCTTTGACAAGAGCGCGAGTCAGAATCTCAGGGCGAGTGATGAGCGAGCCACCAATTCCAAGCGATGCACGTGAAAGTTCTTCTGTTGCGATAACCGAAGCCATGTATTCGCCTTCGCCACCTTCGCTGAAGCCTTCGTACTCGACAGGAACGCTGAGACCGAATGCGCCGATTTCTGCGAGACCAGCAATGACTTCTTCTGGAACATCTTCATTGAAGCGGTGCACGTGTTCTGCACGAGGAGCCACAACTTTGTTTGCAAAGGAACGAAACGTGTCTTGAACCATTTCGAAATCATCCGCAAGATGACGAGGGCCTTGTTCAGTTGCAAGTGATGCAAGAAATGAAGGAGAGCGGTATGTCTGCACAAAATCATTAGCACTGTTGAGTTTGGATGCGTCTACGCCCCACATGTTTTCGCGGCCAATGAGACGCGATACGAAGTCGTGCACCATGTCTGCAGCAAATGCACACGTGATGTTTCCTTCAATTGTTCCTTTTGCGCCGTAGTCAAGAAGCGAACTTGCAGTTTCCACTGCAGCAGCAACGTGCGCAATGTCGTAGGCGAGTGTCTGGTTCTTGTCGGGGCCGCCTGCAGTTATGAGAGTCTGAATGGCGGTGGCCACCATGGACTTCGCTGTCGCGATGATTGAGGCGGCTGTCTGAAGGTCGGGAGATGCGGTACTCATGGGGTGAAACGCTAGTGATGGAGCAGGGGTTTTGGCGCATTCTGTGATGCGCCTAGTGTCACTTCCATGCCGACCCGAGAGTTTCCCGAGAATGACTGGGTGACGGGTGCCCCCGCCCCAGATGTGGATGTTGCTCAGATGGACGCAGCAATTGCGGATATCTCCACCAGGTCCTCTGAATTCGGCACCAATTTGGCCTTGATTGTGGTCCACAGGGGGCGGATTGTGCGGGAGATATATGGCGATGGCGTGACGGCTCAGAGCACTCTGATTTCGTGGTCCATCGCAAAAAGCATCACCCACGCACTGGTTGGCATAGCGGTGAAAGATGGATTGCTCTCCATCTCGGATCGCAATCTGTTTCCCCACTGGCAAGACGAACGTGCCGACATCACTCTTGGCAACTTGCTCAACATGTCGAGTGGGCTTGCGTGGTGTGAGGACTATGTAAACGATTCAATTTCTGACGTGATTGAAATGTTGTTCGGTGGAGGTGAGTTTGCTGGGGATCATTCGAGGTATGCGTCAGCGAAAGAGTTAGAAGCAAAACCGGGATCGAAGTACATGTACTCATCGGGCACCACAAATCTTGTGACGCGTATTTTGGCCGTCGCTCTTGGTGAGAAGAATGGTTCATCTGAAATTGTCGAGAGATTCATGCGGCAGCGATTGTTTGAACCAATCGGAATACATTCTGCAATCCCTAAATTCGACGACACCGGAAACTTTGTAGGTTCCTCATTTGTGTATGCAATCGCACGAGACTTTGCGCGATTTGGATATTTGTATTTGAACGACGGTGTGTGGGGCGAGAAGTGTTTACTGCCTGAGGGGTGGGTGCAATATGGGCGGACTTCAACTGCACTTGATCCTGAGAATGGGTTGGAATACGGCGCACATTGGTGGATGTCGCCCGAAGATCCAGGTTCGATGACTGCAATGGGCTACGAGGGTCAGTTCACGTGGATTTCACCTGATCGCGACCTTGTATTAGTTCGCTTGGGGAAAACTGACAATGAATTGGTACCTGAGTTGCGGGGGAAATTGGTGGAGATAATTCGTGCATTCCCTGCGCACGGCTCTGAAATCGGTAACGATAGTACGCATGGCTGAACCAACGAAAAGCGTCTGGCGGTTCAGCCGTCCACTTCAGTACGTGCTCGGTGGGGCAGTGGTGTACTTCTTTGTTCTGCCGCTCATACCTGGATTACGCAATGCGGTGAGAGATCTTAAGTCAATCAACCCATACATGTTGATTGTAGGAATTGGGCTTCAGGGTTTTTCATTGTTGGCCTATTCCATGTTGACACGTGCAGCGTTGGGCGACGAGGGACACAAGATCAGCCCGCTACGTCTGTTTCGTATTCAGCTAAGTACGAAAGCACTCGGCAATATCGTTCCTGGTGGAAGTGCTGCGAGTTCAACACTCGGATACAAACTCATCACCATGTGCGGTGTTCGTGGACCAGATGCAGCTTTTGCATTAGCGACTGCCGGCATTGGTTCTGCAGTGGTATTGAACCTCATTTTGTGGTTTGGACTGATCATCTCAATTCCTACGCGTGGTGTGAACCCTGCATATGGAACCGCTGCAGTCGT
>SYAZ01000023.1 GCA_005788815.1 Actinomycetota bacterium | reverse complement strand
TTTGGTGTGCTCGCAGACCTGGCGGCAATCGGTGTCGACATTGTGACCATTGGTCAATATCTGCGACCAACTACTAATCATCTTCCTGTATCTCGATGGGTGGAGCCGGCCATGTTCGACACATACAAGGCAGTCGGAGAGTCTTTGGGGATTGGTCACGTGGAATCAAGCCCGTTGACTCGTTCGAGTTATCACGCAAAGGAATCGGCTGCGCATGCCGTACCTGTCAAGATTGGTGCACGATGAAATCACTAACGCCTGAATCCACTTTCCGGACACGCCTCGATCGTGCGCGTGCAGAAATGGCTCGCACTGGAGTTGACGCTCTCATCTTGTCGTTGGGCCATGACCTGCCGTATCTGACCGGTTATCTTGCAATGCCGCTCGAACGATTGACAGTATTGGTCGTTCCGCGTGATGGTGAAGCGTCGTTGATTATTCCGCGTCTTGAAGCACCACGCGTGACCGAGATGCCTACAGTGTTCTCGATCGCACCTTGGAACGAAACAGATGATCCAGTTGCATTGGCACACAAGTTATTGGGTGCAGCACGCACTATTGCTGTGGGTGATCAGATGTGGTCACGATTCCTTGTTGATCTGCTAGCTCTGCGCCCGTCTTCAACCTATGTGCGGTCTGTTGTTGTGATGGAAGCATTGCGCTCTCGTAAGGACGTTGATGAAATCGCAGCCTTGGTAGCCGCTGGTGCTGCTGCCGACAGAGTTGCTGCTCAGTTACAAGCAGGGGACATAGCACTTGTTGGTCGCACGGAAGCAGAAGTATCGGCAGATATCTCGGCGCGATTGATTGCTGAAGGTCATCAGAAAGTGAACTTTGCAATCGTTGCTGCAGGAGAGAATGCAGCGAGTCCGCATCATGATGCAGGTGACCGAGTGATTCGATTTGGCGAGATTGTGTTGTGCGACTTTGGTGGATCGATGAATGGTTACTGCAGTGACATCACCCGATGTGTCCACTTGGGTGAAGTCCCAACAGACATCGCAGATGCGTACGCAGTGTTATTCGAAGCACAAGCTGCCGGAGTTGCTGCAGGCACGGTAGGCACAATGTGTGAAGGCGTTGATGCCGCTTCTCGTGCCGTTATAGATGCAGCAGGGTATGGCGAGTGGTTTGTGCACCGCACTGGCCACGGCATTGGTATGGAAGCACACGAAGACCCATACATGGTGAAAGGCAATAGCACGCCAATTGCTGCAGGGCACGCGTACAGCGTGGAGCCAGGCATTTACATTCCAGGCAAGTGGGGCATGCGCTTAGAAGACATCGTGGTGGCCACAGAAAATGGTCCACAGCCCGTGAACCACACCAATCATCATCTTGTTGTTCTTGATCGTTAGACAAAGCCCGCAATGATCAAACTCGACGCAGCAACAGTTCTTCTTCAATGGGCCACGGGTGGTCTGTTGTTCTTGTGGTTCACTACTCGCAAGCACGAAATGAGTGCTGGATACAGCTGGCTTATTCGCGCAACGTTCTTGGTGCTTGCCGCGGGCGCAGCAGCAGCGGGAATAGCCACCGATTTTCTCCCTGTGCGAGATGTCAGTGCCATTGCGGTCGCAGTGGTGTCGCTTGTAACAATCCGACGTAAGAACGTGCACCTAGATCTTGTAGCGCCAGTGATTGGTTTCATTGGTCTGATTGCGGCTGCTATTCACGCCACAGATGGCGCAAGCAATGTCACTGTCAACCTGTTGCGCGTCATTGTGGGCACAGTCTTTTTGGGTGCAGTGAGTGATGCCATGCTTCTTGGTCATTGGTATCTGGTGCAGCCAGGTCTTCCACGTTCCATCTTGAGTGAATTAGTAACGGCACTGCGCTGGGTACTGCCCCTTGAAGTCGCAGTCATGTTGTTGCCAACAGGAATGTTCAGTGTGTTGTCTGGCGCTATAGACGATGGTTGGAATGGAACACTCGGCTGGTTCTGGGTTGCGTGCGCCGTAACCACGGCAGTACTGATTGAAGTCACGCGAGCTGCGTTGCGTGAGCGCAGTTATTCGGCTGTAATGGCCGCCACAGGCCTTTTGTACTTGGCGATCCTCACTGCTTTTGGCACCGACCTCGTGTCGCGCGCAGTCTTGGCCTAGTTTGTCGAAGTGGAAACTTTCGAACGCACCATCTATAACGCAGAGCACGAACAATTTCGAGCAGCATTTCGCCAATGGCTCGACAAAGAAATTGTGCCTAACCATGAAAAGTGGGAAGCCGATCAGATCGTGCCACGTGACATTTGGTTACAGGCAGGGTCATTGGGTTTCTTGGGTTACCACGTGCCAGAGCAATACGGCGGCGGCGGAGTAGATGACTACAAATTCGGCGCCATCATGCAAGAAGAAGTGTCGGAGACTGGCGTCATCGGTAGTGCAAATGGAATGACATTGCATAACGACATCGTGTTGCCGTATTACCTGGGTCTTGCAACTGATGATCAAAAACAGCGGTGGTTGCCAAAGATGGTGCGTGGTGAACTGATCGGTGCTCTTGCCATCACTGAACCAAATACCGGAAGCGATGTGGCAAACGTGCGCACATCTGCGGTACAGCGTGGTGATGCATGGATTGTGAACGGTTCGAAGACATTTATTACAAACGGAATCAATAGTGATCTCGTAATTACAACAGTGCGTACTAATGATCAGCCGGGTCATCGTGGTTTGTCGCTCTTGGTATTAGAGCGAGGTATGAAAGGTTTTGAACGTGGTCGCAACTTGAATAAGTTGGGAATGCACGCGCAAGACACGGCTGAGTTGTCTTTTATAGATGTAGAGGTGCCCGCAGAAAACATGTTGGGTGTTGAAGGACAAGGTTTTGTGTATCTCATGCAGAATCTTGCTCAGGAACGTCTTGGTATGGCAGTGGGTGGCGTCAAGGTTGCGTCTGCAGCCCTGAACTGGACGCTTGATTACACGCGTGAGCGGAAAGCCTTCGGACAATCCATCTCAAACTTTCAGAATTCAAAATTTGTTTTGGCAGAGCTTGCAACTGAAGTGCAAATTGCTCAGGTGTATGTAGACCGTTGTATTGAATTGCATTGTGAAGGAAAGTTGTCTGCAGAACAATCTGCTGCCGCAAAGTATTGGGTCACAGAGTTGCAAAATAAAGTTGTAGACAAGTGCCTGCAACTACACGGTGGTTATGGATACATGTTGGAATACCCAATTGCTCGTGCATGGGCCGACAGCAGAATCCAAACGATTTACGGTGGAACCACTGAGATTATGAAAGAAATTGTGGGACGCAGTCTCACAAAATAATCTTGCGGCTTTATTGCCGAATCAGATTGGAGCAGCTGGCGCTGTCAATGGCCATGGGCGCTCACGTTCAAGAACATGAGCTAATTCCAGCAACACTTGCTCGCTGAAATGCGGCCCGATTATCTGCAGGCCAACTGGTAATCCATCAACAGTTCCAGCTGGCACTGATATGCCGGGATTTCCGTGAAGGTTGCATGGGAATGTAAGCAAACCATTGTTGCCGGCACCAGCTTTGATGCCTCCGAATGTATTGGGAAGAGGACCTTCCGCAATGAATGCAACGTCGGGGTTTGAGGCGGTGATGACAAGGTCGACTTGCTGGAAGATTTCTGCCATGCGCATGTTGAGAGCCGTGCGACGAGCTTCAATTTTTGCTCGTTCTGATGCGTTGTATCGACCTTCCGTCAATTGCAGGCCCATACGCATTTCTGGTGTGAGGTCATCTGCGCATGCTGGCCACATGTCGCCAAGTGCAGAAACAATCTCGATCATGCCGCTAATGCTCCATGCTGCGCCCATGCGCGGCAATTCTGTGTTGACGCCGTCGACGCGACGCAGTTTGGCTGATGTCACAAGATGATCTGCTGCTTCTAACAACACGTTCCACATTGCAGGCGAAACAACTGCTCCACCCCAATCAGGAACAATGGCAACTCTGAGGCCAGCAACTGGAGTACTGCCCAAACCTGATTCCCATCCTGAGACTTTTGGAAGGCTCAGGGGATCTGTTGTGTCGTGGCCATTGCAGATGTCGAACCAACGTGCGGTGTCGCGCACACTACGTGTCATGCCGCCAATGGTGACAGTGAGGTTGCCGTATTCGGCGTGTGGTCCACGAGGAATACGACCGTATGTGGACTTCAATCCGACGAGGCCGTTGAAACCGGCAGGTATACGAATGGAGCCGCCACCGTCACCGCCCGTACCCAATGCAAAGAGGCCACCAGCAACGCCGGCTGCACCGCCGCCAGATGATCCACCTGGTGTGCGTTCGAGATTCCATGGATTACGCGTGACACCGTTGAGAACTGTGCGTGTGACGTTGACGCCACCAAATTCACTTGCGGTGGTGAGACCAAAATGAGTTGCGCCACCACGTTCGATGAGACGTGTCACCATGGTGCTGGTGTAGGTGGCTTTGCGATCTGCAAACGGAACAGAAGCCTCTGTTGCAGGCCAGCCCGTGACATTGTCGAGTTCTTTCACGCCCATAGGGATGCCGCCGAATGGCAATGAAATATTCGCACGAGAAGCGCGTTCAAGCGCGCCTTCCTCGTCAACAAATGAAACAGCGTTGAGTTTGCTGTTCTTCACCGCTTCGAGCGTTGCCTGCATTTCTTCGCGTGGGGACCGGCGACCGGCCCTAAATTCTTCAACCAGAGAGCACGCATCGCCAAGCCAGGGTGTATTTGTCATACGTCGAACTTAGTCCAGGCAAAAGTCTCGACCCCTATGGAAAATTTGGCGCGAACTAGGGTGGGAGAGCCCATGGACATTCGCGCTTTTCTCGGTCTCCAGCAGACTCATAATCCTTTTCGATGGTTTCTTCCCGTCGATTTGCGTTTGTGTACCGGTGGCAACTTTTTGTACGGCGGCAGCGCCTTGGGCGCGGCAATTTCTGCCCTTGAAGGCACAACTGGGCGAAATGTCATTTGGACCACTGCGCAATATCTGAGCTACGCGCGTCCAGGCGAAGTGATGGACATCGATGTGTATGTACCGGTCGCGGGTAATGCCATTACACAAGCGCGCGTGATTGGTCATGTTGGAGAGCGAGAAATCATCACGGTAAATGCTGCGCTCGGCGACAGAGATTTTGAACACGAGGGTCAGTTCGTAACGGCACCCGAAGCTGGTCGGCCCGGCGAATACAAGAATTGGCGTCATCGCCGTATTTCTGAAGGCACGATTCATGACTTCATGGAAGAACGTGTAGTGAAAGCGCGCTCCGAAGAACAACTCGACGGCACTCCAGGCGACGGCCAAACAGTGATGTGGGCCCGACTGCCACAAGTGATTGATGGCGTCGATGCTGCAACTCTTGGTGTGCTCGGAGATTTTGTACCCCGAGGTGTGGGGCAAGCATTGGGAATCCGTGGTGGCGGCAACTCGCTTGACAACACACTGCGGGTGATGAACTTGGTGCCGACAACGTGGGTGTTGCTCGATATACGAGTACAAGGAGTGGCGCGTGGCTTTGGCCACGGGCTGGTACATATGTTTGCGGAAGATGGAACCCTGATGGCAACGGCCAGTCAGAGTTGCATCGTTCGCATGTGGAAAGGTGATTAATCATGAATGCCTACGGAGCAAAAGGTCAACACGGATTGCCAGTGCGCCCAGGAATGACAGTGCCACTTCCCGGTCACTTGCATACACACAAAGACAAGTTGGCAGAGCTTGCAGATATGGGGTACACCGACATCTGGTCTGCAGAGGCTGATGGTGCCGATGCATTCACGCCGTTGGCATTAGCTGCCGCATGGGAGCCACGCTTGCGATTGGGAACTGCAATTGTTCCCGCGTACACGCGTAGTCCTGCTTGTTTTGCACAATCTGTGGCAACGCTTGCAGACGCTGCACCTGGCAGATTCGCAATAGGTATCGGTTCGTCAAGCAATGTGATCGTGCAACGGTGGAACGGCATTCCATTTGAAGAGCCTTACAAGAAGGTTCGAGATGTGGTTCGGTTCCTAAATGACGCTCTGACAGGAGAGAAAGTCACCAAGCAGTACGACACATTCAACATTGATGGTTTCCGTCTTGGGATTCGCCCCGAAGCAAAGCCACAGATTCTGGTTGCAGCCTTGCGCGAAGGAATGTTGCGTCTTGCGGCGCGCGATGCTGATGGCGCAATTATCAACTGGCTGAGTGCAGAAGATGTCACTCGTGTTGCAGAAGTAGTGCGCTCGGCCGCCGAAGGAAATCCGAAGGAAATTGTTGCACGTATCTTTGTGTGTCCCTCTGAAAACAAAGATGTTGTTCGTGCAGCCGCACGTTTTGCTATCGCGGCGTATCTGAATGTGCCGGTGTATGCAGATTTCCATGCATGGCTGGGTCGTAACGATGAACTACAGGGAATGTGGAGCAACTGGAAAGCAGGGGATCGCAAGGCTGCTCTTGCTGCAATCCCCGACGAGGTTGTTGACGCATTGATCGTGCATGGCTCTCCTGAATACTGTCGCGATCGCATTCGTCAATACTTCGACAATGGCGTCACCACTTCAACTCTGGCGATGATGCCTTTCGACCCAGAACTGAACTACTGGGATGCTGTGAAATCACTCTCACCTGCAGCGCACAAATAGTCCATGACCGAAGAAACGAAGGGTGTGACACGAGAGGGATGGCTCCTTCTTATTGCGACTCTTCGTTTGCAGGTACGTGGCCTCAGTATGGGTGCTGGCGTTGGCTTAGCGTGGACATTGGGAAAGGTGGCTGTTCCGCAACTCACCCGACTAGCAATTGACAAAGGGATTGAAAAAGACGGTTCTCTCATTTTCTGGACCATGTTGATTCTTGCTGCGGCAACAGTTGCTGGATTCTTTGCGGCGTGTAGGCGTTACTTTGCATTTCGTGAATCACGTTTAACCGAGTCCTATTTGCGCGAGCGGTTGTTTGCGCAGATTCAAGGGTTGCACGTTGGCTTCCACGACAAAGCTCAAACGGGTCAACTCATGAGTCGTTCGTCGAGTGACCTGCAACAAGTACAAGGGTTTGTTGTCAACATTCCGATTTTCGTGTCTCAGATCACCATGGTTCTCGGTGTCGTCGTCATCTTGTTCTTCTCCGATCCAATTCTTGCTGCGGTGTCATTGGCTCCATTGCCATTCATCAACGTGTCGGCTCGGCGTTTCTCCAACAAGATTCACCCCGCTGTGTTGGCGGTGCAACAAGAGCAGGCTCAATTAGCCAATGTGGTGGAAGAAACGGTGTCTGGCGTACGTGTAATTAAGGGCTTTGGTGCAGAAGGGGTGCAGCTGGCCAAGTTGCAGACTGAGGCCGATGACATTCGTCGCGAATCAATGAAGGCGGCTTATATTCGCAGTCGCTTCTTACCCGCTATTGACTTGCTTCCGTCACTTGGGCTTGTAGCAGTACTTGGCCTCGGTGGGCATCGAGTGATTACTGGCGACATGACACTTGGTGGGTTAGTTGCATTCAACACGTACCTCACGATGCTTATTTGGCCGATGCGCAACATTGGTATGACGATTGCCTTTGGTCAACGTGCGGCGTCTGCGTTATTGCGTGTCAATGAGATTTTGTCGGAAGAACCAGCCATCAAAGATCCGGTGAAGCCAAGGCAATTGCCAAAGGCGGGGCTTGCTCAACCCACTGGTGCGTTGCGATTCAACAATGTTCGCTTCGGATACGACATTGGTCATACAGATGTTCGCGTACTTGAAGGATTGACGTTAGAAGTACAGCCCGGCGAGTCCGTAGCGATTGTTGGTGCAACTGGTTCGGGTAAATCCACGATTACGCGTTTGCTTCTCCGTTTTTATGACCCACAAACTGGAAGCATCGAACTTGATGGCATCGATCTGCGCGAACTGCGACTATCCGAGTTGCGCCGTTCAGTTGGTGTGGTATTCGAAGACACGCTCTTGTTTCACGACACGGTGTCGTCAAATATTGCATTTGCTAAGCCAGGGATTGACTCTGACGTTGTGGTGAGGGCTGCAAAATTAGCTGGTGCGCATGAGTTCATCATGCAGTTACCTGAAAAGTACGACACTGTGTTGGGTGAACGAGGATTCTCATTGTCTGGTGGCCAACGTCAACGTATTGCGATTGCGCGAGCCATTGTGGCCGACCCGCGAGTGCTTGTGCTCGACGATGCAACTTCTGCTGTAGACCCCACGAAAGAACACGAGATTCGTGATGCCCTTGCCACAGTGATGCGCGGACGTACAACATTGGTGATTGCACATCGACCCGCAACCATCGAGTTGGCCGACAGGGCGGTGTTGCTTGACGAAGGCGTGATTGCCGCGTCTGGAAGTCACCATGAGTTATTAGAAACAAATGAGAAGTACCGCGAAGTACTTGCCGCAATGGCAACGCCAAAGGTGGTGGAGTAGTCATGTATCCGATGGACGCAGTTGGAGGCAAAGATAAACTAAACAGATCACAAACTCGTGTGGTGTTGATGCGTTCCATTCGTATGGCAGGCGAGTTTCGGCGCCAAGCATTATGGGCAATGATTCTGGTAACTGTTTCCACTCTTTGCACGTTGGCTGGTCCTGTTTTGGTGCGTCACGGCATCGATGCAGGCATCAAAGCCAAAGATGAGCGAGTTTTGAATTTCACTGTTGTGGCGTATTTAGTTGTAACCACTCTCGCCTATGTGGTGGGCCGTGCTCAGTATGTGTCTTTGAACTCTGCGGGTGAAGGCTTTTTGCGCATCTTGCGCGTGAAGGTATTTGCTCAGTTGCAGCGGCAGTCCATGGCCTTTTTCGATCGTGAAAAGGCTGGCGTATTAGTAGCGCGCATGACAGCAGACATTGAATCAATGGCTGAATTGGTGCAGTGGGGTCTCATGCAGTTCTTGTCTGCATTTTTGCTGCTATTCCTGGCATTCTTCTTGTTGTTGAGCCTGTCGTGGCAACTGACGTTGATCACGTTGATTGTGTTCCCATTTCTCATTGCAGCGTCTGTGAAGTTTCAGCGAGAGTCCAGTAAGGCCTATCTCGAGGTGCGTGAAAAAGTGGGCGCCAACTTATCTGCGTTGCAAGAAGGCATCACGGGCGTTCGTGTCATTCAGGCGTATGCGCGTGAAGACGAGCAGATTCGTCGATTTGAAGAATCAAATCGTGCGCTCTTTCGCAGTCATATGCACAGCGTGAAAGTCAGTACTTGGTACTTCGGCCTTATTGAGTTTGCAGGCATCGCATCGTCTGCTCTGATTATTGGCATTGGTGGCTGGTTAGTTCACCGGGGAACGGTGTCGCTCGGAACGGTCGTTGCTTTCGTGTTGTTATTAGCCAACTTGTTTGACCCTGTTCAGCAGTTATCGCAGTTGTACAACACTTTGCAATCAGCAGCAGCAGCTCTTCATAAATTGTTTGGCATCTTGGACGCAACGCCAGACGTTGACGAAGTGACATCACCAACAGAACTTCCCGCAACTGGTGATGTAGTCGTCAACAACATCACGTTCTCGTATGCGGCTGGTTCACGGCCGGCTCTGGAGAACGTCAACTTAACTCTCACTGCTGGGACGAGACTCGCGCTAGTGGGGCCAACAGGCGCTGGTAAATCCACTCTTGCCAAACTGATGGCGCGTCTCTACGATCCACAAAGTGGTTCGGTGTCTTTCGGTGGTGTGGATCTGCGGCAAGCATCTATGGAAGACCTGCGTCGACGCATAGTGGTGATTCCGCAAGAAGGTTTCTTGTTTGATGGATCCGTTCGTGACAATCTTCTGATTGCTAAGCCGACTGCAACCGAAACTGAACTTCTGCGAGCTCTCGACAACATCGGGTTACGTGAACGCTTTGAAGCACTTCCTGAAGGCATGGACACACAGGTGCGTGAACGTGGCTCGCGTCTCTCGGCTGGCGAGCGTCAATTGGTTGCGCTGTCTCGTGCGGCCTTAGTTGACCCCGCCGTGTTGGTGCTAGATGAAGCAACGTCGAACCTTGACCCTGGTACTGAGATGTTGGTGGAAGCAGCTTTAGAGAAACTGATGATTGGTCGCAGTGTGATTGTGGTGGCACACCGATTGTCAACGGTGCAGCGCGCAGACAAGATTGCAGTAGTTGCAGATGCGCGCATCTCAGAGATAGGCACACACGACGAACTGATCGCTTTGAACGGCCATTACGCCCTTCTTGCTTCAACATGGAACAAGACCCAACCCCAGTAAAATTTTGTCCTTGCTGGTTATGAATGCTGT
Organism: Actinomycetota bacterium; assembly: GCA_005788815.1. Classification (GTDB taxonomy): domain Bacteria; phylum Actinomycetota; class Acidimicrobiia; order Acidimicrobiales; family Ilumatobacteraceae; genus UBA2093. Next base: position 25,360 of record SYAZ01000023.1, on the reverse strand, counting down.
GAAGTGAGGCGGCGGAAAGTTTCAACTTCGTCCTTGTTATATGGGGATCCATCGCGATGAAGTAGTTCGTGAAACCATGGCTCATCTTCTGTAATCGGTTCGGTCCAAGAGCGCCATGGAAATCGAGTCTGAGTCCTGCCATCAACAAGACCCCAATTGATTGCACCAACACCCTGTTGTGCAAAGACCTCTAATAGGTCAACAGTTGAGCCTGCAGTACGTGCCAACCATTCCGTACAGAGGAGTGGTCGGCCAAAAGTTTTGAGCGATTCAATGACTGAGATGAGTTTCTCGCGAGGCTCGTAGCAGTGGAATGAAATAATGTCACTGCGATTGAGAATCAACTCATTCAAAGAGTTATCTGCGGGCTGCCATTCTGAGTTGTATTCCCATATCCCAACAGTCAATGGTTGTGATGGGGATACCTCTTGTGCCCAGTTGAATACCTGCGATACCAATTCCGTAGCTGTTCTTATCTTTTCGTCACGGGAACCTAGTTTCAAAGTGACGGTGTCAATCTGGTCTGGTTCATTGAATAAATCCCATGCGAGAACACGTGAGTCATTGCTGAATCTGTTAACGACTTCTTGTACGTAACTGCGAAGTTCGTCCCAACGAGAACGGTCATAGAAGATCTCAGAACCAGGACTTTGCACCCACATTGCATTGTGGAGCCGTGGTGCGGGTTCTCGCTGAACTCCGAGTCGCGGTTTCGGATTCCACACTCCGTCAAAAAGCACAGGAATTACACCAATTCCGTGGGATCCGGCAACAGAGATAACGGATTCGATGCGGCCAAGGAAAATGTCGGGTGATTCCGTGAATAGGAGGTCATGAAGATATAGACGAATTGTGTTCATGCCGATATCTGCGGCCCACCCCAATTCCTTGTTGATTGTTCCAAGGTCAAATGTCTCCGCCTGCCACATCTCCAATTGATTACCGGCGGTTGACGGACTGAAATTGCAGCCCACGAGCCAGCCTGAATGCACGCTCCAGCCGTTGGCTCGTTCAATTGTCCATCGGTCACTCGACATTGTCCTATCTAATCTTGCAGAGGTGAGGTGGAACGAGCCGAAGGCTTAGTCGCGAGCGACGAAGTACTTCGACTTCGGGTGATGACAGATAATCGCTGAAGTCGTTTGTTCTGGTTGGTACTGCCATCCAGTTTCTTCACTCACTTCAATACCAATTCGGCCTGCCTCAAGAAGTTCTGCAACGCGTGCATTGTCTTCTAGATCTGGACATGCGGGGTAGCCCCAGCTGTAACGACCACCTCGGTATTGCTGACGGAATAGTCCAGCAATAGTAGGGCCGTCTTCATCGACGAAGCCCCACTCAGTACGAATGCGATGGTGCCAGTATTCAGCTAGTGCTTCAGCCATTTCTACACCGATGCCGTGAAGTTCGAGATAATCCTGGTACTTGTTTGCTGCGAATAGTTCAGCGGCCTTTTCACTGACGGGTTGACCCATGGTGACAATGTGGAACGCTGCATAATCTGGTTCACCAGATTCAACGGAGCGGAAGAAGTCAGAGATGCACATAAATGGTGCAACTTTTTGACGTGGATAATGGAACCGTGTTTGTTCTGTAGTGCGAGTGTCGTCGGTGTAGACCACAAGGTCATCACCGTCGGCATTAACAGGGAAGTAGCCGTACACAAGTTGTGGAACGAGGACACCACTTGCTTTTGCATCTGACAATTGTTGACGCAGGATGGGGCGAATACGTGATTTGAAGTCTTCGTCGGTCTCGCCAGCATTAGGGCGGTACTGCCATTGGTTGCGGTAGAGGGCGGTCTCGTTGATGTATTCAGCAATCTCATCAATACCGATGCCCTTCACAACCTTTGAGCCAAGGAATGGTGGGGTAAAGACTCTGTTGTCTATTTCAACCTCTGGTGAACGTGCAGGCAGCGAAGATGGATCTACTTCAACCTGTTCGCGACGAGGAATACGACGTTCGCCTACCTTGCGACCGAAATCTGGATCATTAATTCCTGAATTCTTGATATCCATCAATTTGTCGAGAGTGGAGAGACCTTCGAAAGCATCTTTGCCGTACAGTACGCGACCGTTGTAGATCTTGCGCAAGTCTTGTTCCACGTAACTACGCGTGAGAGCGGCACCTCCAAGAAGTACTGGTATGTCGCTGAGGCCCTGTTCATTTAGTTCAAGGAGATTGTCGCGCATGATGATGGTGCTCTTTACAAGGAGACCACTCATACCAAGGGCGTCAGCTCCAACTTCCTTAACTTTCTCAATCATTTCGTTGATACCAATTTTGATACCAATGTTGTGCACTTCGTAGCCATTGTTGGTGCAAATAATGTCGACCAAGTTCTTGCCGATGTCGTGCACGTCGCCCTTCACGGTGGCCAACACAAGTTTTCCTTTGGATGTGCTTTCGCCGGTCTTTTCCATGAACTGTTCAAGGTGGGCCACTGCGGTCTTCATTGTTTCGGCGCTTTGCAATACGAAAGGCAATTGCATGCGGCCAGAACCAAACAGTTCGCCCACTTCGCGCATGCCATCAAGCAGCACTTCATTAATGATGTCAAGTGGTGCAATGCCCTGGCTACGTGCGGCGTCAAGGTCGCCGATGAGACCTTCGCGCTCGCCGTCAATAATGCGTTGGCGCAGGATCTGCTCGATTGTCCAGTCGGTGCGATCTTCTTTGACTGCATCGATAGTGGAGACGTCGGCGAATATCTCAAGAAGTTTTGTCAGCGGGTCGTAACCCTGCGAACGGCGGTCGAAAATAAGGTCTGTGCAGACTTCAATCTGTTCGTCGGGAATGCGCGACAGCGGAAGAATCTTTGAAGCATGAACGATTGCTGAGTCGAGACCCACTTCACGGGCTTCGTGCAAGAAAACACTATTGAGCACCTGACGAGTTGCAGGGCTCAGACCAAAACTCACATTAGAAAGACCAAGAGTGGTGAATGCACCAGGGATTTCGCTCTTGATGCGTTTGATTGCTTCGAGTGTGGCGATGCCATCTTTACGAAGGTCTTCGTCGCCGGTTCCGATGGGGAAGGTGAGCGCATCGAAAATAAGGTCGCTTGCAGAAAGACCGTACCGCTCCGTAGCAATCTTGTGGATGCGGTGCGCAACTTCCATCTTCCATTCCACATCGCGTGCTTGCCCGCGTTCGTCGATGAGAAGACAAATCACTGCTGCGCCGTAGTCGCGAGCCAATGTGAATACTCGATCGAGGCGACTGCCAGGGGCTTCGCCGTCTTCCAAGTTGGCTGAGTTTAAGATGCTTCGTCCACCGGTGTGAAGAAGTCCGGCTTCCATAACTTCTGGTTCAGTGGAGTCAAGAACAAGTGGAACACTTGCCTGGCTGGCGAAACGTGACGCAATGTGATTCATGTCGACGGTGCCGTCGTGACCTACATAGTCAACACATACGTCGAGCACGTGAGAACCTTCACGAATTTGCTCGGTTGCCATCTTCAAGCATGTGTCCCAGTCTTCGCGCAACATTGCATCACGAAATGCTTTCGAACCATTTGCGTTGGTGCGTTCACCAATAATGAGGAAGCTGTTGTCCTGAGCAAGCGTGACAGGGGAGTACAACGAAGACACGCTTGGTTCAAAATCTGGTGTGCGGTGTTTGAGAGCAACACCACGTACCGCCTCGACTACTTGACGTAAGTGTTCGGGAGTTGTTCCACAGCAACCACCAACAATGCCAATACCAAGATCAGCCACGTGGCGGCGATGAAATTCGGCAAGTTGTTCGGGAGTGAGGTCGTAGTGTGTTTTGCCGTCGACAACGCTTGGCAATCCGGCGTTTGGCAAAACACTGATGGGGATTTGCGAGTGCTGGCTGAGATACCGCAAGTGTTCTTGCATTTCAGAAGGACCTGTTGCGCAGTTGATGCCGATGATGTCTGGCTTCATTGCTTGTAGCGATGCGTACGCCGCGCCAATCTCGGTGCCGACCAACATGCGTCCAGTTGTTTCCATGGTGACTTGCACCTGGATGGGAAGCGTGCGGCCACATGCAGACATTGCACGACGACATGCCTGCATGGCTGCCTTGATCTGCAACAAGTCCATGCACGTTTCAATGAGGAAAAGATCTGCACCACCATCGATGAGGCCGCGAGCTTGTTCTTCATATGAATCGCGCAACGTAACGAAGTCAATATGGCCAAGGCTTGGCAACTTTGTGCCAGGTCCGATACTTCCGGCTACATAACGTGGGCGACCATCGGATTCATACGAGTCGGCGACGCGGCGAGCGATAGAGGCGGCGGCAACGTTGAGTTCATAGGCCTGGTCTGAGATGTTGTACTCAGCCAAGACAGTGGAGAAGCTGCCAAAGCTGGCTGTTTCGATTGCATCAACTCCAACGTCGAGGAAAGCACGGTGCATAGACTCGATGACGTCGGGACGAGTGAGGCACAGCATCTCGTTACAGCCTTCGAGGGACTCACCACCAAAGTCCTCTGGACCGAGATCGAGATCTTGTACGAAAGTTCCGAAAGCTCCATCAAAAACGATGACTCGTTCGTTGACGGCTTCGAGGTAGGGCTGGCGACTCATGACTGCTCCACGCTACTTGTGAAACCCATAGTGGTGCTTGTCTCTGTGGCAAATATGAGGTGTGAAACCTGCCGTAGACGAGCCCTACCCCTTAGAGTCAATGGCATGGCTCGCGAGAAGATCTACACCCGAGAAGGCGACGACGGCACAACAGGCCTCTTTTATGGAGGCCGAGTACCGAAGGATTCTGAATTGCCACGCGCATACGGGGCAGTCGATGAAGCACAAGCTGTCATCGGTCTTGTTCGCACTGCAGCGGGTCATGGTTCAGAAGTAGACGCCATCGTTGTTCCGATGATGAAGGACTTGTATGTCCTCATGGCCGAACTTGCGACACTGCCAGAAAATCGTCACAAACTTACGCCTGGTAAGAGTTGCGTCACTTCCGAGATGGTGGACCGTTTGGAAGCCATCATCGACGACCTTGATACAAAGTTTGATCCCCCAACTGAGTTCGTGGTTCCCGGCGAGCACCCAGTATCTGCATGGTTGGACTTTGCGCGCACCACAGTGCGCCGAGCCGAACGTCAAGCATTTGGTGCTGCTCCACCACCTAGTTATGTGGTGCCGTATTTGAATCGTTTGTCAGACTTGTTGTGGACAATGGCTCGCTGGCAAGAGGGCGTTTCGCGGCCAGTAAAGAGCCTGTAGTTGCTTCGGCGATAGGGCAGTGAGCGCCGCCACATAGAGTGGGGCTATGCATACTGCTTTTTCTGTATCAAAGTCCATTCCTGCCAAAGTGGCAGCCATCGTTATTCCAGTTGCTGCTTCTGGTCCTGTTCCCGGTGGAGTTGGCCTCAACCGTGCACAATTATCTGCCCTTGGGTTTGAAGGACGGGCGTCGCAAACACAGACCTTGCCGCCTGCTGCAGGAAAGACCGCAGTACGTGTCCTAGTCGGTATCGGTGAAGTACGCAATCTAGATACCAGCGCGCTTCGTAATGTGGCAGCAACAGCGGCGCGCGCGTGTGCACGATACGAATCAATGGCCACCACATTGCCTGGCGTTATGCGTGGCAGTGCAAAAGTGCCAACGCAAGCAGTTGTAGAAGGAATCGCGCTCGCGCTTCATCGTTGGGTTGCGTTGAAGAACGATAAATCAGGACTTTCGAAACTTACTTCCGTCACTTTGGTATCGGCTGAAAAAACTGCAGAAGTGCAAGCAGGCATGTTGATGGGTATTGCTACATCTACTGCGGTCTGCACCGCACGCGACTTTGCAAACACTCCGCCCTCGCACCTCACGGCGCGCCAGTTTGCAGAACATGCCGTGGCAATCGCTAATGCTTCTGGTCTTGAAGCAACCGTGTACAACAAAGATCAACTCATTGCAATGGGATGTGGCGGTCTCGTTGGTGTCAACGCTGGCAGCACAGAGCCACCGCGCATGGTGAAGTTGGTCTACAAGCCAACAGCGGCAAAAGGAAAAGTAGTTCTTGTCGGCAAAGGCGTCATGTACGACTCGGGTGGTATTTCGCTCAAGCCCAGCGACGGTATGCACGCCATGATGAAAATGGATATGAGTGGCGCAGCAGCAGTGTTGGCGACAATGGGTGCGCTTCGTGCGTTGAAAGTAAAGACTCAAGTCACGGCCTATCTCATGTGCACAGACAACATGCCAAGTGGAAGCGCGCTCAAATTGGGCGATGTTCTTACGATGCGCAACAAGAAGACTGTTGAGATTCACAACACAGATGCTGAAGGCCGCTTGATCTTGGCTGATGGCCTATCGCTGGGTGCAGAGTCAAAGCCCGATGCGATGATTGACATTGCGACACTCACCGGAGCGTGTCTTGGAGCATTGGGCAAGAAGATGGCTGGGGTTTTCAGCAACAACTCTGGTGTGGTCTCTCAATTGATGGATTCCAGTTCTCGCACAGATGAGTTGTTGTGGGAATTACCGTTGTTCCACGATTATCGACGTCTCTTAGATTCAAACGTTGCAGACATGAGAAACATTGGTGGGCCCTATGCAGGTGCAACTACCGCAGCATTGTTCTTGCATGAGTTTGTGGGCACGACCCCTTGGGCGCATCTTGATATTGCAGGCCCGATGGATGCCGATGGTGACGACGGGTGGCTCAATCGTGGAGCAACTGCTTACGGAACGCGACTTCTTATCGACTTCTGCGCCAACTTCACTAAGCCAGCAAAAAAGAAGTAACTAGTTTTCTAGCGGCAACAAATGCGTTGCTGCTTCTTCTAGATGTGCATTCCATTCGGGAACTGATGATGGTTCTGCAAGAGGAATGACGACGAACTTGGACGCTCCAACGTCAATGAATTGTTGAATGGTGTCTTGCAATTGTTTCCATCCTTGAGGAACAAGTACCGACACATCGTCTAGGTCGGGTCGACGTGCTTTGAGGCCAGCAAGTAATTGTGGTGGTGCAGCTCCCATGACATAGGGGATAAGTACGCCAAAGTGTTCATCTTCGATTTCGCGGTCGTGTTCGGAAGCAACAGTACTGATTGTCTTCCAACCTGCTTCTGCGTCTTGCGGAGTAACAAACGAAGGTAGCCATCCGTCAGCTAGGCGTCCGACTCGCTTCAATTCACTCTCGGCAATTCCACCTAGCCATACATCGGGTGGTTGTTGTTTTGGTTTTGGATTCACACGCAAGTTGTCGTAGTTGTAAAACTCGCCGTGGAATGTGACTTCATCATCCATCCAACATGAACGCAGGATCGCAAGTGCCTCGTTGAACATCTTTGCTCTCTTGGTGCGTTCAACACCGAACGCTTGTTGTTCTTGGACGTCGGCTACTCCGAGTCCAAAGGCGGGCAGTAGTCGTCCGTTTGACATGCGATCGAGCGTTGCTAATTCTTTAGCCAACACAATGGGATTACGGCCAGGTAACACCATGACGCTCATGCCAATCTTGAGACGCGTGGTACGTGCAGCAGCCATAGCCATTGCAACAAGAGGGTCAGGGGCATCTCCACCAATCCGCTCACTGAACCACAGGCTGTCAAAGCGCAGGCGCTCCAAAGTGTCTACGACATCAAGAAAACCCGTGTCATTGAGGGTTGTTCTTACCCCCAGGCCATAGCCAATGCGAACCTTCATGTTTTCCATGCTGACACATGAGGCCTAACGCAATAGCCTCGGCGCATGGCTTCTGATACTTCTTTTGACCCCATCGCTCAATTTCGTCTCGACGGCAAAATTGCCATTGTCACGGGAGCGTCTTCTGGTCTGGGTGCACGATTTGCTCGGGTCTTGCATGCGGCAGGAGCAACCGTGGTGGTCACAGCCCGACGCATCGACCGCCTTGAGTCTCTCTCTGCCGATTTGCCTGGCTCGCTTGCTGTGCAGTGCGACGTTGCTCAGGCAAGTGACCGCGAAAAATTGATCGCAGAAGTTTTGGCAAAATTGGGGCGCATTGACATCTTGGTGAATAACGCGGGCATTACTCACAAAATTGCAATTGAATCTGAAACGCTTGACATGTTTGAAGAAACAATGGAAGTGAACACCACTGCGATCTGGCATCTGTGCAAACTGGCCGGAGAAAATATGGTCGCTAATAGAAGAGGCACCATCGTCAACGTTGCATCCATTTTGGGAATGATTGCAGGAACTCCAATTAAGCAAGCGAACTACGCCGCGAGCAAAGGTGCAGTCATTGCCCTCTCACGTGAGATTGCTGTGCAGTGGGCCCGTAAAGGTGTGCGCGTGAACTCTCTATGCCCGGGTTGGTTTGTGAGTGAGATGACAGCAGGAATGGACACAGACGACAGTTCACAAAAGTATGTGATGCAGAACTCGCCGATTCCGCGCATGGGTGCTGAACATGAACTTGATGGAGCATTGTTGTTCATGGCTAGTGATGCCTCATCGTTTATGACAGGACAAACTGTTGTGGTTGATGGTGGTTGGACTGCTCGATGACCGATCAACCAGGCACGATGCCTGCCCGTGAAGCGTTGTCTGCGCCAGGAGTACGCCCGCTTCTCATTTCAAGTTTTGTTTTGACAACAGGTGTCATGTTGCAGGCTGCCGCATTGGGCAAGCACATCTTCGATATAACTGATTCTGAATTAGATATCGGGTGGCTCGGACTTGCGGAATTTATGCCTGCCGTATTGCTGGTACTCGTCACTGGCACAATCGCGGACAGGCTCAACCGCAAGAAGATCTCCCTAGTTGCACAGTTTGGAGAATTCATCTCATCTATTTTGTTGATGTTTTATGCGTTAACAAACCCAACATCGGCCGGGCCAATCTTTGCCATTGCGGTGTTATTCGGTGCGTCGCGTGCGTTCCTATCGCCGGCGTTGCGTCCCATCGCGGCAATGATTGCTCCTTCAGGGGGCCTGCCCCGCGTCATTGCTTTTTACAGTGCAACATGGACCGGCGCTGCCATCTTGGGGCCAGCTGTTAGTGGATTCCTGTATGCGGTCGACCCTGCACTTGCGTATGGAGTGGCGGCAATTCTCATTGCTGGCGGCATGTTTTCCCTCTCGTTAGTGAAGTTGCCTCCAGTGGCAGAATCAGTAGTGCCTCTCGAGCGTCCAACTCTTCGCGATGCTGTTGAAGGCCTGGTGTTCATTCGCAAAACTCCAGTGCTGCTGGCTGCTATTTCGTTGGACCTCTTTGCCGTTCTCTTTGGAGGAGCCGTTGCACTGTTGCCGGTTATTGCAGAAGAACAATTGAAAGTTGGCGACGTGGCCTACGGATGGTTGCGTGCAGCCGGCGGCATTGGTGCTGCAACCATGGCTATATTCCTCGCGTTTAGGCCAATCCGTCGTCATGTTGGTCGAACGTTGTTGGTGGTAGTCGCCATTTTTGGAATCTCAACCATTGTCCTTGGCACAACGCACTCATATCTAGTTGCGTTCATCGCAATGCTTGTCATATTCGCCGCTGACATGGTGAGTGTGTTCATTCGAAGTTCTTTGGTGCCACTTGTGACACCCGACGACAAACGCGGTCGAGTTAGCGCAGTAGAAAACGTATTCATTGGCGCATCAAATGAGCTGGGAGCATTTGAATCAGGTGCAGTCTCTAGCGTGGCGGGAACGCCAGCCACAGTGATTGGCGGGGGCATAGCAACCATGGTTGTCGCCGCAGTGTGGTGGGTGGCATTCCCGTCATTACGGGGCATCGATCGCTTTGAAGATTTAGAAGATCGGATAGAGACATGAACGTAAAGGTTGTTCGAACAGCATGCACACTCGATTGTCCCGACGCATGTTCGCTTGATGTCACCGTGACTGACGGAGTGATCACGGACATTGATGCTGCAAAAGGTGCTGACGCCAGTCCATTCACTGATGGCTTCATCTGTCGCAAAGTTCAAAAGAGCCCACAACGCATCTATTCTCCCGAACGAATTGCAACACCACTTATTCGCACGGGTTCCAAAGGTTCAGGTGAATTCAGAAGTGCTTCGTGGGACGAGGCTCTTGATCTTGTGGCGCTACGTGTGTCGTCTTCAATTGCTGACTACGGAGTAGATTCCGTATTTCCGTACTTATATAACTCCTCGTCTGGAATCATTGAAAGTGAAGGAAGCACCGTCGAACTATTCGCTCGGCTCGGATGCCCAGACATTGAGCACACCATCTGTGCTTTCACATTTGGTGAAGCGTGGAAGCAAGTTTTCCCTGGTATGGACTCTGCCGATCCTTTTACTATTCCATCTGCGGAAGTCATCTTTGTTTGGGGCGCTAACTCCACTGCATCGAACTCTCACCTTTCACCGCTCATCAACAAGTGCAAAGAGAATGGTGGAACGGTTGTGGTGGTGGATCCACGACGTACGGGAATAGCCGAACGAAGTGACCTTCATGTTTCGCTCTTGCCTGGGACTGATGCTGTCTTTGCGATGACTCTTGTGGCTGAACTGTCTCGACGTGTGGCGCTCGACTCTGCATTTATCTCTCAATATGTCAGTGGTGCAGATGAGTTCTTGCACGCCTGTTCGTCATGGAGCATTGAGAGAGGTGCTGAGGAGTGCGGCGTTGAAGCATCGGTCATTACTCAATGTGTCGACCTCTTGCAGAAGCACTCAAAAGTGATGCTGCGAATTGGGTGGGGTGTAGAACGTAATATCAACGGCGGTAGTGGAATGTTGGCTGTGTTGTCGCTGTGGGCTGTCGCGGGAAAATTCGGCCAAGAGGGAAGCGGTGTATTGGCTTCCACGTCTCGGAAAACGTCTGAGTCTGTATCGGCGATGCTTCCGACTATTGATGTATCGCGAACCTCCATCAATATGAATCATGTTGGTCGACTTCTTCAGCAGACAACCACTCCCAAGGTGTTGGTCGTGCAGGGAGCCAACCCGGTGGCCACTGCTAATGATCAGCAAAGCATGATTGCTGCCATGATGAATGAGAACGTTTTCACCGTGGTACATGAACAGGTGATGACAGACACTGCTCGCATGGCAGATGTTGTTCTGCCAGCCACAACACAGTTCGAAGTGAATGATGTTGCTGCTAGTTATGGCTCGTTCGTTCTGCAGCGAGTGCAAAAAGTAATTGAACCGGTGGGTGGTGCCTGTAGCAATGATTGGCTTGGGCGTGAACTTGCCCGTCGTTTGAATGTAGAAATTGCAACGCCACGAGCCGAAGAGATCAATATCAAGCCAATGGAAGTCGTCATTTCGCCGCAGAAGTCGGTGCAGTTTCGTGATGTGTTTCCCACAGATGGTCGGGCCATCGTGTATTCGCCAACAGCGGAGTTGCCTCTCCCATCGCCAGCAGTGGGGCGTTTTAGCACGGGCCAATGGTTGCGGTTGGTAACTTCTGCCACGGCTCGCAATATAAACTCAATGTTTGCTGAATATGACCCACCGACGGTTGCCATTGCAGTACATCCGAACGATGCTCGTGAACGAAATCTTGTTGATGGTGAACTAGTGCAAGTAAGAAATGAACTTGCATCAATCACGCTTCCTGTCTCAATCGATAGCCGAATGAGGCCAGGTGTGTGCGAGATTCCCAAAGGTCTCTGGATGCGTCATATGCAGGGCGATCTCACCCCAAATGCTTTGATTTCAGACGTGGTCAATGACTTAGGCGACGGAGCCTGCTTCAATGAAGCATTAGTTCTTATTGAAAAGGCAGGAGCACATGGCTGAGATTATGACCAAAGTAGAGAAGCTTGCCAAGCGTGGCGTCATTGTTGAATTCAAAGAGTTCATCAATCGAGGCAATGTCATTGACATCGCAGTGGCCTTTGTGATGGGTGCTGCATTCAAGACGGTTGTCGACTCGTTCGCTGGTAGCGAAAAAGGGCCTGGCATCCTTGGCGGTTTGATCGGCGCCATGTTTGGTGGCAAGCAACCGGACTTTTCAAAGAAAGTTCTCAACGTGAATGGCAGCGATATTCCATTTGGCGCTTTCGCCACTTCCTCGTTGAATTTCTTTTTCGTTGCTTTAGCCCTATTTATGGTGGTGAAGTTGTACAACAGATTTCGATCAACAGACGACAAAGCAAAGGCTGCACTGAATACGAATGACTTGCTTGTTGAGATTCGTGACGAGTTGCGGGCCTCTCGCAATTCAGAGAAGGGCTGATTCTGCCCCTTTTTTGGGGTCTCTAGCCAATAGCCTTGAGAGGTCATGACACCCCCTCGTCTGCGTTCTTTTATTTCAGTGGTCACTCTCTGTGTCGTGCTTTCTGCATGCCTGAACCCGACCCCTGGTCGAGATGTGTTGCAACTGAACAATGTGGGTCGTATTCCCGGTATCAACTCTGCTGGCGGAGTGGTAGTGGTTAATGGTGTTCGTGCTTCTTATGCAAATTATGAAGGAAGCTCGCTTGGGTCTCGAGCCGATGGAAACAAGTTGCTTGTTCTGGGTGATTCCATTCTTGCTGCAACTGCAAGTCGCTATGGCGGTGCAATGTGTTCTGCACTTGTACCACTTGGGTGGAGCGTGGCTGTAGAAGCAGAGGCTGGACAAATGGTGGGGTTCGGTCGCACAGTTTTGAAAGATCGCATTTATGAAGGCTGGAATGCTGCAGTCGTGTTCTTGGGTACGAACTATGGCGGAAGCGCAACAAATTACTCTCGTGATCTCACTGCAATCATCGACGCGTTGGCGCCACGACCCACACTGTTGCTAACAGCAACACTTTTTAAACCTGTAATGCAAGATGTGAATGCAGTAATTAGAACTGTCGCGTCAAAGTATCCGAACGTTGTCGTGCTGGACTGGGGTACTGCTGCTGCACAACCAGGGCTTATGAATCGAGACAATGTGCATCCAAATGACACAGGTCGTCAAGTGCTGGTGGGCTCTATCGCCGCTGCACTAGGTAACGCACCTATGGGAACTGGTAGTTGCTTGCCTTCTAAGTACACCGATGACTCCCTTGTTACAGGTGACAACACCATGCCGTCGAGCAGTATTGCTGGGCAATCCACGGTGCCTAGAGCCTCAACGGTTGCCCCGCAGATAACAACCACAACAACAAAAATTGTCACGACAACCATTGCGCCGTCCGTTGTGACGACAGTGCCGTAATCATGTTGCAGGTACAGAGCCTCACCGTTGAGGTGGGTGGAAAAAATGTTGTGCAGGACGCGACTTTTACGGTGATGGCACGAGACAAGGTCGGCATTGTTGGCCGTAATGGTGCGGGTAAAACGTCGATGTTTAAGGTGCTCGGCGGAGAGTTGGATCCTGCTGCTGGCAAAGTAATGCGCACCGGGGCATATGGATATCTGTCGCAAGACCCACGAACTTCAAAAGAACAAGAATTACGCTCAGCAATTAGTCATATTCTGTCTGGTCGCAACATTGATGCAGATTTGGTTCGCCTTGAGAAACTGCGCATCGCAATGGAGGAATCTCCGAATACAAAAAATGTGGCCAAGTTTGCCAAGGCCGAGGAAGAGTTCACCATGAAAGGTGGCTATTCAGCCGATAGCGAAGCGCGTTCCATTGCTGCTGGTCTTGGCGTGAAAGCAGAACGACTCGACTTGGCTCTCGGGGTGCTTTCTGGTGGCGAACGGCGTCGTATTGAACTTGCGCGCATACTCTTTGCGGGTAGTGACATGTTGTTGTTAGACGAACCAACAAACCACTTAGATATTGATGCCAAAACGTGGCTGCTGAACTTCTTGCGCAACTACAAGGGCGCACTTCTAGTAATTAGTCACGACCTTGAATTGCTCGACGAAGCAATTACGCGGGTCATTCACCTTGACAGGCCAGACGAAGATGACACTGGAGTGGTGTACGAATATCGCGGTACATACAGTCAGTACAAGCGTTCTCGCGCTGAAGATGAAGCTCGTGCCGTGAAGAAAGCCATGATGCAGGCCAAGGAAGTGAATCGCTTGCAGGAAGTTGTTGATCGTTTTGGCGCAAAAGCTTCAAAGGCCACTATGGCGCACAGCATCGAAAAGAGAATTGCGCGTATTGAATCTGAAGGCAGTGGAGTTCGAAAGAAAGATCGAGTGCTTCACGTGAAGTTCCCCGAGCCTCCACAAAGTGGTATCACCGTTGTCACAACGAAGGGGCTTTCAAAGGGGTACGGCGGGCCGCCAGTTTTTGAAGATGTTTCGTTTGATCTTGGTCGTGGAGAGCGTCTACTTGTGTTGGGCTTAAACGGAGCCGGAAAGACTTCATTGCTGCGAATCTTGGCTGGTGCCACTCAGGCAAATATTGGTGATATCGAGTGGGGATACAACGTGGCGGTTGGTTACTTTGCTCAAGAACACGACACCATTGACCCTCAACAATCTCTGATGTGGCACATGCGCCGTGAACTACCGAATGGTTCAGGACTCACCGAGACACAACTACGTGCATTGCTCGGCATGTTTGGCCTGCAGGGAAGCAAAGTTTTTCAAGAATCTGGTTCGTTGTCTGGTGGAGAAAAAACAAAACTGACACTTGCCATGTTGATGGTGGGGCGAAACAATGTGTTGCTTCTCGACGAACCAACAAACAACCTCGACCCTTCCAGTCGCGAGGCTGTGGCTGAGGCGTTAGAGAACTGGCCGGGAGCCATCATCATGGTGAGCCACGATGAGGATTTCGTGAAGCGCGTAGTTCCCACCAAAGTGCTGCTTATGCCAGATGGCCAAGTGGACTACTACAGCAAGGAATGGCTGGAATTGGTGAGCCTGTCGTAAGAGGGTGAAGGCTTTGCCCTGATACCGTCCCTGTTTATGAAAATAGGAATCTTTGGCGGAGCAGTAAACGACGGAACAGTCGACGATGTAGTGGCTGAGGCCCGTGCAGCAGAACAAGATGGTTTTGCTAGCTATTGGGCACCAAACATCTTTGGTCACGATGCACTGACAGCATTAGCAATTGTTGGTCGCGAAGTTCCTCGTATTGAACTCGGTACGTCTGTTGTGCCCACATACCCGCGGCACCCACATGCGATTGCGCAGCAGTGCCATACAGTTGCTGCAGCTTCAGGTAATCGCCTCACGCTCGGCGTTGGCCTCAGTCACAAAGTTGTGATTGAAAGCATGCTTGGCATGTCATACGACAAACCAGTACGCCACTTGCGTGAGTATCTCAGTGTGTTGATGCCGCTGTCTCGTAACGAGCCAGCAAGTTTTGTGGGCGAGACATATTCAGTCCATGGTGGAATCTCTGCAAAGGGTTCCAACGGATTCGGAGTTGTTGTTGCAGCGCTCGGTGAACAGATGCTGCGAGTGACTGCAGCTATGGCTGATGGAACTCTGACATGGTGCACTGGCCCAGCAACTCTTGCTGGTCACACCATTCCCACCATCACAAAAGCAGCAGACGAATTGGGTCGCCCAACCCCACGCGTCATTGCGGCGCTTCCAGTGTGTGTTACTTCCGATAAAGCAGCCGCGGCAGAACGTGCCGCCAAGGTTTTTGCTGTGTACGGAACGCTTCCTAGCTACCGCGCCATGCTCGACAAAGAAGGCGCTGCTGGCCCAGCCGATATCGCAATTACTGGAACAATCGGTGAAGTACAAGACCGTGTGGCGGCTTTGGCCGCGATAGGTGTTACAGATTTTGCGGCGGTTGAATTTGGTGCAACTCCAGACGAGATTGCTCAGACCCGTGAAGCAATGAAGGGCCTGTTGCGCTAGAGATGGATTATGGTACTTTTGAAACTCTGCGGGTAGAACTTCAAGATGGTGTCGCCTCTGTAATTATTGACAACCCGCCGATCAATTTGTTTGATCTCAAGTTGTACCCAGAGTTGTCGCGTTTGTCATCGCAGTTACGAGATGACGACAATGTCCGAGTAGTTGTTGTTGAGTCGGCTAACCCTGAATTCTTTATTGCTCATTTCGATGTGTCACTTATCTTGCATTTGCCAACACATCGACCAGCACCGACGGAACTCAATGAATTTCATCAGATGTGCGAGAACTTCCGCACAATGCCAAAACCAACAATCAGCGTCATTGACGGTCGGGTTGGTGGCGGTGGCAGTGAATTGACTCTCAGTATGGATATGCGCTTTGCTTCCCCGAATGCTGTGTTTAGCCAGCCTGAGGTTGCATTAGGAATCATTCCAGGCGGCAGTGGAACAGTTCGCCTATCTCGTCTACTGGGTCGTTCGCGGGCAATGGAAGTCATTCTTGGTTGCGAAGACATTGATGCTCAGACCGCACACGAGTGGGGCTGGGTGAACAGGGTTGTCGATAATCCGTCTGCTCACGCACATGCGCTTGCACGGAGAATTGCAACGTTCCCAGTGGAAGCAGTGCAGGCTGCGAAGCGTTCTATATTGCGTAGTGACGACCACGTGGTGGAGGATCTGCTAGCTGAAGCAGGTGAGTTCAATGGTTTGCTACACCTTGATGCGAGCCGAAAGGCCATGAAAAATTTCTTGGCTCGCGGTGGGCAAACACGTGAAGGCGAATTACGCCTTGGTGCACTAGTCAACGAAATCAACGACTCTGCCTCCGATTAAGGCACGACACATCTGAACGGTCATGCTGTATGTATGACTTCACTTTTTGACTCAGTCTCGTTTGCTCATGGTCCGGCCATGAAAAACAGATTCATGTTGGCTCCGCTCACTAATCAACAAAGCAATCCCGATGGCACATTGTCTGAAGAAGAATTCACGTGGTTGGTGAAGCGCGCCGAAGGTGGTTTTGGGCTCACCATGACATGTGCCTCACACGTTCAAGCTATTGGCCAGGGCTTTGCAGGTCAACTGGGTTGCTTTGGTGATGAGCATCTGGCTGGTCTCACTCGGTTAGCTACGGCCATTAACAAAAACGACAGCGTGTCGTATGTTCAACTGCATCATGCGGGTCGTCGTTCGCCGGCCGACCTCATTGGTACAACACCTGTGAGTTCAGGCGATGATGAAAAAGCAGGCGCTAGGGCAATGACCACTGCAGAAGTGGAAGCGATGGTGGAGGCTTTCATTGAGGCGGCTGTACGTAGCGAGAAGGCTGGATACAACGGAGTAGAACTTCACGGTGCTCATGATTATGTGTTGTGCCAGTTCCTGAATGCAGAATTAAACGTTCGCAGCGATCAATACGGTGGTTCACTAGAGAATCGTTCGCGCGTGATATTCGACATTATCGATGGTATTCGCGCACGTTGTGCCAAAGATTTTGCAGTTGCTATTCGGTTGTCGCCTGAACGATTCGGTATGAAAACACATGAGATAGTCGACATCTTTGGCCGCTTGATTGACACGGACAAGGTCGACATGATTGACATGTCGCTGTGGGACTGTTTCAAAGAAGCCGCCGACGAAGATTTTGCCGGTCAACAGTTGATTGATATTTTTGCGAATCTTGAAAGAGGCAATACACGGTTAGCGGTAGCGGGCAAGTTGTACAGCACAGCAGACGCACAACGCGCAATAGATGCAGGAGCAGATATGGTTGCAATCGGTCGTGCCGCAGTTACGAATCACGATTTTCCATTGCAATCACATGATTCAAGTTTCGCAATGCGCACTCTGCCAGTCACACGTGGAGTGCTACGCGCAGAAGGACTCAGCGATGCCTTTATTGGGTATATGGGAAACTGGCCTGGCTTTGTAGCCGACTAAAAACTCTTTAGCCAAACAGTTTTGGCATGACGTCTTTGCATGACATCTCAACGCCCACAGCGATTCGAGATACTGCGCGACAGAATCGATCTGCGTCTCCGCCAAGTACTGATAGAGCATCCAGGCCATTCTTCGCGGCGATAACCGAATCACATTTTGTTTTGGCCATCCCAATGGAGCCACACGCTTGGTTGATCTTGCCAGAGCGATCACTAATCGATTGTGATGTAGAACCACTGCCGGCCTGTGGGTTGAACTTTTTGTTGTTCTCCTGAGCCCTATCCATTTGTTCGTTAAACTCTTTTTCCTCAGGAGTTTCTTCTTCTAGGTCTTCTAGCAAGTCTTCGTCATTTTCTGCCGCGTCTGCTGAGGTGTATGCAACTTTGTAGGTGCGAGAGACGAATTTCTTATTGACGCCAGACTTCTTCACTGTGACGCGATAGAGCACTACACCATCCATCCAGTAGTCGTCTTCGTCAACTGCTGGCGCATCAAATACAAGACGGCCTTTTTGGGTCTTTCCTGCATCGAGTTCTTCCCATTCTGGCTCATCGGGATCGTATGCAACTTCAAGCACAGCGGAACGGCGTGATGTCTTTGGGGTGAGGTTGACTGTGAGTTCACAGTCGTCCTCGTCGATGCCTTCTACTGCTTGACCGTCTGCGCAATCACCGGTCATGTAGACCTTGACGGTTTGCTTGGCCGCAGCATTTACTGGTGATGGAACAGTGATGAGCAGACCTAGTGCGCCAGCCAAAACTGTAAGAGTGCGAAGTTTCATGAATTCCCCTTAGAATCGTCGAGATCGGTTGACTTGAATAGTATTCAACTATTAAAAGTTTGTCAAACGATCAGGGGGAGAGGCCGACTGGGGGCTTAGTGAAGGTGAACGGGTGTGCCTGTTGCGCCCACCTGATCAAAAAAGTCATTTCCCTTGTCATCCACCACTATGAACGCAGGGAAATCTTGAACTTCGATCTTCCACACGGCTTCCATGCCGAGTTCTTCATACTCCAGAACTTCAACTTTGGTGATGCAGTCCTGAGCGAGCCGTGCCGCTGGACCACCTATAGAACCTAAATAGAACCCGCCGTAAGTCTTGCAGGCATCCGTGACTTGTCGCGAGCGATTGCCTTTCGCCAACATCACAAAACTGCCGCCAGCTACTTGAAACTCTGCAACGTAGCTATCCATGCGTCCTGCTGTTGTGGGCCCGAAAGAACCCGACGCCATTCCCGTGGGAGTCTTTGCCGGACCTGCGTAATACACGCAGTGATCTTTCATGTATTGCGGCAATCCGTTACCGGAGTCGAGGCGTTCCTTCAGTTTTGCGTGTGCAATGTCGCGTGCAACAACCATTGGTCCTGTCAACATCACGCGTGTCTTCACTGGGTACTTCGACAAAGTGGCACGGATGGTGTCCATAGGTTGCGTGAGGTCAATATGAACTACTTCTTCACTCAAGTCTTCATGAGTGATTTCTGGCAGAAACTGTGCAGGGTCTGTCTCGAGCGCTTCAAGAAAGATGCCATCGCGTGTGATTTTTCCAACTGCTTGGCGGTCAGCACTGCAGGACACCGCAAACGAAACTGGACAGCTTGCGCCATGGCGAGGTAGGCGAACAATGCGAACGTCATGGCAGAAATACTTGCCGCCGAACTGAGCACCAATGCCAGTTTCTTGCGAAAGTTTCAGAACCTTTTGTTCAAGATCAAGATCTCGGAATGCGTGGCCGCTCTCACTGCCAGTTGTTGGCAATGAATCAAGGTAATGAGCACTTGCAAGTTTTGCTGTTTCCACTGCTTGTTCAGCCGACGTGCCACCAATGACAATTGCAAGGTGGTATGGCGGGCACGCAGCAGTGCCAAGTGTGATCATTTTTTCAAAGACCCAGGGAAGTAGTGCTTTTTCGTTGAGCAACGCTTTTGTTTCTTGGAACAAGTAACTCTTGTTGGCGGAACCGCCGCCTTTTGCCATAAACAAGAACTTGTATGAGTCACCGTCGACTGCTGAGATTTTGATTTCAGCAGGAAGATTGTTTCCCGTGTTCTTCTCTTCGTACATGGTGATGGGTGCCATCTGGCTGTAGCGCAAGTTGCTTGTTTGGTATGTGTTGAACACGCCTCGTGCGATGGCTTCTTCGTCGCCGCCGCCCGTCATAACAAACTGGCCTTTTTTACCCTTGACGATGGCTGTTCCGGTGTCTTGACACATTGGCAATACGCCACCGGCTGCGATGCTTGCATTCTTTAACAAGTCAAGTGCAACAAACTTGTCGTTTGCGCTGGCTTCTGGGTCATCAAGAATTTTCTTTAGTTGCTTCAAGTGATCTGTGCGTAACAAGTGTGCGATATCTCGCATTGCAGTTTCTGTGAGAAGCGTGATGGCCTCTGGTTCCACTTTCAGGAATGTGCCAAGTGGCGTCGTGACTTCGCTAACGCCGTCTTTGCCGATGAGTCGATACTCAGTGGTGTCGGGGCCAAGGGGGAACATCTCTGAAAAGGAAAACTCAGGCATGCTCTCAGGCTAGAACGAAGAGCAGTGTTACGCCCTATGCGCTGGGGTTAATGGGCCAATCGTGCTTGGGGTAGCGCCCAGCCATCTCTTTGCGCACCTCGCTCCACGAGCCTGTCCAGAAGCCAGGCAGGTCTGCGGTGATCTGAATGGGTCGGTCAGCGGGCGACAGCAACTGAATGCGTAATGGCACGGCACCGTTTAAGACACTGGGGTGTGTGGTGACGCCAAACAAATGCTGGACGCGAATCGCAATGGTGGGAGCTGTTGGTTCGGCGTAGTTGATAGTGACTGGCTTGCCGCGAGGTGGCTCAAATTCAGTGGGTGCAAGAGAGTTGAGGGTAGAGCTTGCATCCCACCCAAGTTGTGATTGCAACACCATGGTGATGTCGACGGCGGCAAGGTCACGGCGGCTTGTTGCGCCACTGAGATAGGGAAGTAGCCATTCGTGCATGGTGGCAAGAAGGTGTGTTTGCGATGTGTCTGGCCATTCATCACCAAGATGGTGGCGAAGAAATGCAACTCGCTGGCGAAATGCTGTTGACGCGCCACCATCGAGGACGGCCAAGTTGGTGGCGCGTACTCGTTCAAGCAGTGCTTCAGTTGTTTCGTCTGATGCAACTGGTTGCAAATCTCGTTCGTCAATGCGGATACTGCCAACTTTGCGCACAACGCGTTGCACTAAATCATCTCGCTGTTTATCCCACAACAGATACGACTCGACTTCAACATCATCACCGAGCACTGGCGCTATGAATTCAATGTCAACTGCTGCGCCACGTCGTAGGCGTGAAACAGAACGCTGGGCATCGATGTCTGCAGCCACAATGAACTGATCCTTGGCTATGGAATCTTTTGAATCCATATTGACCCCCCCGCCACTGCGCATCACAAACTGCCCCGGAGAAGAGCGGCGCATCGCGAGACGGTCGGGATATGCCGCGAGAAGTATGGGACCACACATCGCATCCAGAATGTCGAGTGATAGGTGCGCATCGGTTGAAACACGAGAACGACGAGCGATGTCTTTTGCCGCATCGATGACGCGACGTGTTGATGCACGGTCTGCGACATCGTGGTGAGTAAGTCCGACAACAATGCCGGCGCGCATTGCAATGTCTGTGGGTAGCGAGTCAGGTTTTCCACGCATAATGTCGCGTTCTTCGAGAAGTGCAGCAAGGATGCATGCAATCCAGCCGTGAACATCGTTGTCGCGGTTTCTTGCAACCATGGTGCCGAGGCGTGGGTGAAGCGGCAACGCAAGTACCTCGCGACCCAATTTTGTGATTGCTCCATTGTTGTCAAGTAATTGCAACATGGCGAGTGTTTCGTGGGCTAGTCGCAAGGAGCGTTCAGGGAGTTCGTCAAGAAACAGAAGATCAGCAATGGGCGTTCCCCACGCAGCAATCTCGAGGGCCACCGAACAAAGATCAACTTGTGTGATTTCAGCAGGCAAGTGAGCAAGTCGTGTGGAGTCTTCAATGCGACCCCACATTCGGTATGCCACACCTTCGCGTACACGACCAGCACGGCCACTGCGTTGATCTGCGGACGCACGAGACGAAGTAACTGTGAGTAGTTCAGTAAGGCCAGTGCGTGCATCTAGGCGCGGTACACGAGCAATGCCGGCATCAATCACAATGTGTACACCTTCAACAGTGAGCGATGTCTCGGCAATGTCTGTAGAGAGAACCACGCGCCGTCGCCCCGATGCACTTGGTCGCAGAGCTGCATCTTGTTCAGCGAAGGGGAGTGCACCTGCTAATCGCACGATGTCTACATGTGGTGGAGTGCGATCTTGCAAAACACCTTGAGCGCGGTTTATCTCGCCAATACCTGGGAGAAACACAAGAATGTCTCCATCGTCGTTGCGTAGTGCTTGCAGAACTGCTTCTCCGATTGAGTTCTCTAAACGTTCGTTGCGTTGCTTCGGTATGTATCTGATGTCGACTGGGAAGGTGCGGCCTTCAGATGTAATAACGGAAGCGTCTCCTAAGGAGTCGGCGAGGACATGCGAAAACAATTCGGCCTGGGCAGTTGCCGACATGGCCAGAATTTTCATGTCAGAATCGAAAGTCTTGATTGCATCGAGAAGAAACGCCAAGCCGAGGTCGGTAGGAACATTGCGTTCGTGCACTTCGTCAAAGATGACAAGACCTGTTCCCTCAAGTGTTGGGTCGTTTTGTAAACGCCTCGTCAAGATGCCTTCAGTGACAACTTCAATGCGGGTCGATGCACCAATGCGTCGTTCATCGCGCGTTTGAAATCCCACCGTGTCACCAACGGATTCACCAAGAAGATGCGCCATGCGTTGGGCTGCGGCGCGTGCAGCAAGTCGCCGTGGTTCAAGCATCACAATGCGCTTGCCATTCAGCCATGTTTCATTCAGTAGACGTAGCGGCACAAGGGTGGTTTTACCCGCACCGGGTGGTGCAACGAGAACACAGTGACGTCGCGTGGAAAGAGCATCACGAAGTGGAGAGATGGCTTCCTCAATGGGAAGCCCAGAGTTGTCTAGAGAATTAGACAAGTGCGGGCGTGCCGCGGAATGTGCCGGGGTCGCCAGGTGCAGGAATAGTTGGCTTTGACCAACTTGTGAGTGTTGCAACTTTGGCTGCAACTTCTTTCCAGTCGGCCGAGGCCCACCCTTGAGCGCATGCAGGAATTGAGCCATTTCCTTGGATGACAAGGAAGGCAGGAAGCTCGGTGAGGCCGAGAGCTTTTACTGCAGCACGGTCTGGGTCGCAATACACAAGGAACTCATCGGCATATGGTCCGAGAAATGCGCGAGCCTCGGCAGAGTCGCACGTGATGATGAAGTTGACTCGCGCTGCGGCGCCTGAGAATTGACGCATGATGCGCACGGCTGTTTCGAGAATCCATGAGCTTTCATTAGTAAATGGATCGAGGACAACAGATGCCATATGAAAAGTCGTGAGCCACTCGCGCAAAGTGCGGGCTTGGCCAGCAAGGGGGGTGAGTAAGAGGTCCAGGCTTGGATGGGGGAGAGGGGTACTTGCCACGGTGTCAACGCTAGTTCAGGGGCGCCCCTTCGGTCTAGGTTGGTGGCAATGTTCACCACCACAAGGAGCGCACATGGGCGAAATGATTGAATTTAAGAGCAACGGCGGCACCTGTGCGGGCTATCTCGCTGGCACATCGGGTCCCGGAGTCATTGTGATTCAAGAATGGTGGGGACTTGTGCCACACATTAAGGACATTGCAGACAGGTTTGCAGCCGAAGGATTCGTTGCGCTCGCACCCGACATGTATCACGGCGAAGTCACCTCTGAGCCAGATCTTGCTGGCAAATTGTTGATGAGTATGAATCTTGCAACTGCAGGAAAAGATCTCAGCGGTGCAGTTGATGCATTGCAAGAGCGAACGGGACGCACAAAAGTTGGGGCTACTGGTTTTTGCATGGGTGGCGGGTTGGCGCTCATGGCTGCATGCTTGCGCCCCGACGCGATTAGTGCAGTCGCTCCGTTTTACGGCGGTATGCGACCAGACACAGTGATTGAGTGGGACAACCTTGCTGCAGTTGTCGAAGGGCATTACGCAGAAACAGACCGTGGCACTGCGGCACCTGAAGCAGTGAAGGAATTAGAAGCAACGTTGCGTACAAAAGGCAAGGACGCAACATTCCATGTTTATCCGGGCACGCAGCATGCTTTTTTCAACGACACTCGTCCCGAGGTGTATGACGCTGAAGTATCGCAAGTGGCATGGGATCGCATGCTCGCGCTGTTCCGCGCACATTTATAGAATGCGGATTATCTGGTCAGAAGTGATTAGGCAAGTTCAGCAATTGCTTCTGCAATTGCAATAGCTCGTTGTGCGTTTGCAACGTGCAAGTTTTCAATCATGCGACCATTGAGTTGCACAACGCCTTTGCCTGCGGCGAGAGCTTCGTCGAAGGCAGCAATCACTTCGCGGGCATGGGCGACTTCGTCTTCGCTTGGTGACCATACTTCGTTTGCGATACCCACTTGGTCCGGATGAATGAGGGTCTTTCCGTCGAATCCCATCTCGGCGCCTTGCACGCTTTCTACACGGAAACCATCGGCATTCTTGATGTCGTTGTATACACCATCAAGAATTGGCTTATCTGCTTCGCGTGCGGCAAGTAATGCCATGTGCAGGCTAGGTACAAGTGGGTGACGGCCAGGTACTTGAGCAGCACGCAATTCTTTTGCCAAGTCGTTTGTGCCCATCACAAGAACAGCAACGCGTGGATGCGCGGCTATTGCGCGACAATCCATGATGGCAGTTGGTGTTTCAATCATGGCCCAGATCAGGATCTCTTTTGGAGCGCTGGCAGCATCGAGTGCGGCTGACACTTCATTTACCTCGGCAACCGAGTTGATCTTTGGAATGACAACTGCTGACACACATGCTTTGGCAGCCGCTGCGACATCGGCATGACCCCATGGGGTTGCGAGCGCGTTGCAACGAATGGTGAGCTCACGCTTGCCGTATTCACCCGAATTCACTGCTGCAATCGCCTGTGCGCGAGCAACGTCTTTGGCATCGGGCGACACGGCATCTTCAAGATCGAAGATGATGGCATCTGCTGGAATGCCCTTTGCTTTTTCAAGTGCTCGCTCATTGGCGGCTGGCATGTAAAGAACAGAGCGACGTGGTCGAAGTGCGGACATGGTGTCTCCTAGAAATGTAATGAATTAGAAACCGTATGAAGCGGCAAGTTCTGGGTCGCGTGCAGCAAGCTGACGTGCAAGTTCAACAACAACCTTGCACTGCTTCACGGAAGCATCGTCTTCCATCTTGCCGTCGAGCATGATGGCACCAGTGCCGTCACCCATTGCGTCGATGACGCGTTGCGCTTGGCGCACATCTTCTGGCCGCGGGCTAAACACGCGCTTAGCAATGTCGATCTGCACGGGGTGCAGACTCCATGCTCCGACGCAACCCAACAGATATGCGTTGCGGAACTGGTCTTCGCAGGCAACAACGTCTTTGATGTCGCCAAACGGACCATAGAACGGCAACACGCCGTGCATGACACACGCATCGACCATGCGGGCCATTGTGTAGTGCCAGAGATCTTGCTGAAAGGTAGGACGAACGCCGGTGTAGTCGTCGCCTTGCGGGTCTTGACGAACGATGTAGTCGGGGTGTCCACCGCCAACGCGTGTTGTCTTCATGCGACGGTTAGCTGCAAGGTCTGCTGGCCCGAGTGAGATGCCTTGCATACGAGGTGAAGCACCACAGATTTCTTCAACGTTGGCAACACCACGAGCAGTTTCAAGAATTGCATGCAACAAGATGGGCTTTTTCA
>SYAZ01000022.1 GCA_005788815.1 Actinomycetota bacterium | reverse complement strand
TGACTACGGATCAGAAGGTTGTAGGTTCAAGTCCTGCCGAGCGCGCCAATTGCATTCAATTCAGTGAATTTAGATTCGCTTGAAAAGATTTCGGTATTATCGGGACATGTCCGATACATCACTGCCACCAGATTTTCCTACTGAAGATTCACCGAGCGATTCGTCGTCCGAACTCGTGGAAAAGCGTACGTGGCGTCGAGTGTTTAAGTTCCTGAAGTGGGACCTCATTGTCAGCAACTCTGTCGCGGTACTCACCACCTCCATTGTTGCTGTGACAGCGATGTACGCAACTCTGTCTACAACGGACAAGAACTTGCAAGAGTCACGACGTGGTGCTCGAGTGTCTGCACTTGTAGATGAATGGTCTGTCACCATCGCAGATGCAGCAGCAGCAATTGAATTACTAGATCAACGTGCCAGTGACTTGTGGGCGTTTGGTGCGGCTTACGAACAGCAAGGCGTCATCTTGAACGAGGCAATGGAAAATGAAACAGCAAAAGAGAAGGAATATCTCAAAGTCCGCCAGAACATCGCGTTCTCTAGCGCCAAAGCTGGTCTTGTTTCTTCCACTACCACCAACAAGTGCCTCGACAAATTTGTGAACATGCTTGATACATGGCAAAACGCTCTTAATTGGACACGCTCTACTTTGCAATTAGAAGATGGTGTACAAAGCGGTATTGAAGCGGTTGCGATGCAGCAAGACGGCCGTACTGCTTTGTCTAATTCGTTAACAATTGTGCGCGAGTTGGCTCGAACAGAATTAGATACTGCTGGCACGGATGGTTCTTCGGTGAAGTGCAACATTCCAGGCGAGGAAAGTTTGTGGAAGAAATTAGTTCCTCAAGACTCTGCGAGCTAAGACCACAAAATTTGACTTGTTTGTTTTCTATTCAACTTAAAGATTTTTAAAGTTACCCTGCGCTTAAGTTGCGTTGCCTAGGTTGGCGCAATGCGTTTACACAGAAAACTTCTTCCAATTGTTGCTTTTGGTCTGTCAGTCGGACTGAGTTCATTCGTTTCAATAGTGCCTTCTCAGTTAGGAGTGGGCCCAGTCTCAGCGGCAACTGGAATTTCACTTGAACTTCTAGGACGTGCAAATAGTGGATCAGGCAATGCTGGCTCTGAGATTGCAGCGTATGATGCAAAAACAAAACGTATCTTCGTTACAAATGGCGCTACTAACAACGTCCAAATTTTTGATATCTCAAATCCAAGCAGTCCAGTTCTTGTGAAGAATGTAGACCTCTCTTCTTTTGGGGTTAGTGGAATTCAGAGTGTTGCATCGAAGTCGGGATACGTCGCGGTGTCAGCATCTGTAGACGGACTAAATCAGGCCTTGGGAAAGGTATTTCTCATGGATACAGATGGCAACATCGACAAGCGAGCTTCTACTGGATTGTTAGTGGGAAGTTTGCCTGATTCGGTTCATTTCTCGCCAAACGGCAAATATCTTCTTTCAGCAAATGAGGGCGAGCCCAAGGACTATTGCCTCACTGGTGGAGTGTTGCCTACAACGACTGATCCATACGGATCGGTCTCAATCATTGATGTGTCAGGTACTTCTCTTGCTGCCACCACACTCAATTTCTCAGAATTTGATAGCAAAGCTGCAGATATTCGTGCTGCTGGCGGAAGAATTTATGGCCCGGGTGCAACGGTGGCTCAGGACATTGAACCTGAATACGTCGCAATTTCGGGAGATTCAAAGAAGGCATTTGTAACTCTTCAGGAGAATAACGCTGTAGCTGAAATTGATTTGAAAACTAAAAAAATCGTCCGGTTGCTGGGACTTGGATACAAGGATTTCAATGTTGCCGGCAATGGTCTCGATCCGTCCGACCAGGATTCAAGCAGTAATTCAGGTATTAATATTGCGAACTGGCCTGTAAAAGGCATGTACCAACCAGACGCAATTGCAACTTTCACTGATGATGAAGGCAACCACTATTTCGCAACTGCAAACGAGGGTGATGCGCGTGAGTACAAGTGTCTCCTTGGTGGATTGAGTTCAGGTTCTGCGCAAGCGGAAGACGAGCGTGTCTCTACAGTCGGCGTTGATGGAACTGCCCTTGCTTCCACAGTGGCAACTGCATCCAACCTCGGCCGTCTTGGGGTAACTCGTTTTGAGCCTGCTACTTATACAAATGGTGGTACAGCATTGACTGCAGTTTCAGGCACAGACTTCACTTCGCTGTACACACTCGGTGGGCGTTCGCTCAGCATTTGGAAGAGCCCTAGTGGAACCAATTCGATTGCAGGCGCAACACTTGTTGGTGATACGGGAGATGCAATCGAGAAGAAAATTGCTGAACTTTTACCTGCATATTTCAATGGTGATTGGAAAACCAGCAATGGCACACCAAATGCTAAGGATTCACGTAGTGACAACAAGGGTCCTGAGCCTGAAGGCTTAGCAGTTGCAAAAGTATTCGGTCGCACGGTTGCTTTCGTTGGTCTTGAGCGAATTGGCGGCGTGATGGCGTTTGATATTTCAAACCCAGCCAAGCCTGCATATTTGACCTACACAAACTCATCAGTTTTTACTGGTGTTGGTGGTGCCAACTTTGCAACAGCCGGAGCACCTGCAGGTGATGTATCTCCAGAAGGTGTCCTGTTTGTAAAAGCTTCTGACAGTCCGACGGGGGATCCGCTGGTCATTGTGGCCCACGAACTCAGCGGCACTACCGCAATCTATAAAGTTGTGGGTGGTGTTACTGCTCCATCACGACCTATGAACGTTGTGGCTACTGTCTCTACCTTTAATGCCAAAGTGAGCTGGACCGAGCCAGAAGATGATGGTGGCAAGCCCGTTACCTCTTATTTGGTGAAAGCAATTCCGGGACCCGATTTCTGTACGACCACCACAACCAGTTGCGTCATTAAGGGTCTACAAAAAGGCGTCAAGTATCGATTCACAGTTGTTGCGCGCAACGGCGATACCGCAAGCCCTGCGTCAATTGCTTCTAACTACATTCAAACCAAGCTGTTTGGGTCGAATGCAGGTCGTGCCATTACTATCGCAAAGAAACCAGCCACAAGTGTTGCTTCGGAAGTAGCTATTTTCTTAAATGATCGAAGCGTGTCGGTTGGTGTTGTGACGCCAAAGTCAGAAGACAAACGGCAACAAATTATTCGCTACTCGATTGAACTGCGCGATGAAACAGGAAAAGTAATTGAAGCCAAGCTGTCTAAAACTAAAGCGGGCACAACAGTTCTTTCGTCAATCACAACTGAGCAGAGTGGTCGAGTACGAGTGGTTGTAGTTGCTAATCGCAGCAATAACAAGAAGACCGTTTGGAATGGACCATTCATCACACTCAAGTGAGTCAAGGTTCGAGGGTTTCAATACCTCGAATGAAAAGTTCCACTAACTGAGTCAGGCTGCTATCAAGCGCATACGGCTCTGGATGACCGTTGTCTTTTTCCAAAACACAGAAACCGTGCAGCGCACTTCGCAGACTACGAGCACAATGTGCGCGCTGTGCTGGAGTTAGTTCGTAACCGTCTAACGCTGTAGTGAGTGTCGCCACCACGCGAGTGAGCGACAACTCAATGTCTGCATCACCCACCGATGGCACACGATCTGTAGCGCTATACAAACCTGGATGCTCTTGCACAAACGTGCGCCAGGCTTGTGAGGCTGCTATCACCGCATGTTCGCGAGTAGTGCCAGCTATTGCTGTGCTGAGTGCGTCTACCAATAAATCTCGGGCACGCAAAGAGAGCAGCATCCACAACTCTTCAATACCCGTGACGTGTTTATACAAAGCAGGTTGTTTCACGCCGGCATCAGATGCAATACGACTAAGCGTGACTGCGTCGATTCCTTCAGCATCTGCAATCAGCATTGCCTTATCGATAACCGTGGCACGGTTCAGACGTTGTTTCTGAATAGGCATTAGAACTGATGGAAGAATCGTGAGATCCAACCAGAGATTCGTTGTTGATGAAGTGGCTGATGCAACGTTGCGCGCGCGCTCTGGGCTTTCTCTTCGCCGAATAGTGCAAGCCGTGTGGCCAACAAACTGTCGGCAAGGGCAGGCGAAAACTCTGGGTGCACTTGCAGTGTCCATGCGCGTTCACCGATCAACATGCCACCGATAGGGCAATAGTCGGAACGAGCAAAGAGACGTGCTCCGTTTGGCAGGCTCATCACTTGGTCTTGGTGGCTTGCTGCAAGCACGATGTCTTCAGACGAATCCATCCAGAGTTGTTGCTCAATAACTTCGTATGACTTTGCACCAATGCCCCAGCCGTAATCCGCCTTTGCCACCGTTGCACCTAAAGCCTGACCCATGAGTTGGTGCCCGAAACAAATGCCAACGTACGGCGTTTCTTTCGCCACCATGTCTCGCAACAGTTGTTCAACATCGCGCAACCACGCATGGTCGTCGTACACACTGAGACGACTAGGTGAACACATCCAACCATCTTGTTCATCTAGCGAGTCGGGTAGTTGGCCGTCGTCACATCTGTATGTGGTGAGCTCAATGCCAAGTGGCTGCAACAACTCTGTATACAACTCGGGATAGTCACCACCCACGTGCAGACTGCCGGCATCAATATGCCCAACAAGTAGTAACCCAATGCGCTTCATCGGAAAGAGAACACCTTGGTGGGACCGCCTTCTAGTGCTGGCAGGTATCCACGCTCGCGCAAAATGGGCATGACGCCTTCCCCAAACCAATAGGCCTCTTCCAAATGCGGGTAGCCAGACATGATGAAAGCATCGATACCAAGGTTGTGATACTCAACGATTCTGTCTGCAACTTCTTCGTAACTACCAACAAGTGCAGTGCCAACACCTCCGCGCACTAGGCCAATGCCTGCCCACACGTTCGGGTGAATCTCTAGTTTCGAAAGATCGCCACCGTGTAAATCAAACTGCCTGCGTTGACCAACAGATTGTGTCTTCAAGAAATCTTCACGCGCGGTAGCAATTGCATCGGGTGACATTGAGTTCAAGATGTTGTCGGCAACGGCCCAGGCTTCTTCACTTGTTGGTCGAGCGATGGTATGAAAACGAATACCAAAACGAACTGAGCGACCATGAGCAGCGGCTTTGGCAGCTACGCGTTCATGACGTTCAGTGATTGCAGTAGGTGTTTCACCCCACGACAAGTACAGATCTACATTTTCCGCCGCCACATTTTCTGCGGCATCGCTTGCGCCGCCGAAGTAGATAGGCGGAATAGGTGAGGGGACTTCGCGTGTGGTGGCATCTGTGACTTCAAAAAACTTGCCTTTGAAACTAAATGGCTCACCAGACCATGCTCCACGCATGACTTGCACAAATTCTCCGGTGCGTTCGTAGCGCGTCTCTTTGTCTTCAGAAATACCAAACCGAGCGAGCTCTGCTTGCTCTGCGCCCGTGACGATGTTTACTAGGCAACGCCCGCCCGACATGCGCTGCATGGTGCTTGCCATTTGCGCAGCCAACGTAGGGGTAAGCAATGCAGGGCGAAACGCAACAAGGAACTTGATGCGCGATGTAAGTGCAATGAGGGATGAAGTTGCAAGCCATGCATCTTCACAACCCGTGCCACATGGCGTGAGAAGCGCCTCGAACCCTAAGTCTTCACATGCGCGAGCAACTTGCGCCAAGTACTGATGACTAGGGGAGCGATTCACAGATGTTTCGTCTGGCAATACATCGCGTGAGTCGCCGCCTGTGGGCAAAAACCAATTCATTTCAATCATGGTGTTTTCTTTCTTGTGAGTGATTAGAGATCAAGGGGAATAAGGCGAATAGTGAAATAGGAAGTAGCGATAACAAGTACCCAGGAGAAAACACCCAGCATCAGTGGTCGCATTCCGAGGAGACGAAGT
This sequence comes from Actinomycetota bacterium, assembly GCA_005788815.1. Classification (GTDB taxonomy): domain Bacteria; phylum Actinomycetota; class Acidimicrobiia; order Acidimicrobiales; family Ilumatobacteraceae; genus UBA2093. Next base: position 11,026 of record SYAZ01000022.1, on the reverse strand, counting down.
TTTTTGATATTGACGCCGGCTCCAAGACCTACTAGCGCCATCGCTAGCAATGTCTTTTCAATGTGTTTTGAGTTTGTGATGATGTCGTCGGACAATACGCCAGTGGTGCGAACTGCCACTGCAAGAAGAAACAGAACGATGAACATAGGAAGCGGTGAGACTTTCGCAGTGCTTTTTGGTGTCAATTTTCTTTGCAAGATGTGACTATGGCGATAGGCCATGATGGCAACAAGTGGAGCGAGCAGTACGACGCGCGTGAGTTTTACAATGACGGCTGGTGAGAGCGACTGGGGTGAGTATGCAGTGGCTCCTGCAACTACTTGTGCAACGTCGTGCACTGAGGAACCTGCCCACATACCGAAACGAACGTTGCCCATATTGAATAGGTGACCAAGGGCAGGAAGCGCAAAGATGGAAATGCTGCCAAAGAGCGTGACAAGAGCAATTGCATATGTTGCATCTTCTTCATCACCGTCGACTGCACCCACCATTGCGCTCACTGCAGAAACACCACAGATGGAGTAACCAGTGGCCGTGAGCAAACCAAGGCCGGGCGACACGTTGAGTAGACGTGCAAAGAACTGTGTGCCGAAGAATGTGATTGCGACTACTGCGATCACCGCCACGAAACCGCGGCTACCAAGTTTGGCAACTTCGTTGAACGACAACTGCAGACCAAGTAAAACAATTCCGGCTCGCAAGATGTGACGCGATGCAAATTTCAGACCCTCATCACACTGGGCGGGAATGACACCAATGTTTCCTAAGACAGCACCGATGAGCAGTGATGCCGTGAGAGGCGAGATGCTGCTCCACAACCAATTGATGTTGAACCCACAAAAGACCGCAACCGCTGCAAACGCCAACCCAGGCACCAGAGGCCGTGTACGGGTAAGGGAAATGGCCATGTTCGGCATGGTTAGAGACTCTAACAAGTGGAGAGCCTTCCGAGACAGAGGACTGCGCCCGTAGAGTTTGCCCTTATGAAGAAAGGCCCTCAGCCCCCGCCTATCACTGCGGTGGGTCGCAGAGCGGCTGTGTATCTGGCTCTGTTGACGGTGGCGATAGCACAGCCCTTGTTGCAGTTGTACGGCTCGAGTGTCGCTGTTTTCGCGTCAGCAAATTATGAAGGCACCATCGTTGTGGTGTTCGGTCTCGTCGTGTTGCTTGTACCGACCGCAGTCTTTACCGCTATAGACGTCGTTGTTACCTCACTGCATCCAACACTTGGGATGTGGGTGCATCGACTACTCGTCTTGGTGGCGTCGTGGGCAGTAGCACTTGTTGTGCTGCGTAATCTCAGCTTTGGCCCATGGGGCATCGACATGTTGTACACCGGTGTCATTGCATTGGGTATGACCTGGCTTATCGACCAACGATCAGCAGTGACATCGTGGGTCACGTATTTATCTCCACTGTCGATAGTTGTAGCAATATCTTTCGTGGTGTCGGCAATGTCTGTCATCTCGCCACCAAATGCGCAAGTACTTGCGATTGAGAAAGATTCGATACCAGAGGTAAAAGTTGGTACACCCCGTGACCAAGTAAGTGTTGTGTGGATTGTCCTTGATGAAGCGCCACTCTGGCCCCTCATGACAACAACTGGCGAGATCAATGCAAATCGATACCCAGGTTTTGCAGCCCTTGCATCTTCGTCTACTTGGTACAGAAACGTGCTGGCAACATCACAAACAACAACAGATGCTGTGCCTGCAATGCTGACTGGAAAATGGCCTGTGTCGAATGTTTCGCCAGTATTGGTAAAGCATCCCAAAAACCTGTTCACACTGATGAACGGTCACATGGCGATGGACGCACACGAAGTGGCTACTGCTTTGTGTCCAAAAAAAGTATGTAACAAAGTTTCTGTTACAGGTGGTGACCACATTGCGTTCCCTGGTGGCACGAGCACGACTGTCACAGACACGACAGTTCCAACAGAGGAAGAAGTAGTGGTATCACGCCGAACCCCGTTCACGTCTTTCTTGAAAGATGCACTGGTAGTTGTGGGTCACAAAGTATTGCCCAAAGAATTGCGTAGTCGATTGCCCGCTATTGATGAAGGCTGGGGCGGTTTTGGGGCAATGGACAATGGTGAAATCGACAATGACATAGCAACGTCCACCACCGTCCCTGGGCCAACCACAACGCTGTCACTCACTGAGGAAAAGAAGCAACAAGCAAACTCCACCACGGTGAAGCAATGGGAGAGTGGCGGCCCGATGTCGCAAGTGCCGGTGTTAGACGGAGTAATCAATCGTGCTGCGAGAGCAGATCGACCTACATTGCATTTTGCACATGTGCTCACGCCGCATCGCCCATGGATGCTCACGCCTGATATGCGCCGTTCACGTGCATTGAATACAGACAAGCGAAGCAACACCGTCGTTGACAGAGTGCGCGATCAATACCAAGCGCTTTTGCTGCAATATGTTGCAACCGACAACATGATTGCAAAACTGGTAACAGAATTGAAACGATCAGCTAACTGGAATCGAACGATGGTGATTGTTACTGCTGATCATGGATTGACATTTGAACTAGGAGAAAACAAGCGTTCGAAGATCAATGTGAAGAGTCCGGCAACACTTGAAGATATTTACAGAGTTCCACTTTTCATCAAATACCCAGACCAATCTGTTGGTGACGTAAATGACTGCGCAACGTCTTCCATTGATATTTTTCCTACTGTTGTAGCCGCCACTGGGATTGATGCAGGCTGGACATTTGATGGTGTAGATCTAAAAACGTCGTGTCCAGTTCGTGAGTCTCGAAAGATTGTGTGGCCAAAGGGTTCGCATTCTCTGTCCACAACTTTTGCCGACATAGTGAAACGAGCAGTGCGATACGACGAATGGGTTGATGCAGAAGGAAATGCCGAAGACATAGTTCGTGCTGGTCAACATGGTGACATCATCAATGGTGCAGTGATGACACCAACTGGCCCTGACATCACGAGTATGAGCTGGTCAGTGCAAGGTATAGAAGATTTCAATGCAATATCTGAATCATCGTTCTTTACAGACGGTGAATTTGGCTTTGTACCAACACAGGTGGAAGGCGCCGTAACTGCCACAGAAACGTTTGGATCAGATGCTGAAGGTGTCTTGGTGTACAACGGGAAAGCTGTTGGCATGGTGTCTGAACTTGCCGGGTTGAAGAAAGGTGCCAGTACATCTTTCCGTTCAACTCTCAATTGGAAGTATCTACACGGACCGCCAGTAGGAGCAGGTCTTGAGATGTGGGTAGTAAAGGGCACTGGTGCAGCCAGAGTGATTCAGCGAGTCGCGACTCCCTAAAACTGGCGAAGGCTACGAAATTGGTTTAGCCGTTGGTGGTGAAGCCCGCAAGAGCGAGTGCTTCATTGATGGTGCTGGCTCGCCGAAGTGTGATTCCCTCGGCCTTGTCTTGTGCGCTAGCGGGAACAATGGCCTGAGTGAACCCGAGGCGAGCAGCTTCGTTGAGCCTGCGTGACAGGTGACCCACTTGACGCACTTCGCCAGCAAGACCAACTTCACCCATAACAACTAAGTCTGCGGGCAACGGAATGTTGGACACGGCCGACACAAGTGCGAGGCACAAACCAAGATCTGCACCAGGCTCCGTGAGTTTCACGCCACCAACAACTGATGCGAACACTTCGTGGCCTGCAAGGCTGACGCGAGCACGGCGCTCGAGTACCGCAAGCAACATAGACAAACGACCCTGATCGACGCCTTGTGCACTGCGGCGTGCAGGTACAGCAGAGTTGGTTGGATTCGTGAGCGCTTGCAATTCCACCAGCAGTGGTCGTTGACCTTCAATAGTGGGAACAACAACTGAACCAGGAACACCAGTGCGGCGATCGGTGAGGAACAATTGGCTTGCATCGGGAACACCAGTGAGACCAGTTTCGGTCATTTCAAAAAGACCAAGTTCGTTTGTGGGGCCAAAACGATGTTTTGATGCACGCATGAGGCGTAACGCATTGTGGCGTTCACCTTCAAATGAAAGAACAGTGTCGACAACATGTTCGAGCACGCGGGGCCCAGCGAGCCCGCCCTCTTTCGTGACATGGCCAACAATGACTACCGAAATGTTTCTGCGTTTTGCTTCTTGCACTAATCGATGCGCGCAACCACGAACTTGAACAACGGAACCTGGCGACGAACCAAGTTCAGGATCGACAACAGTTTGAATGGAGTCGATAACCACTAACGATGGAGAGATCTTGTCGATTGCAGCGATGATGTTGGGCAATGACATTTCGGGCAGCAGCCACAACTCGGGACTGATGGCACCAAGGCGGTCGGCGCGCAGGCGTACTTGTTGCGCGCTTTCTTCTGCAGTGACATAGAGCGATGGGCCAGTGGCGCCTGCAAGTAATTGCAAAAGGAGTGTGCTTTTGCCAATGCCTGGTTCGCCACCAAGCAACGTGACAGAACCAGGAACTAAACCACCACCGAGCACGCGATCGAGTTCGCCAATGCCAGTAGGTACAGGGTCGCTCTCGTTGGGATTGACATCGCCAATTGGTGTTGCTTCACCAGGTGGCACAAGTGCAAGACCTGCTGCAAGAGTGACAAACGATTCTTCGGGGCCTTCAACGTCTTCAACGAGTGAGTTCCAGGCGCCACATGCAAGACATTTGCCTGACCATTTGGGAAATGAACCGCCGCATTCGGTGCACCGATGAACGAGTCGAAGTTTTGCCACGTACTGACCTTATAGGCGGGGTGTGCGTGTGGTCTTGTTTCGCGCATTCATCACCATGAGAATAAGAAATAGCGAACCGAGGACCCACAGTACAAGAAGACCAAGAATGAGAACCCGAGCAACGCGCGAAATGCTGGAGGCCACGTCTACGTTGGTGACAGTGGTGGCAATATCTGTGGGAGTGCCATCTGTGGGGACACGCCACGTGACGACACCGGCCCCTGTTTTACCAGTGGTGGAATCTACAGTGCCAGGCAAACGCGTGATGAAAGTAATACCTATGGCATCACCAAGGTCTGTACCTTGAGCTGCAATTTGCTCACTAAATGGTCCGCCACCTAACAACGTATTTGTAGCGTCATCTGCAAACGCTTCAAGACCACCGTTGATTTCCAAACGGCCTGTCAGTTTCCATGTGCTGTTGGTGTCTTTACCTGTGCGAGTGAGATTCATTTCGTGCAGCGGTCCACGTGTGCCGTTAATTTGCGATAATAAAGCTGTTGCTTCAGTGGGGCCATTAAAACTGTGTTGAATAACCAAAACGAGTGCACCATCGTCTGATGTGCGAGGGCCGTCTACTGTCCATCCGGCTGCTACTAGATCGTCAACGCGAATGTCGCCCTTCAAACCTGGTGCTGCTTTCACAATTTCAGCGTCAGCAATGACAATCACTTTGATTGTTCCTGAACCATTTGGATTCACTTGCAGAGACACCGACGTGTCGACACGACATGAAGCCAAGATAAAAGTTGCGGCTATCACCGCAATTAAGCGCGATAAACGTGTTGAGGTCACTCGGTGGTGGTGGCGGTGTCGCCAGCGAATGGTGGTTCGCTTGGTGCAACGATTCCCTCGACGGCACGGAACACAATGTGTCGCTTGCCAGGATTCTCAGGATTGTCTTCAGCGTCGACAACAATGATTTGTCCGGCGCTGAATTGCTTGTAGAGGATTTTCTCTGACAATGCATCTTCAATGTGGCGTTGGATTGCGCGACGCAGCGGGCGAGCACCGAGTTGAGGGTCGTAACCGAAATCAGCAAGCAGTTCTTTGGCTGCCTGTGTGAGTTCAATCCCGAGTCCTTGTGATTCAAGTTGTCCGGCAAGACGCTTTGTCATCATGTCGACCATCTGTACAACCTCTGGCTTCGAGAGTTCGTGGAACACGATGGTCTCGTCGATGCGGTTGAGGAACTCTGGGCGGAAGTGCATCTTGAGTGCATCGTTGACTTTGTCTTTCATGCGCTCGTAAGACATTGCCGCATCACCGGTGGTGAAGCCAACGTTTGACTTACGCAAATCTGCGGTTCCCAAGTTTGAAGTCATGATGAGAACAGTGTTACGGAAGTCGACACTGCGGCCCTGGCTGTCGGTGAGACGACCTTCTTCAAGAATCTGCAACAACGTGTTGAACACGTCGGGGTGTGCCTTTTCGATTTCGTCAAACAAGACAACCGAGAACGGCTTACGACGCACTGCCTCAGTGAGTTGCCCGCCTTCTTCGTAGCCCACGTACCCGGGAGGGGAACCAACCAAACGGCTCACTGTGTGCTTTTCCATGTACTCAGACATGTCGAGCGTGATGAGTGCTTGATCGTCACCAAACAAGAACTCAGTAAGAGTTTTTGCAAGCTCGGTTTTACCAACACCAGTTGGTCCGAGGAAGATGAACGAACCGCTTGGACGACGTGGGTCTTTCAGACCAGCACGTGTACGACGGATGCTCTGCGATACAGCTTTGATTGCGTTTTCTTGGCCGATGATGCGCTTGTGCAGTTCACCTTCCATGTTGAGCAACTTGGCTGTTTCTTCTTCGGTGAGTTTGTACACCGGAATACCAGTCCAGATGCTAAGAACTTCTGCAATTGCTTCTTCGTCTACTTCGTCGAACAAGTTGACGCCAGATGCCTTGATTTCAGTTTCCTTGGAAGCTTTTTCTTCCAGAAGTTCGCGCTCTTGGTCGCGAAGGCGTCCGGCTGCTTCAAACTGCTGATCTTCGATTGCCTTCTTCTTCGCTTCTTGCACAACACCAATGCGATTCTCAAGATCTTTGAGGTCTGGTGGTGTTTGCATGCGCTTGATGCGCAAACGAGAACCGGCTTCATCGATGAGGTCGATTGCCTTGTCTGGCAAGTGACGGTCGGCGATGTAACGGTCTGCAAGGTTTGCAGCAGCAACGATGGCCTGATCGGTGATGGTGACACGGTGGTGCGTTTCGTACTTGTCGCGCACACCCTTCAAGATTTCAATGGTGTGAGCAACAGTTGGCTCTTCCACTTTTACTGGTTGGAAACGACGCTCGAGTGCGGCGTCTTTTTCAAGATGCTTGCGGTACTCATCGGTGGTTGTTGCACCAATTGTTTGCAATTCACCACGAGCAAGCATTGGCTTGAGAATGCTTGCGGCGTCGATTGCGCCTTCAGCTGCACCAGCACCTACAAGAGTGTGAATTTCATCGATGAATAAAACAATGTCACCACGTGTCTTGATTTCTTTTAACACTTTCTTCAAGCGCTCTTCAAAGTCACCGCGGTAGCGGCTACCTGCAACAAGTGCGCCAAGGTCGAGTGTGTACAACTGCTTGTCTTTCAAAGTTTCGGGAATGTCACCCGACACGATGCGCTGTGCGAGACCTTCAACAACTGCGGTCTTACCAACACCAGGCTCACCGATAAGAACTGGGTTGTTCTTTGTACGACGAGAAAGAATTTGCATGACGCGCTCTAGTTCACGCGTACGACCAATGACTGGATCGAGTTTCTTGTCGCGAGCCAACTGTGTGAGGTTGCGACCGAACTGATCGAGAATCTGGCTGCCACCCTTGTCGCCGGCGTCTTCTTTTGCGCCTGCAGCGGTGCCGCCAGGTGCTTCGTTCTTTGTGCCTGGGCCTTGGTAGCCAGACAACAACTGAATGACTTGCTGACGAACTTTGCCGAGGTCGGCTCCCAACTTGACGAGAACTTGAGTTGCAACGCCTTCACCCTCACGCAAAAGACCGAGAAGGATGTGCTCGGTGCCGATGTAGTTGTGACCCAATTGCAATGCTTCACGCAATGACAGTTCGAGAACTATCTTTGCACGCGGTGTGAAAGGAATGTGACCAGAAGGTGACGAACCACCTTGACCGATGATTTCTTCTACTTGAGCACGCACGGCTTCAAGAGAGATGTTGAGAGACTCGAGTGCTTTCGCAGCTACGCCTTCACCTTCATGGATGAGGCCAAGAAGGATGTGCTCCGTACCAATGTATGAATGGTTGAGAAGACGCGCCTCTTCCTGGGCGAGAACAACGACCCTGCGGGCCCGGTCTGTAAAACGTTCGAACAATGGGACCACCCCGATTGAAATTGGTGGATATTGAAACAAAGTGTATCGGCTAGGAGAGTGGCTACCCCATGAGAAGCCGTAACCTAAATGCTGTGACAAATTCACCACTGCTCGGGTTGCCGACCATGGAAAATGACCGCCTCAGGGTGGAACAGGCTCTTCTTGGTGCCGTGCGTACGCCTGATGCCTATCTTACCGAGATCGCGTCACACCTTATTTCGGCGGGCGGGAAGCGCTTGCGCCCCGTTTTCACCATAGTGGCGTCGCAGATATCGACCGATGGTCCTGCTTCTGAGGAAGCTATTGCCGGTGGAATTTCGTGTGAATTAGTACACCTCGGATCGCTGTATCACGACGATGTCATGGATGAATCCACCACACGACGTGGTGTTGACACTGTGAATGCCAAATGGGGCAATCTTCAAGCAATTTTGGCTGGTGACTTCTTGTTGGCAAAGGCATCTGAAATCGCAGCATCACTTGGCACCGAAGTTGCTGCGCTACTTGCTCGCACTATTGGTCACTTGTGTGAAGGGCAGATTGAAGAATTGCGTCATACATACAACGTGGCGCGCCCAATTGATTCGTATCTCAATTCCATCGATGGGAAAACAGCATCGTTGTATTCCACGGCAGCGCGCATTGGCGGAATCGTTGCTGGCCACGACCGCGCAACTATCGACGCTTTAACGGCATACGGCACTGCCTATGGCATGGTGTTTCAAATTGTGGACGATGTTCTCGATCTCACTGCTACAGACGCGCAATTAGGAAAGCCCGCAGGCCACGATATGGAGGAAGGTGTGTACACGCTTCCAGTGCTGCACACTCTGGCTGCCGGTGGCCCCGCTGCAAGCGAACTTGGTTCCATCTTGGGTAAGCCGCTCAATGAAGTGGAACGCGAGAAGGTATTGCATATTGTTCGCTCGAATGGCGGAATTGCGATGGCGATTGAAAAAGCGCGCGCATATGTGACTGATGCAGAGCGTGCATGCGATGCATTGCCACAGAGCGCAACAACTGATGCAATGAGAAAGGCCACAGCTGCCTTACTTGCAACTGTGGCCTAGATAACTCTTAGTGGCATACAGCTGAGGCGGCTGCTAGCCCACTGAGGGCGGCGCCTTCCATGCGCGGACCTGCAAAAGCATCGCCAGCAATCACCAAGGTGTTTGTTTCATCCACCCAACATGCGTCTGGCCACAGATTTTGTGGAGTGGCAAAACGCCATTTCTTTACCTGGGATTCGGTGATGACAGCAGACCCAAGCCATGGTTGAGCAGCAGCCAGTAATAAGGCATGAATGTCTTCGGTGCTGTCTTCGAAATGTTGCAGGCTCCATGCGGGGTTGGCGTGGAAGGTGAGTGCTGGTGACTCACTAATACCTTTTGCGGTGTTGTCGCCAATGAATGAGAACACCTCATCGGGGTTTTGTAATCCGCCGGGTGAAGGAACTTGATGCTGAGACGAGTCAAGAGTGACAAGAAGTCCGAGAGTGCGGTCGTAGTCAATGCGACGAAGGTCGGCGGGCATTTCAAGACCTGCAGAAAACATGAGCGAGAAAGATTGTGGCAATGGAGCAGTGAGGATGACACGATCCGCAACGTGCACAACGCCATCATCGGTGGTGATGTGCCATTCACTTTCAACTCGACTCATAGAAAAGACAAGCGAACTACAACGTATGTCTAGGCCGATAGCCAGATGCTTTGCAATTGATGTCATGCCGTTTGCACCCACGTAGCGAGGGTGTCCGTCGTCTGCACCGAATCCGCGACACCACTCACGCGCCACGCCAGCAGATATCCATGCGTCTACATGAGATTGAAACGCCGCTTCTCTCACGGTAAAGAATTGCGCACCATGATCTAACACAGCTGTACCAACGCGCCGTGTTGCTAAGCGACCACCAACACTGCGACCTTTATCGAACACAATGACATCGTGTCCCGCTTGAACACATGACTGTGCTGCCATGAGACCAGATAAACCTGCGCCAACGATGATGATTCGCATGTGTTAAACAGCCACGGCTGCTGCATGACCATGTGGCACGAACACTTTTTCAGCGCGACCGAGAAATTCAAGCAAGATGCGATTGAAAGTAGATGCATGTTCGATGTGCAGACCGTGTGCGCCACCGCTGATGATTACTAACTCTGCAGTCGGAATGAGTGATGCGATTTCTTCGGCGTCACCACGTGGCGTAAGAACATCTTGATTACCCACAACAACCATGGTGGGGCACACGATGTTTGCGAGTTCAGTGTTCAGCGCGCCGTCATCCGTGGAAAGAATCGCTCTAACTTGCGAAACGAATGCGTTTGCTGGATTGAACAATTGAAGTGGGCCCATCCAGCCAAGCGCAGGCAAGACTCGACGAAATGATCGTGGGCCAATCATCCAACGCGCGGCTTCTTTTCCAACGGCTGTCATTCCCTGTGTTTCAGCAGTGGTGGCCCATGATTGCAGCAGTTCTTCGCGCCAAGCATGATTACGGCATGCAGTTGCAACAAGCGTGAGCGAGCGCACTCGATTGGGGTGCTTCAACGCGATGATCTGGCTAATTGCGCCACCCATAGACAATCCCACTACGTGTGCATTTTCAATACCTGCAGCGTCGAGCACGGCGATTGCATCATCGGCCATTTCTTCCAGGTTGTACTTGCCGTCCGGCTTGTCACTGCGACCTGCACCACGATTATCAAACGCAATGGTGCGATGGCGTAATGCCAACGCGGCACGTTGCAAGTTCCATGAGTTTTTCTCGCCACCAAGACCCTGAACAAGCAATACTGGTGCACGTTTTGTGAGGCCTGTGACTTCGTAGTGAATTCGTGTTCCGTCGCCGGCAATTGCAAAAGGCATGATTATGCAACTTGCCTTCGCGCAGGGATTCGCTCGACACTTGGCCACTGGTACAAGTTGCGCACTACTTCTGTTGTGGAATGACGAGGTGCAAAGCGCAAGAGGTGCGCAGCTTCGTTACTTGCAGCAAGTCGACC
>SYAZ01000005.1 GCA_005788815.1 Actinomycetota bacterium | reverse complement strand
ACACGTGCAATCTCGCGAGGACCAAAGCCCTTTGCAACAATGCTGCGAAGACGGAAATGTTTTGGGTCGTCCATGTTGATCATGGAGCCAAAGAACTCATTCAGTTCAACAGGCAGGTCGCCAATGTTTGAACCTTGTCCACTGCAGAACTGTGACGCATTGCGGCTCACATGCCAGATGTCGTCGTGGCGAGTGAGGGCGCGATAACCGCGGCCGGGGGGAAATGGTGAATCCGGGATGACGGTCTCTTCAAAGAATTGGAAAGGTGATTCATCGCGCAGGGTCTTGAAGGCACCCTCGCGCCAATCACGAGGCGCTGTCCAAAAAGTTTCACTCGAAAGGTTTATGTCGGAAAGAGGAACGTTAGGCAACTGCATGGGCAAATAATAGGAGAAATAGAGTCGATACTGCGTAGCGGGGCAGGTCGAGGACAGATTTTCCTGCAAACTTGACTACCCTTATGGGGTCGGTTCGAAGAGCGAACCACGAAAGGAATCCATGCCTGAAGCAGTAATCGTCGCCACAGCCCGTAGCCCAATCGGTCGCGCCAACAAAGGTTCTCTCAAAGACCTTCGTCCCGACGACATGGCAGCACAGATCGTTCGCGCACTGATGGCAAAAGTGCCACAAGTGAAGTCAACCGATGTTGAAGACCTCATTATGGGAATCGGCCAGCCAGCAGGCGAAGGCGGATTCAATATTGGTCGTATGGTCGCAATTCTTGCTGGCCTCGACGATGTTCCTGGCGTCACCGTCAACCGTTACTGCTCATCTTCATTGCAGACCATTCGCATGGCAGCACATGCCATTCGCGCCGGAGAGGGCGACTGCTTTATCGCTGCCGGTGTTGAGACAGTGAGCCGTTATGCATCAGGTGCATCTGACTCTGCTCCAAACGCAATCTTCAAAGATGCTGGTGCTCGTACTCGTGCACGTGCCGAAGGTGGCGCAGAAGTGTGGACACCGCCAACCGGTCTTCCCGACGCATACATCGCAATGGGTCAGACTGCAGAAAACGTTGTTCAGCAGGAAGGCGTCACTCGTGAAGAGATGGACCACTTCGGTGTTCGTTCACACAACCTCGCAGTTGCTCACCAAGAGAATGGTTTCTTCGAGCGTGAAATCACTCCACTCGTATTGCCAGACGGCACTGTCGTCAGCAAAGACGATGGCCCACGCGCCGGCACCACATACGAAGCAACATCACAGTTGAAGCCAGTGTTCCGCCCAGACGGATCAGTGACAGCAGGAAATGCTTGCCCATTGAATGATGGTGCAGCAGCAGTAATGGTGATGAGTGACACCAAGGCAAAGCAATTGGGTCTCACCCCACTTGCACGCATCGTGTCCTCGGGTGTTTCTGGCATCAACCCAGAAATTATGGGTCTTGGTCCAATCGAAGCATGCCGTCAAGCACTGAAGCGCGCCGGCATGACAATCGATCAGATTGATCTTGTTGAAATCAACGAAGCATTTGCTGCACAGGTTCTTCCTTCGGCAAAGCACCTTGGAATTCCAATGGACAAACTGAACATCCATGGTGGCGGCATCGCACTTGGTCACCCATTCGGTATGACCGGTGCTCGCATCATGACAACCCTCATCAATGGTCTTCAGTGGGAAGACAAGACCTACGGCATGGAGTCCATGTGCGTCGGTGGTGGCCAGGGTATGGCAATGATCATCGAGCGTTTGAAGTAATCAACGCTTCGTACAACTGAATCGAGCTATTGCTCGGAAGTACTGGTAACGGTCGTGGGTCTCAACATGAGGGCCACGACCGTTCCGCATATCGCCATCAATGCTGCGGCGAATCCGAAGGTAATCAGACCGCCACGTGCCACGGATTCAGATGAGCCGTAGAGAACAGGTGCGATAAGAGACATCAACACGCCAGCTGTGAGGTCGCCTGCACCACTAAGTCCTTGTGCTGCAGATGCGCGTCCTTTGGGTGCCACTTGAGCCATCAATGATTGCGCAGCAGGAATAGTGAGCGCACCAATGACGCCTTCGACAACTGCGAAGCCAACAAGCAACCATGCGCTGTTGAGAAGACCGTATACAAACACCAACGGCACTGTCATAAAGATTCCGATCACGGTCATTCGTGCAGCACCTCGTTTGTCGGCAAGTCGACCGCCGGCAGCGCCAAGGAGGATGAATGGAATTGTGTAGAGAAGGAATGTCATTCCGACCATGGCATTTGTGCCGCCACGATCAGTGACATACCTATCCCAGAGTGCGTCATACACGCCAATAGGAATGAAGAGAGTGAGCGATGCCAATGCTGCTGCGCGTACTGGTCGTAATTTCAAAAGCTCAAGACTGAGGCGATTTGATGCACCCGTTGTCGGCAGTGATGGAAGATGGCGTGGCAGAACAATGAAGAAAGCGGCCAAAGCGAGAACGGCAAAAACAAGGAACGCGCCACGTAATCCGAACGGACCGATGAGAAGCGCTCCAATCAGCGGTCCACCTGTGAAACCTGCGAGTTCAATGCCGCGCAGTCGGCCCAGCCGTTCGGCGGCACGTGCTTTATCTATGTTGGCGGCAATGGCTCTGATGGCAGGGCCACTTGTGCCGAGTGATGCACCAGTGATTGCTCGCGCTGCCACAAACATCCACAGCGCATTTCCGAAGGCAAACATTGCAGAACCGATGGCCGCAAGAATCAGTGCAGCAAGAACAAAACGTTTTGGTTTGCCACGGTCTGCATACGGAGCGAGAAAGAGCTGGACAATAAGCGATGCAAGGAAACCAGATGCTGCGATGAGTCCAAGACCTGCATTGTTGAATCCGTATTTATCTTGCAAGTCACTGAGAGCAGCAAAGATCATGCTGTTAGAGACGGGAACTGCGAAGCCACAAATCAGAAGTGGACCAATGCCCATGGTGAACTT
>SYAZ01000004.1 GCA_005788815.1 Actinomycetota bacterium | reverse complement strand
GTTCTGGGCACTACATCACAAATCGTCGATGCAGTTGGTCAGTACAAAGAACTTGGTTTCGACGAGATCTGTGTTCCTGACTTCACACTGGGGAACTCTGCATCGGAACGTCTTAACTCATATGTAACGTTCTGGAACGAAGTTGCAGTTCACTTCCGTTAAGTCGTAGTCCTGTCGAGTCCTTAATCCGGCTCGTAAATCACGATGCTTGATGGTGTCTCTACCAACGTTGAAGTTGTAGTGCTTGTTTGCGGAGTGAAGTTCTGTTTTCTCTGAGGCAAAACAGGCATCGCATCAACACGTGATTCGGTCACGACAACTGCACCTGCGTTGTCCATATTGAGTGTGCTGCTAGATACGAATGAACCGGGCTTCATGGAGAAGCGTGTCGGCGAAGTGCTCTCGCCGTTGGCTCCCTTGAGCGAAACCTCAATTGAATTATCTGTGAGTTGATATGCAATCAGCGATTCGCCACCGCGCAAGGTGCTGTGTGTTATTTGGTTTCGCGCCGCGAGTGACACTCGCAGAATTCGATTTCTTGGAGCCTGAATTAGTGTCGACGCTTTTCTGGCAGAAATTACAGATGATTCAGAGTTCTTTGATGATTGAAGTGCAATGTTTCCCGCAATTTGGATACTTGCCATATTGGGACGGGCAAGTGTGGCGACTGCATCACCAGTCATTGAGACGCTGTTGCTGCTTTGAAAATCCACATCAAAGTCGCCAACGTCTGCCGGAAGTGTGATTGTCAGAAGCCCGTTGATGCCATTCTTTGATGTTTCAATTGTCGCCCCATCAATGGTGTTTGTAGTTGTTTCTGGCGTTGTTGTTATGGAACCGCGTCGACTGTTCAGCCGCACATAGACAGGATTCTTGGGATCTTGTGATGACACAGTGAGGGTTGTCTTTTCAATGTTTTTAATATCAAGGCAGAAGGGACATTGAAATGGTCCTTCACGCGAGGCAATGGGGGTCAATTCCAAACTGCCTGTTCCGCCGCGCCAGTCAACAAAAGTGCCGTCACCTCGTTGCAGTGCGTTGTTGTACGACCATGTATTCAGGTCTTTGTCTATCTCAATCTCTCGTCGTTCTCCCGGATAATTGTTGTCGTATACATGAATCACAAAAGCTTTGGCGCGCTCGGTTACTGCAAATGGCATCACTGAGTGGCCCGCATTATTGAAGTACATGCCGATGGTGTAGCCGTCTTGGTTGATGAATCCATTAATCAGGTCGTCGACGAGTTCTAATGGAGAACGCGTACGTGATTCCTCTGCTCTATTTGCCACTTCGGGAAGTAGTTGAGTTGCCCACCAATACACAAGTGCCTGGTTTAGTTCTCTGTTGTTCTTGCGAATGGAATTGGTGGTGGACGATGTGCTGAATTGCGATGGGTCATCAATTCCCATGTGCAGCCGTGCACTTAATGTGGCGATGCCTTCGCATCGACCGCCAGCAAGTGCACTATTCCATTCAACAAGTTTTTGTGTTGTGATGGGGCGAACCGTGCACGTTGCCTCGTTGCCGTTCAAGCAGACTGAGTTATGGCCAAAGAGATCAATGAGGGTTTGAATGGTGATGTTTTCATCTGCTTTCTGCGATCTTCCCCAGTTCGCAAAAGAGAAATCATCTTTCGAAAACGTAAAGCCACTATCAATGCAGAAGTTTCCTTGGCCTAATCGTGGAACAGGGGCATCTGTGCAGTTGCTTGCCACACGCTCTACGAGTGAACTGAAATCAGTTGATTGTTGTGTTGCGGTTGTCTTCGTATCTGAGCAGGCAGTCACCAGCACGAGAGACGCAACACCAATGAATCTCCACATCATGCGACCCATAGTTCGTAAAGATACGGAATTCTTGGGAATTGTGGAAACATAGGGTTATGAGTTCTTCGCCCGATGCCATCGATTCTTCGTCATCGGGTAAGTACACGGGCAGCATCACCACAATCGTCCTTGTTGGAGTAGCAGCAGGCTTTCTCTCTGGACTATTCGGTGTCGGTGGCGGAATCCTCATTGTCCCAGGCCTAGTTCTGGTGGCAAAGATGGACCAACGCATTGCGCACGGCACCTCATTGGCCGCCGTGTTGCCAATCTCTGTGTCCTCTTTATTGTCGTACTGGACTCACGATCATGTGGACTGGCGTGTCGGAGCGTGTCTTGCTGTTGGCGCACTTGCTGGCGCCGTGCTTGGCACACGACTACTAAACGTCTTGCCACACCGTGCACTTGCCATTGGCTTTGCCACACTCCTTCTCGTTACCGCAGTCCGTTTGTTCCTGCCTCTTACATCCGAGCCCACTCGTGCGGTTCTTTCAATTGGTGACATTGCTGCTCTTATGGCAATTGGTGTTGCAACTGGCATCTTGGCTGGGCTACTTGGGGTTGGCGGCGGCGTGGTGATGGTGCCGGCCATGATGATGCTTTTGCAGATGCCGTCTGCCATGGCAAAAGGAACTTCGGTCGCAGTCATCATTCCCACCGCCATCATGGGAACGTTTCGTAACCGTTCAAAAAAGAATGTGGATCTGCGCGCCGCAGGCATTCTGGGACTGGGGGGTATTTTGTCGGCCATTGCCGGTGGATGGATATCTGCTCGCATGTCAGACACGGTGTCGAATGTCTTGTTTGCAATTCTTCTCCTCATCGTGGCGGCCCGTCTTGTTCTCCAGATACGTGCCGACGACAAGGCTGGGGTCGTTCATTAATCCCCAAATGGAGTAGAACAACTGCATGGGAAAATCACGTCTTGAAGGCAAAGTTGCGCTTATTACTGGTGGCGCACGTGGCATGGGTGCCTCAGAAGCACAGCTCTTTATCGATGAAGGGGCAAAAGTTGTTATCTCTGATGTCCTCGACTCGGTGGGCCAAGAAACAGCAAAGCGTCTATCTCCTGACGGATCAGTATGCACATTCATTCATCACGATGTAACAAAAGAAGATGATTGGACTTCAGTCGTTGAATCAGTCATCAAGACATTTGGTCAACTCGACATTCTTGTAAACAACGCCGGCATCTTTGAACGTGGTTCAGTGCTCGACACCACACTTCCTGCATTCAGTCGCACCATGGATATCAATGTCACCGGTGTGTTTTTAGGTATGAAATCAGTTGCCCCGCACATGGTGAGTCGCGGCAATGGAAGCATTATCAACATCTCTTCGGTTGCTGGCCTAGACGGAACTCCAGGATTTCTTGCCTACGGTGCAAGCAAGTGGGCAGTGCGCGGCATGACCAAAGGCGTGGCGAAAGAACTTGCACCATATGGTGTTCGCGTGAACTCCATTCACCCTGGCATTATCGACACTCCAATGCTCCAAACCTTCGACGAAGCAGGTGAAGGTGTACGTGAATTAGTGCGTACACGCATTCCACTCGGCTACGAGGCAGAACCGATTCACGTTGCACGACTTGCGTTGTACTTGGGTAGTGACGACAGTGCGTATTCAACCGGATCTGAATTTGTGGTTGACGGCGGCTGGTCAGCATGAGCATTCTCGGCACACGAGTTGTCCGAATTGAAGACCCACGTTTTCTTAAAGGTGAGGGAACTTACATCGGCAACCTTCCCGTGGAAGGTGCACTGCATCTCACGTTTGTCCGTTCACCAATTGCGCATGCGCGCATCACTGGGTTTGATGCGAGCGAAGCACTGTCTATGCCTGGCGTACGCGCAGTATGGACCGCAGCAGACATAGATCTTCCACCTGCACCGCCTGCACACGGGTTCATGAACAAGGGGATTGTGTTTCCTTATCTTGCAATCGACACCGTGCGCTATGTGGGTGACCTTGTGGCTGTTGTTGTCAGCGATGACAAGAGCACCGGAACAGATGCCGCTGAGACAATCATTGTGGACTACGAACCATTACCCGTGCTGCTTGACATGGATGAATCTGTAAAGAACGAAAACTTGTTACATCCTGCAGCAGAGTCAAACATTGTCCTCACATTTGCTGCAGCTAGCAACGACGACATTTTTGCTGATTGCGAAGTAGTTGTTGATCTCACTATTGAGAATCAACGTGTTGCGCCGGCACCAATGGAAGTCCGCGCTTGTGTTGCGTCGTGGGATGGTTCACGTCTCACACAATGGGCATGTAGCCAAGGTGCCCATGGCGCTCGCGACGGCCTTGCTGAAATTTTGGGTATAGACAAAGCCAATGTGCGTGTCATCACACCAGATGTCGGCGGCGGCTTTGGTGCAAAGTCCGGCGTCTATCCAGAGGAAATCCTCGTGGGTTGGGCCACTCGCAAATTGGGCGTTCCAGTGCGATGGACTGAAACGCGAACCGAGAACATGGTCTCCATGGGTCATGGTCGCGCGCAGCGTCAACGTACTCGCATGGGCGGCACTCGCGATGGTCGCATCACTGCGTATCGCTTGGACTTGTTGCAAGACGCTGGCGCTTATGCGCGTGCAGGTGCAGTGCTTCCATTCATGACCCGCATGATGGCTGGCGGTGTGTACGACATTGCCAACGTTCAATTCGAATCGCACTCTGTTGTTACGAATACGACACCCACAGTTGCCTATCGTGGCGCAGGTCGCCCAGAGGCAACTGCAGCAATCGAACGAACGATTGATGAGTTTGCACGAGTGTGTGGCATAGACCCTGCAGAAATTCGTCGCAGAAATTACATTGCACCATCTGCATTCCCACTCACTACTTCAATGGGTGCCAAGTACGACTCGGGTGAATATGCCGCGGCACTTGAACTCGCATTGAATGCTGCGGGGTACGAAGAACTACGCAGTGAGCAAACTGCTCGTCGTGCATCAAACAATCCAGTGCAAATTGGTATTGGATTGGCATCGTATGTTGAGACAACGAACCCCATGGGTTCGGGGGATTATGGCGCTGTTGAAATCACTGCTGATGGTGGAGCAATTATTCGTACTGGTTCTTCTTCCCACGGTCAAGGCCACCACACCGCTTGGTCAATGATTGTGTCTCAGTCCACTGGCATCCCAATGAACAAAATTGAATTTCGCTTCGGCGATACAGACGACATTGATCACGGTGGCGGAACAGGTGGTTCACGTTCACTTCAAGTAGGTGGCAGTGCAGCAAAGTTGGCTGCCGATGCTGTCATCGAAAAGGCGCGTCAACGTGCTGCAGATCTTCTTGAAGCCGCTGTAGAAGACATTGTTATCGACACGGTGCGTGGAGGTTTCCACGTGAAAGGTTCACCAACGCCAGTGCGTACATGGGCCGACCTTATGGTTGCGGTCGATGCTCCGTTAGAAGCAGAGATTGACTTTGTTCCCGAAGGAGCAACTTTCCCATTCGGAACTCATGTTTGTGTTGTAGAGGTAGATACTGAAACCGGATCAGTCGGTGTGATTCGTCATATTGCATGTGATGACGCAGGAACAATTATTAACCCACTGTTGGTCGATGGCCAGGTGCACGGTGGGGTAGCGCAAGGCATTGCTCAAGCATTACTTGAAGTAGTTGCGTATGACCCAGATGGCAACCCCATCACGTCAAACCTTGCTGATTACGGCTTTATCTCAGCTGCTGAATTACCAAGCTTTGAACGGGTACCAATGGAAACGCCAACTCCTCGCAACCCATTGGGAGCAAAAGGAATTGGCGAAGCGGGCACCATTGGTGCAACTCCGGCTGTGCATAACGCGGTGATTGATGCTGTGAGTCACTTAGGTGTTACCCATATTGACATGCCGTGCACGGCATTCAATGTGTGGAGCGCAATTCAGTCTGTACAGAATTAGTTACAGCAAGTCACGCACTATTACGCAGGTGCAGCTTCAATAGCAATGTCTTTACCGGTGATTCCCAGACTGCCTTTAGCTAACCAAGCACCGACAGCGATGAAAACAAGCATGATGATTGCGCACCAAACAAATGTGGCGCGACCAATGATTCCGTAAGCGGTGCCTGCGGCAACTGCCGCAATGCCGCCCGTCAATGTTTGGAGTCCTCCGAACAAGCCTTGTGCTGAAGCAAGACGTTCTCGCGGGGCAACGATTGCTACTGCTGCAGATCCTCCTGTAATTGTGAGACCGTCCACGACTCCGTGCATGACTCCAATGAACAACATCGGATATGGAGACCACAAAATTCCGTACATCACCATGAATAGTGACGCGATGCTCAACCCGACGATGCTTGCTCTAAACGGACCTACCTTCTGAGTCATGCGGCCCCCGATAGGAGCCAGAAATATCATGGGAAACGCGAACAGGCTG
>SYAZ01000003.1 GCA_005788815.1 Actinomycetota bacterium | reverse complement strand
TTTCGTTGCAGTTTTCGCCAAAAACCTCCCGATTTTCTTGGCTGGTTTAGCAGTTGGCGTTGTTGGTCAATTGTCGCGTTTCGTTGTGCCTGCGCTTCGTAAACCGATTCCTCATCGCGCACAGAACGATCACCAAAGCTCTGTCTGGTGGCGCTGGAGCCGAGTCGTGCAACGCAAGCCATGGACTTCCTTTCTTGCGGCTTCATTTTTTCTATTGCTTCTCGCCGTTCCTACGTTGGACATTCGATTGGGTTTTGGTGATGCAGGCAATCAGCCAGAGACCACCGATGTACGCAAGGCCTATGACCTGATCAGCGAAGGTTTTGGCGCTGGTTTTAATGGTCCTCTCTTTTTGGTAATCACTGGTGATGCAGTTGGCAACAAAGAAAAGATTTCTGCATTCACACAGACAATTAGCAAAACTCCAGGCATCGAGTTTGTATCTCCTGCTCCATTGCAAAGTGATTCCGTAGCACTAGTTGTTGCGTATCCCACTTCTTCACCTCAAGACGAAGAAACAACTGATCTTGTTCACGCCCTCCGTGAAGAAGTCATCCCGTCTAGTGGTGTTACAGCAAAGGTCGGTGGGTTCACCGCGGCTTCTGTTGACTTCTCTGATTACTTGGCAAAGAAGTTGCCGTTACTCATCGGTGTTGTGCTTCTGCTTTCATTCCTTCTTCTCATGCTCGTGTTCCGCAGTTTGCTCGTTCCGCTAAAAGCAGTGCTCATGAACATGTTGTCTGTGGGCGCGGCGTACGGCGTGATCGTTGCTGTATTCCAATGGGGTTGGGGTGCAAATCTCATCGGCGTCGGCAAGGCCGGACCTATCGAAGCGTGGGCACCAATGTTCTTGTTTGCAATCGTGTTTGGTTTGTCTATGGACTACGAAGTGTTCCTTCTCTCACGCATGAAGGAAGAGTTCACACGCACAGGCGACAACACCACCGCTGTGGCAGATGGTGTCGCTGCAACCGCACGCGTTATTACCGCCGCGGCTCTCATCATGGTGTGCGTATTCGGAGCCTTTGTTTTGGGTCATGACAGGCAACTCAAGCTCTTCGGCCTGGGCATGGCTGTGGCCGTTTTTGTGGACGCCACCATCGTTCGGATGGTCCTTGTACCTGCCACCATGGAGCTCCTCGGAGCCAAGAATTGGTGGATTCCAGCCTGGCTGGACAAGCTTTTGCCCCGTATCGACGTTGAGGGAAGTCACCACGAGCGCACCTCCCCGATACCCTGACGCAGCAAGCGTTTGCTCCCTTCGCCTTGACAAGGCAGGGGAAAATCACCTAGCCCTGAAAAAGATATGGCCAAGTCACTCGTCATCGTTGAGTCGCCCGCAAAGGCGAAAACCATCTCCCAATACCTCGGACCAGACTTTGATGTCCGTGCGTCAGTGGGTCATATTGCCGACCTTCCAAGCAAGGGATTAGCAGTAGATGTGGATAACGACTTCAAGCCTGCATGGGAACTAACTGAGCGCGGCAAGACCGTCGTGAAAGAGCTGAAGGCTCTCTTAAAGAATGCAGACACTCTGTATCTCGCAACGGACGAAGACCGCGAAGGCGAAGCAATCTCTTGGCACCTTGTTGAACAACTCAAGCCAAAAATTCCGACACACCGAATGGTGTTCCACGAAATCAATGCAAAGGCAATTCAAGCCGCAGTTGAAAACCCACGCAGTATTGATTACGGATTAGTTGACGCTGCTGAAGCTCGACGTATTCTCGATCGTCTCTACGGATACGAAGTGTCGCCTGTCTTGTGGCGCCGCGTTAACCGAGGACTTTCTGCAGGACGCGTACAAAGCCCTGCCTTGCGATTGGTTGTGGAGCGAGAAAACGAGCGCATCAAGTTTCGTTCTGCCGATTACTTCTCTCTTGAAGCAGACACAAACACAACTCCTTCTTTTACTGCGAAGTTGTTGTCGCTTAATGGCACCCGTATTGCAACCGGAAAAGATTTCGACGACATGGGCGTCGTTCGTCCAGAAGCATTCATTCTTGATGCCAATCGTGGAGCAGAGATTGTCGCTGGCCTCAAAGACGTAGATCTCATCGTGCGCAGTGTGGAAGACAAGCCGTACAGGTCTTCTCCAAAAGCTCCGTTTACAACCAGCACATTGCAGCAAGAAGCAGGTCGCAAACTTCGCTTGTCTTCGCGCCAAGTCATGAGCATTGCTCAGGGCCTATACGAGCGTGGATTCATTACGTATATGCGTACCGACTCTGTCACTCTTTCTTCAGAAGCAGTCGACGAAATTCGTACGTATGTAAAGCGTGACTATGGCGACAAGTTCCTCACCGAGAAACCACGTTCGTATCAAACCAAAGTAAAGAATGCGCAGGAAGCACACGAAGCAATTCGCCCGGCTTTGCCATTGCGTTCACCCGATCAGTTGGCTGGCGAACTGCGTGGTCAAGACATCAGCGTGTATCGCCTCATTTGGCAGCGCACACTCGCTTCGCAAATGGCAGACACCACCGGCATCACAGTCAGTCTTCGCCTTGGCGCCACTGCAACAGATTCGCAACGCAGCGATTGTGAATTCGCGGCTAGCGGAACCACCATTACATTCCCCGGATACCGCCAGGCATACGAAGAATCGCATGATGAGGATGATGTTGTTTCAGAAGACGAGAATGCATTGTTGTTGCCACCGTTAGAGGTTGGGCAAAACGTTCCTGTCTCTGATTACAAATCAATTACGCACACCACTACTCCTCCGCCACGTTTCACCGAAGCATCGCTAGTGAAGCGCCTGGAAGAACTTGCAATTGGTCGCCCTTCAACGTGGGCCTCCATTATTTCCACCATGGTGGATCGTGGTCATTACTTGTGGAAGAAGGGAACATCTCTTGTTCCCACATGGACTGCGTTTTCAGTAATTCGTTTGCTTGAAAATAACTTTAAGGAACTGGTGGATTACAAATTCACAGCCGGAGTAGACGCTGGTCTCGACGAAATTGCACGCGGCGAAATTGGCAAAGTGCAGTGGCTGCATGATTTCTATTTCGGTAAAGACGAAAAACTTGGGCTGCAAGGAATCGTTGCAAACAAGCTCGACACTATTGATGCAGCAGAAGCAAACAC
The DNA here is from genome assembly GCA_005788815.1 of Actinomycetota bacterium. Taxonomy (GTDB): domain Bacteria; phylum Actinomycetota; class Acidimicrobiia; order Acidimicrobiales; family Ilumatobacteraceae; genus UBA2093. The sequence continues at coordinate 3,220 of SYAZ01000003.1, read as the reverse complement.
GTTTGTTCTCGGAGTACACCCAGACACAGGTGACGAAGTCATCGTCAAGCCTGGTTTGTACGGCCCATATGTTCGATCGGGTGAAAACACGGCAAGTGTTCCCGACACCATGACTCCAGACGAACTCACTCTTGATGCAGCAGTCATATTGCTAAAAGCTCCAAAGGGCGATGTACCTATTGGCGAACACGATGGTTTCCCCGTGTTTGCAAAGTCAGGTCGTTACGGTGCGTACGTGCAGTGGGGCACCATGGACGAACCACCAACTGGATTTGAAAAACCAAAGATGGTGTCGTTGTTCAAGACAATGAACATTGATCGCTTCTCTATGAAGGACGCACTCGATCTCTTGTCTCTTCCACGCACCGTTGGTGCAGACCCAACCGATGGCGAAATCATCACCGCACAAAATGGTCGCTACGGCCCATACGTGAGCAAGGGCAAAGACAGTCGTTCGTTGCAAACCGAAGAACACCTACTTACTGTCACGCTCGAAGAAGCACTTGCTTTGCTTGCAACACCACGCGTCTTTGGTCGCGGTCGCGCAGCTGCAAAGCCACCGCTTCGCGAGTTCGGCAATGACCCCGTCAGCGAAAAACCAGTTGTTGGAAAAGAAGGCAAGTTTGGCGACTACGTCACCGACGGCGAAACTAATGCTGGCCTCACTCGTGGTGACCGTATGGAAGCCATGACTAACGAGCGTGCATACGAACTTCTGCAATTGCGTCGTGAATACATAGAAGCAAACGGCGGACCAAAGAAGAAGAAAGCCGGCGGCCGTAAAGCCCTAGCCAAGAAGGCACCTGCGAAAAAGGCACCCGCCAAAAAAGCTGCTGCAAAGAAAGCGCCTGCGAAGAAGAAGGCCGCTCCTCTCAAGCCGGATGCAGAGTGACATCGCCTGCATACATCGCGCTTGAAGGTCTCGAGGGCTGCGGAAAAAGCACGCACACAAAACGGTTAGCCGAACATCTTGATGCGGTGATGACGCGCGAACCAGGCGGCACTCGCATTGGTGGTTTGCTTCGCGCGATATTGGCCGACCCGGAAAATACCGACTTGTCGCCACGCACTGAAGCACTACTCATGGCAGCTGATCGCGCTCAACACATGGCCGAAGTAATTCAACCTGCGCTTGCACGCGGCCAACATGTTGTAAGTGACCGCTCCATTTATTCAACGCTCGCTTATCAGGGCTATGGCCGCAGACTTGGTACTCCCGATTTGTTGAACATCTCCACGTGGGCACTCGATGGTCGCCTTCCCGACATGGTGGTGTTCATTTCCGTACCAACACCCATCTTGAACGAACGCCTCGCAAAGAGAGACCTCGACAGATTCGAGCGTGAAGGCGCAGACTTTTTTACGCGCATCAACGACGGTTTTGCGCAGCTACGCGAGGCCGACCCCGAGCGGTGGATTGTCATAGACGGCACTGCCCCTAAGGACGACGTGGAGGTTGCCATCCGTACTGCTGTCCTTGCCAGACTGAATCAGTAACCTGCCTGCATGGCTTCAGTGTGGGATTCAGTAGTTGGGCAAGACCGTGCGGTCGACCAACTTCGCCATGCAGTCATCAACCCAGTGCATGCCTTTCTGCTGGTTGGAGTTGAAGGATGCGGCTCAGAAGAAGCAGCGCGGGCATGTGCTTCATTTTTGCTTTCGGGTGATGAGAATCCTGCCGACCGCGTTAATGAAATGGCAATGCGTGGAGCTCATCCAGACGTGCACGAGTTTCGCCGTGCCGGCGCATCCATTCTCACTGACGAAGCTGAAGAGATTGTTCGCATTGCTTCCACCACCCCGTCGGAAGCATCTCGCAAAGTCATCATCATGCATGAGGTCAATCTCATGTCGCCGGGCGCTGCCGCCAAACTTTTGAAAACAGTTGAAGAACCACCACCCGGTGTGTTCTTCATTCTTCTTGCAGATCAAATCGGCGACTCGCTCGTCACCATTGCCTCACGTTGTGTCACTGTGCATTTTGGTTTGTTAGAAGACGACACCATTGCGTCTGTACTTATGCAATCAGGTATTTCAGAAATCACGGCACGCACTGCTGCACGTTCTTCGCACGGAAGTTTGTCGCGTGCACGCTTGCTGGCATCCGACGCACAGTTGGTTCAACGTCGAAAGTTTTTCGCAAACATCCCGAAACGTATTGATGGCACAGGCGCAACAGTTGCAGCCATCGTGGAACAAATCCTTGCCTTACTCGATGATGCAGTTGAACCTATGCAACGTTCGCATGAATCTGAAATAGACAACTTAGAAAAAACCCTTGCCGTTATGGGCGTGAAGCGCGGAGGCAAAAAGATTCTGGAAGATAGACACAAGCGCGAGATTCGGCGCTATCGCACCGATGAGTTGCGGGCAGGTCTTACTGAAGTTGCATCGGTGTACCGTAATGAGTTGGCACTGAATGGTCACATACACAGACCAGAGGCATATGTAACAGCAGTGAATCGCTTACACGAAGGAATGCGCCGTCTCAGTTTGAACGTCAACGAAGCCATCATGTTGCGTGATCTCATTTGGTCACTACCATCGCCACAAGCCGACGCTGCGTTGCAGTTTGTATTGGAGAACAAAGAATGAATCAGTCACTATGGAACAAGATGGCGGTAGTTGTAGGACTCTTCCTTGGCTTTGCCGGCATCATGCATTTCACTGGTCCAGAATTTTTCAATGACATCGTTCCACCATGGTTGCCACCATCGCAATCGTTCTGGACGTATGTCAGTGGTGTTGCAGAGATTGTCATTGCAGTTCTTCTGCTTCGCCCCGCTACTCGCCGCCTGGGTGCGCTTGCTGCAGTGTGGCTATTCATTGGGGTGTACCCAGCAAACATTTACATGGCCTGGGATTGGCGCAACGAAGAAATCAGCCAACAACTCGTTTCCTATGGCCGCCTGCCTTTCCAATTCCTCTTTATATGGGTGGCATTGCGCATCGCTCGAGCCAACCCCGATACCACTGCCCCACAAGCACCCGGAGATATCTAATCCTTCGTTGGTGCTGGCCTTGCGGCAAGCGCATTGATGGTCCTACCAATTCGGTCGGTAAAGTTGAATACCTACCCGCCCAGGTAGCTCAGTCGGTAGAGCAACGCACTCGTAATGCGTAGGTCGTGAGTTCGATTCTCATCTTGGGCTCCATACGCTTTCGTCGTAATGAAGCCTTTTCTCACATAGTTCAGTTTGTGTCAAAATACCTGTGTGAG